>JANJUF010000090.1 GCA_024710705.1 Gemmatimonadaceae bacterium | reverse complement strand
GTCCAGCACCCGTCGGAAGTCGTGAAGAAGGGCGACGCGGTGGACGTGGTCATCCTCAACATCGACGCCGAGAACAAGCGCATCTCGCTCGGCCTCAAGCAGGCGTCTGAGGATCCGTGGCTGCGCATCGGTGAGACCTTCCCGGTCGGCACCGAGCTCCCGGGCAAGGTGGCCCGCCTGATGGATAAGGGCGTGGTCGTCGACATCGGCAACGACATCGAAGGCTTCGTGCCGCTCTCGCACCTCAACATCACGGGCCAGCAGGTGAACAGCTCGGCCGATGTGGCGTGGGAAGGGATGGCGATGAATGTCCGCATCCTCGAGGTCGATCCGATCCACCGTCGCATCGTGCTCGGCGTCGTCGACATTCCGGCGGGCCAGGAGCGGCCGGCGGAGCCGTCGAAGGTGCACACGGAAGACGAGGATAACATTCCGATTCCGGCGAACCTCGACGCGCTGGCGGACGAAGAGTAACCGCAGTTACGAGTTGGGAGTTCAGAGTTGGAAGAGACGCCCCGGTCGAGCTTGGCTCGGCCGGGGTGTTTCGCATCTACCAAAGCCTCGTGACGCGCGACGCGCAGCTGAGGTAAGAATTCGTATGCGAACCGCAATCGTCCGACACCGCGTGCGTCATCTCGCGTTTCGATGCGTCGCCGGCATCGCCATGCTCGTCGGCGTGTGGGGCTGTGATCTTCTCACCGATCCGGAGCGCGCAGAGCTCACCGTCGAAGTCCAGTCGCTGAGCTACGCACCTGGTGATACCGTTCGCGTGACCCTCCGCAACGACGAGCGCGCGTCATGGTACTTCCTCGCCGGCTGCGCCTCTGGCGTGCAGCGCCGGGAGGCGGGTACATGGCAGGCGATCGCCTACTACTGCGCCGCTGCTCGCGCGACCGACGCGGCAGTGGACCAGCTGACAGTGGCGCCGATCGAGGTGCCGGCCGGCGGGAGTTCCTCGCTCTGGTATCTGCTACCCGCGGACGCGGCTCCGGGTACCTACCGGGTTGCGGCGACGTTTTATCCGGGCCCGTCGTACGAGGGGCGCTCCGAGACCCGCAGCTCACCGACCTTCGAGGTCCGAAGCCCTTCGCTCGCCGCCCGCTGAGAGTAACTTTCGCGCATGTCCATGCGCGAAAAACTCGATCTCCTGGCCCAGCGCCGCGCCGAGTCCGAATTGGGCGGCGGCGCCGATCGCCTGAAGGCCCAGCACGACAAGGGCAAGCTCTCCGCCCGCGAACGCCTCGAGGTGCTGCTCGACGAAGGCAGTTTCGTCGAGCTCGACCGTTTCGTGACGCACCGGTCGAGCGATTTCGGGCTCGATAAGTCGCGTCCGTACGGCGACGGCGTGGTGACGGGCTACGGCAAGATCCACGGTCGACTCGTCTACGTGTTCTCCCAGGACTTCACCGTTTTCGGCGGCTCGCTCTCCGAGGCGCACGCGTGAAAGATCTGCAAGGTGATGGACCTCGCCGTGCAGAACGGCGCGCCGGTGATCGGCCTCAACGACTCCGGCGGCGCGCGCATCCAGGAAGGCGTGGTCTCGCTGGGCGGCTATGCGGACATCTTCCTGCGCAACACCATGGCCTCGGGCGTGGTGCCGCAGATCTCGGCCATCCTCGGGCCCTGCGCGGGCGGGGCGGTGTACTCGCCGGCCATCACGGACTTCGTGTGGATGGTGCGCAACACGTCCTATATGTTCGTGACCGGGCCGAACGTCGTGAAGACGGTCACGCACGAAGACGTGACGATGGAGCAGCTCGGCGGCGCCGACACGCATGGCGGCACCAGCGGCGTCTCGCACTTCACGAGCGGCACGGAGCTCGAGTGCCTCGAAGGCATCCGCCAGTTGATGCGCTTCATCCCGTCCAACAACGTGGATGCTGCGCCCCGCGGCCCCGGCGCCGACCCGCGCGATCGCCGCGACGAAGCCCTGCTCGACGTCATCCCCGACAACGCCAACAAGCCCTACGACATCCACGACGTGCTCCGGCGCGTGGTGGACGACGGTGAGTTCGTTGAGGTGCACAAGGACTTCGCCGCGAATATCGTGGTCGGCTTCGCGCACTTGGGCGGCCACTCCGTGGGCATCGTCGCCAATCAACCGGCCGTGCTGGCCGGCGTGCTCGACATCAACGCCAGCGTGAAGGCGGCGCGCTTCATTCGCTTCTGCGATGCCTTCAACATCCCCCTCGTGACCTTCGAGGACGTACCGGGCTTCCTCCCCGGCGTGGCCCAGGAGCACGGCGGCATCATCAAGCACGGCGCCAAGCTGCTGTATGCCTACTGCGAGGCCACGGTCCCCAAGCTCACCGTGATCACGCGCAAGGCTTACGGCGGCGCCTACGACGTAATGAGCTCCAAACACATCCGCGGCGACGTGAACCTCGCCTGGCCCACCGCCGAGATCGCGGTCATGGGGCCCAAGGGCGCGGTGGAGATCCTCTTCAAGAAGGAGATCGCCGACGCCAAGGACCCGCAGGCGGCGATGGATGCGCGGGTGGCCGAGTACACGGACAAGTTCGCGAATCCCTACGTGGCGGCGGGGCGCGGGTATGTGGACGACATCATTGACCCGCGCGACACGCGCCCGCGCTTGATTGACGCGCTCGACATGCTGCAGGGCAAGCGGATGCGGAATCCCGCCAAGAAGCACGGCTGCATCCCGCTGTGAGGAAGGTCCTCATTGCCAACCGCGGCGAGATCGCGCTGCGGATCGTGCGCGCCTGCCGTGAGCTGGGCATTCGTTCGGTGGCGGTGTACTCCGACCCCGATGCCCAGGCCCCGCACGTGCGCGCTGCGGATGAGGCGGTGCACATCGGGCCGGCGCCGGCCACGGAGAGCTATCTGCGCGGGGACCATCTCATTGAAGTGGCCAAGCGTGTGGGCGCCGATGCGATTCATCCGGGCTACGGATTCCTCTCTGAGCGCGAGTGGTTTGCCAAGGCCGTTGCCGACGCCGGGCTGATCTGGATTGGTCCGCCGGCCTCGGCTATCGCGGCGATGGGTTCCAAGACGGCCGCGCGCACGCTCGCCATCAAGGCTGGTACGCCGGTGGTGCCGGGCACCACGCAGGCGCTGAAGGACGCCGCCGAGGCAGAGCGACTCGCCACGGAGTTTGGGTTTCCCGTGCTGCTCAAGGCCGCCGCCGGCGGAGGCGGGAAGGGCATGCGTGTGGTGCACGAAGTGGGCGAGATCGCCAACGCCCTCGCCTCGGCGCAGCGCGAAGCCAAGAACGCCTTCGGCGACGATGCCGTGTACATCGAGAAGTACATCGACGGTCCGCGCCACGTGGAGATCCAGGTGCTCGCCGATTCGCACGGCAACTGCATCGCACTCGGCGAGCGTGAGTGTTCCATCCAGCGCCGGCACCAGAAGATGGTGGAGGAAGCGCCGAGTGTGGCGGTGAATCCCGCGCTGCGGAAGAAGATGGGCGATGCCGCTGTCGCCGCGGCGAAGGCGGCGGGCTATGTGAACGCCGGCACCTGCGAGTTTCTGCTCGACAAGAACGGCAGCTTTTACTTCCTCGAGATGAACACGCGCATCCAGGTGGAGCATCCCGTCACCGAGTTGGTGATGGGGATTGACCTGGTGCAGTGGCAGTTGCGGATCGCGCGCGGGGAGCGGTTGCCGTTTCTTGAATCGCCGGAGCCGAAGGGCTGGGCGATTGAGTGTCGCATCACGAGTGAGGATCCGGCCAACGGATTCTTGCCGAGTACGGGGCGCATCACGCATCTGCAGCTGCCGGCGGGGCCGGGCGTGCGCTGGGATGGAGGGATCGAGGCGGGGAGTGTGGTTGGGCTCTCGTATGATCCGATGCTCGCCAAGCTGATTGTGTACGCGCCGACGCGTGAGGCGGCGATTGAGCGGATGGAGCGTGCGCTGCAGGAGCTGGTGATTGGTGGCGTGGAGACCTCGCGAGAGTTCCATCTGCGCGTGATGGCGGACGCTGAGTATCGCGCGGGGGATGTGACCATTCAGTGGTTGGAGCAGCGGCTGCCGGAGATTCTTTCGCGGAAGGCGCCGGAGGAGACGTTGCGGGCGGCGGTGATTGCTGCGGCGCTGATTGCGGATATGGATCGTCGGGCGCGGAGTGGTGCGTCGCCTGCGGGTGCGCGCAATGACGGCGGCGCGGCGCGCTCTGCTTGGAGCGACCTCGCGCGTCGCGAAGGGCTGCGCGACTCGTGAGTACCGCCACGATTGATATCGCGTCCCTCGCTGCGGGCGGAGACGGTGTGGCGCGCCACGAGGGGCTCGTGGTGTTCACGCCGCGCACCGCGCCGGGTGATCGCGTGGTGGTGGATGTGTCGGTGGCTGGGCGTGTCGGGCGTGGTCGCCTTGAGCGGATCGAGATCGCCGGCCCGGCGCGCGTTGAGGCACCCTGCCCGCACTATGCCGCGCCTGATCGCTGCGGTGGATGCCAATGGCAGCACGTGGATCTCGCCGCGCAACGCGAGTCGAAGCGCACGATGGTGCGTGATGCGTTCAAGCGCATCGCCAAGCGTGAGGTGGCGTTGCCTTCGATGGTGGCAGGGGAAGGGTGGCGCTATAGGCGCTCGCTCACGCTCGCCATTCGTCGCCGCGACGACGGCTCCGTGTACGCTGGGCTCCGTGCCTTTGACGATCCTGAGGCTGTGTTCGATTTGCACGATTGCTTGATCACCGCGCCTGAGGTGCTCGGCGCCTGGCGCGAGATTCTCGCCGCGGCTGCGCATCTCCCCGACGAGGCGCGGCTCCGCGGAACGGTGCGCATCATTGGCGGACGCGCGCACTTCACGCTCGAGGGCGGCGCGGACTGGAACGATCTCTCGGCGTTTCTCGATGCCGCCCCTGGGCTCGCTGCCATCTGGTGGCAGGGTGAGGGCAAGCGCCGACGCATGGTGGCGGATCGCCGTCCGGCAGGCGAGCCGGGTGCGAGCTTTGCGCAGGTGAATCCTGAGGTTGCTGGTCTGCTGCACGAGGCGCTCGTCGCGCGCGTGATGGCGCACGGGCCGGCACGCGTCGTGGATGCCTACAGTGGGGCGGGGGATACGGCCGTGGCGCTTGCTGAGCGCGGCGTGCAGGTCGTTGCCGTTGAAGCCGACGAGGAGGCCACGGCCTTCGCCGCAGCGCGGCTGCCCGCAGGGAATCGCGCCATCGCCGCGCGTGTCGAGGATGCAATCGCCTCTCTCCTGCCGGCTGACGTCGTAATCCTCAACCCACCACGCGCCGGCGTGGACGAGCGCGTGATGAAGACCATCGCCCGCTCGAGCCCGCGTCCAAAGGCCGTGCTCTATGTGAGTTGCGACCCCGCCACCGTCGCGCGCGATGTCGGGCGGCTACCGGGCTGGCGTGTGCACGAGCTCACCTGCTACGACATGTTCCCGCAGACGGCGCACGTGGAAACACTGTGCGAACTGCGACCGGAGAACGCGTGAAGTACATCGTGGAGATTGCCGGCGAGCGGCATGAGGTGGATCTCGAGGGGCATCAGGCGACGCTCGCGGGGGCTACGCAGTCGGCGTCGGTGGCCGAGCTTGAGGGGTCGCCGGTACGGCTGGTGACGATTGGCGGGGTGCAGCACCGCGTGGTGCTGCGCCGCGAGGGGCCGAAGGGGCGCTATGTGCTCTGGATTGATGGCTGGCGCTTTGAGGCCGAGGCGCTGGATGAGCGTGCGCGCGCCATTCGGGATCTGGGCGTCGCGGCGGCCGCTGCGTCGGGACCGGCGCCGGTTGTCGCGCCAATGCCTGGGCTCATCGTACGCGTGCACGTGAGCGTGGGCGATCCGGTCGCCGCCGGGCAGCCGGTGGTGGTGATGGAGGCGATGAAGATGGAGAACGAGCTTCGGGCGCCGGCGGCGGGTGTGGTGAAGGCGATTCACGCCGCGGTGGGGAAGCCGGTGGAGAAGGGGACGACGCTGGTTGAGCTTGAGTGAACCCCGCGAGCTAGATCGAGGCTCGCGGGAGCTTCTCCGCGAGTCCGTGCGCTGCATCATCGCCATGCAGCTTGAGCTGCTCTGCGACCCAGGTCACGTCCTCGGCCGCGGGCTGCCTGCGCTTGGTAGCGAGAGCGACCAGACGCGTTCAGGCTCCTGACAGGACAGTATCAGAGAGCCAAGTGACCTAGACGTCATCCCACAAACCTGCAAATGAGGATGACAATGCATCCGGGATTCCCCCCGCCAATGAGTCCGGTCTTTAGTTGACAGTCTTCACAGTGCGGCGCCAGCCGCGGGAGGACTGGATGCGAAAGTCGAAGTGGATGGACGAGCAGATCATCGGCCTGTTCCAGGAGGCCGAGGCCGGGACGCCGGTCACCGAGCTCTGTCGGCGGTTGGGGCTCTCCAAGGAAACCTTCTATCGGTGGCGGAAGAAGTTCGGCGGCCTGCAGGTCAGCGACGCCAAGCGGCTCCGGCAACTCGAGGAGGAGAACCGCCAGATCAAGCGCGTGGTCGCCGACCAGGCGCTGAATCTGCAGGTGCTGAAGGACGTGGTGGGAAAAACGTGGTGACGACCGAGCAGCGACGGACGGTCGTGGCCCGCGTGCGGACCACCGGCGAGGTCAGTGAGCGCCGGGCCTGCCGGTTCCTGGGCATCCACCGCGCGGCGGTCCGGTATCGGCACCTGCGCGTCGACGACCCGGCGTTGCGGCTCGCGCTGACGACGTGGGCCGCGAAGAAGCGGCCGTGGGGCGTGCCGCGCCTCACGAACAAGATGCGCCGCCTGGGGTTCTGAGTGAATCCGAAGCGCATCGCCCGGATGTGTCGCGACGGTCGCCTGCTGCTGAAGCGCCGGAAGGGCCGCAAGCGGGTTGCGGTGGTGCGGATCCCGCATCTTGTGCCGACGGGGCTGAAGCCACGCTGGAGCATGGACTTCGTCCACGATCGCTTTGCCGACGGGCGCCCGTTTCGCGCGCTGAGACGCCCGACTGTGGTTGGCACCGGCGCACGCTCGGCGATCCGTATCAGGATACCCGGCTGGCGAAGTCTCCGGCGACCGTCGCGCGGACTCGACTCCGCGAGGTTCCCGGCCTGCTCTTGACTGAGAGAAGCTTGGCGAGGCAGCCAGTGCACTTCCAAAGCCAGTAAAAGAAAGATAACTACAATGCGCCACTAAAGGTCAGTGTATTTGTGCATAGCTCGCCGTATGCTCTGCCATGGAGCGAATCGCAGATGGCACCGAGGTCACTATCCGCATGCTCGCCTCTAGCGGGTTGTACCGACCCCGAGCGGCCGCTCTCGCCGCGAGACGGGCAAGAAGTGTGTACAGCGCAATCTCCGCCCGACCGAAGGTTTGCTCTGCCGACATCGCTGCCAATGGGGTCTTAGGCAAATGTTCCGCGCGAGTCGTTTCGCTGCGCTAGCCCTCCTACTGCCCGTCCTGCAGGAATCTCTGCAGGCCCAACAGACCGGCAGACGGCTAGAGGCCATCCGTATCACCGGCGCCACGGCCTGCGCGCGGGACGCGGATGCTGGCACAATCGGCACCGTGTGGGCCGCCGCCCGCGAGGCTCTCGGCGATGCCCGCCGGGCAGCGGCAATGAGCCCGCCTACGATCCAGGCGTTGCGGCGTGTGCGCGAACTCGACGCGTTCGGTCGCATTGTGATGGCCACCGATGACACCATCGTGGCGCGGACCGCCGAGCTCTTCCAAACCCTTCCGCCAGACGTGCTGTCGCGCGACGGGTACCTCTTGGCGATGGATGGTCCCGACCTGCTCTTCGCCCCGGACGCCGGCACGCTCCTTTCTGACGCGTTCGCGCGCGACCATTGCTTCCGCTTGGTGGCCGACCCGCGCGCTCCCGAGGCCCTTGGCCTGCACTTCGCTCCGCTCCCGACGCGCGAGCAGGTCGACATCGCCGGCATCTTCTGGTTGGATCGCGAAACGAGCCATCTGCTGCGGGTCGAGTTCACCTACGTGAACCTCGATGCGTCGCTCGCACCGGCTCAGGCGGGTGGCTCGCTGTCGTTCGGCGCGTGGGAGAACGGCATTCGTGGCATCACGACCTGGGAAGTTCGCACGCCCCGCCTCGGGCTGCGCGAACGGCGCACGGCGCAGACGACGGAACGCGAGGAGCACCTGGATGGCATTCGCATCGAGGGCGCGAGCATCAGCGACTTGAAGGCGGTGCCGTCAGGGCTGCCGAAGGCGATCGGCCGCATCGAAGGACGCGTGCGCGACGCATCGCACCCGAGCGGCGGCCTCTCAGGCGCGCGCGTCACCGCCCTCGGCACGGGCCGCGCCGTGCGTAGCGATTCGGCGGGTCGCTTCGCGCTCGACCGCGTGCCGGCCGGCGACGTCACCTTGCGCGTCGACCACGAGCGCCTGCGGTTGTTCGGCGTGGACGGTCGACGCACGCTGTACCTCCCGGCGGACAGCACCATCCACGTGGACGTGGCCGTGCCCTCCGGCGCGGCCGCGTACGCACAGTTGTGTCCCCACTCGGCGGGCGCCGACACGCGCGCGGCATTGGTGGTCCGCGTACTCGACGGCACGCTCGATGTCGGCGTGCCCTCAGCCGCCGCCCTGGCCACCTGGAGGGGGCGCACGCTCCCCACGTTCCTGCGATCTGGTGCTGTGCGCGCGAGTTCGGACGAGATTGGCCACGTGGCGCTGTGCGATCTCAACGCCTCCGTGCGCATCACTCTCACGGTGCTGGCGCGGGGCTTTCGACAGTCGGTGACGTCGCTGGCGGCGCGTGGCGGCGTCACCGAGCGCGAGGTGCGGCTCGTGCCCTGCCGTCCCGAGGACCCGCCATCCATTTGCCCGGAGCGATGACGGTGCGACAGCTCCTCATCGCGACCTTGCCACTCGTCGTCGCCCTGCCGTCGGCATCGCGCGCGCAGGCGAGCACGGACTCGCTCTGGATCGCCGGCACCGTCGTCGACACGCTCGGCCTGCCGATTTCGGACGCCGCCGTGCTGCTGCAGCCCGACGGCCTCACGACCCGCACGGATGGCCAGGGCTTCTTCTCGCTTCGCGTCGCCGCCGGACCCGCGACGCTCGTCGTGCGCCGCATCGGCTACGGCGCACTGCAATCCGAGATCAATCTCCAAGGTGGGGTCCATCGCCAGTTCCGCATCGAACTCAGCCCGCTCGCGCAACTCCTGGACGCGGTGGTGGCCGAGGCGCGGCGTCCGTATATGCCCCCGGGCGCCCCGGCATCGCTCGACGACTTCTACCGGCGGCGCGCCGAGGGCAAGGGGCGCACGTTCACGCGCGACGACATTGAACGACTCGGCAGCGTGCGCGCCGCAATGGCCATGGTGCCCGGCATTCGCATTGTCACTGATGTGTTCGGCAATGTGGTCGGTCTCAACGTGCCGCGCTGCGTGGGAGTCGGCGTTGATATCTCGACCGGAACCGACAGCGACGGGATGCCGACGCTCACCTCCACACAGAGGACAATGAATTCCGTCGCGTGGTTCCTCGATGGCCTCCGGACAGCAACGCCGCCGAATCTTCGCGATGACGACGTCGAGGCCGTCGAGGTCTACCGCGGATCGTCCGCGCTCCCGGCCGAAGCCATAGGGGACGCCTGCGCCGCCGTCTTCATCTGGACCCGTCGCGAGCCCTGAGGGAGTCACCGGACTTGGGCGCGCCGTCTGGACGCTACCGCTCCGTTCATGCAGGTCACCGTACTACGTGCGCGATACGACTCGATTTCAGAGCGGAATGCTGGGGCTACGGAAAGTTCGGACAGCTCGGCAACGGAGAGCGCAGCAGCAGCACGAGACCGGCGCGGGTCGTGGCGCGATGATGAGGCCGAGCGGGTCGCTAGTCGTCGAGTGAAGTTTCGCGCTTGCGGGGGAGGAGCTTCGCCCCGAGCGTGTTGGCTTCTCGATCGCCGTGAATCATGAGTTGCTCCGCGACCCAAGCCACATCCTCGGCGCCGATTCGAAATTCGGGATTCGTCCACCAGAAGCAGCGCGCGTGATAGCGCCTAAATGCCTTGCGCGCCTCGCGCACACGCACCATGGAGCGGGCATCCGCAGGCGTCAGGACGCGGCGGCTTTTGCGGCCTCCGCGCGACCCAATTTCAGCGAAGAATCGACGAGCGGAGCGCATCGACAATACCATACCACGCTTATGATATAAATGCAACGGGGATAAGCAGTTGAGAGCGGTCGCAGACCGCGCTCTAGTCGCCGAGCGCGGCGTCTGATATGCGGGGCACAACGCCCCCCGGCGCGCCCCGATGGATGCGCAAGTCCTGCTCCGTCAACGTTCGCTCTTCAGTCGGCACGCGTGCGGCGCCGTGCGAATCCAAATAGAGAACGCCGACCTCTCCCGCGGGGCGCGTGCGCGCGAAATTCGTGGCACGTTCAAGCAGTGTGTGCCACGTCTCTCGGACTGCTGCCGGCGTCGGCGGCGCTTCGCGGAGCGAGAGTCGCGCGAGATCTGCGGCGTCGAGTCGTCCGCGGCGCGACAAGAGTTCAACGAGGCTCAGAGGCGAGAGGCCCGGATCCTTTCCCGGCGCGGCCCACATCAAGGCCTCCGCCTTCAGCACGTGCTCGTCGCACCACAGGAGGTCGAGCACGTCGCGCGGCTCGTTGCGGCCGGCAAGCGCCAGCACCTTGTTGATTGCCAAGTCCACCGGATGCAGCATCCAGCCACCACCGCTCGCGAGGTGCAGTGGGAAAAATCGCCACGCGGTGTCGTGCGACCAGTCAACGCGCGTCGCCTCGCCCCCCCGGCTCACCAGTGCGCGAATGAAGCCAGGCTGGCTGAAGGCGAGTTCGACCTCGTAGCCGGCGCGGTCGAGCAATTGCCGATCGGCCGCGAATGCGGCCGCCACCCGCGCCTCGGCGTCATGGAAGAAGTCGAGGTCGTCGCTGAACCGGAGCGAGTCGGGGGCATGATGCAAGGCGGCACCGCCGGCGAGGTACCGATCCGAGCGGCTCCCGAGCGTCGCGAGTACGCCGAGTTGGAAGGGAGTTACGGGCATAGCTTCGCCCCGAGTTGAAAGGCCTCGCGATCGCCATGCTTCATGAGCTGCTCCGCAACCCACGCCACGTCGTCGGCGCCGATTCGAAGCGAGGGGTCTGCCCACCAGAAGCAGCGGGTACGGTAGCGCTTGAACGCCTTCCGCGCCTCTCGAATGCGCACCATCGAACGGGCAGCCGAGGGCGTGAGCGCGCGCCGGCTCTTCCGACCACCACGCGCACCGATTTCGGCGAGATACTTCCGGACAGAGGTCATGGAAAGAAGATAAGCCGCTTATGATAGAAAAGCAAGAGATATAATAACTTAGGTGTGAGCCATACGGTTTCCGCTCGCCCGTCTTCCGCTTGGCCCCCGCAGGCGGCCATTCTGCGCGCTGAAGCCACCCACTGGGCTCGACGAAAGGCCGACGCGTGAGCGAGAAGCGACACGAAGGAAGACTGCGACTTGATCCCGAATCGGTTCTTACATCTTCCGTCTTCCGTCTCAAGTCCCACCAGTTGACCCAAATACCTCGCTGGACTAGCTTTACCGACTGCCCCAAAAACCCTTAACTGGGTGCCAAGACCCGGGTTGCATCCCGCACCGGTGAGGCGTTGTACCTCTCCAGTTGTTGAGACCAATGCGTAGCACGTACACGGCCACCCCGGCTGACATCGACGCGAAGTGGTTCGTCGTCGACGCCGATGGAATGGTCCTCGGTCGCCTCGCCACCGAGATCGCGCGGATCATCCGCGGCAAGCACAAGCCGATGTTCACGCCCCATATGGACACGGGCGACAACGTCATCGTCATCAACGCGTCCAAGATCCGCGTTACCGGCCGCAAGGCGGAGCAGAAGAATTACTTCCGCCACACCGGCTACATGGGCCACGAGCTCTACACGCCCTTCGCGTCCATGCTCGCCAAGCACCCCGAGCGCGTGATCGAGAAGGCCGTCTACGGCATGCTGCCCAAAACCGCCCTCGGCCGCCAGAAGCTCCGCCTCAAGCTCCGCGTCTACGCGGATGCCAAGCACCCGCACGCTGCCCAGCAGCCCGAGACGCTCACCTTCCCGAAGGCCGAGGCGAAGTAACACATGGCCACGACCAATTCGACGCACACCATCGGCCGCCGTAAGGAAGCCGTTTGCCGCGTGTACCTCACCCCGGGCACCGGGAAGTGGGATCTCAACGGCCGCACGCTCGGGGATTACTTCCCGCGCCCGGCCCTCGTGACGGCCATTCAGCAGCCGTTCACGGCGACCGAAACCCTCGGCGCGTATGACGTGCAGGCGAACCTCACCGGCGGTGGCCAGACTGGCCAGGCCGGCGCGCTCCGCCTCGCCATCGCCCGCGCACTGGTGAAGATCGACGAGGATCTCCGTCCGAAGCTCCGCGACTTGGGCCTGCTCACGCGCGATGCGCGTGCGGTTGAGCGCAAGAAGCCGGGCCGTCCGAAGGCGCGTAAGCGGTTCCAGTTCTCGAAGCGCTAAGCTTCAAGACGGAAGACGGAAGAGGGAAGGTACAAGCAGTTCCTTCCGTCTTCCGTCTTCCGTCCCGACCCTGCAGTACAACCTCTCAGCGAAGCAGAGGCATCCCAGGGTGCCGTGCCATCCGGGCGCGGTCTGGAAATGCCGATGACGCGACGCAACGCTCAAACCGAAGCCAAAAATGTCCAGTCCCTCGCTCGACGAGCTCCTCAAGGCCGGTGTCCACTTCGGACACCAGACCCGCCGTTGGAATCCCAAAATGCGCCGCTTCATTTTTGCGGAGCGCAACGGGATTCACATCATCGATCTCCAGAAGACCCTCACCCAGCTCGAGAAGGCCAAGGAGCTGGCGCGCGAAGTCGTGCTCCGCGGTGAGCAGGTCCTCTTCGTCTGCACCAAGCAGCAGCTCGCGGCCATTGTCGCCGAGCAGGCTGAGAAGTCGGGCTCGATGCACATCACCGAGCGCTGGCTTGGCGGGCTGCTGACCAACTTCGCCACGGTCAAGAAGCAGATCCGCAAGCTCAAGGAGCTCGAGGCCGGTTCTGTTGAGGGCGGGGCCTTCGAGAACTACACGAAGAAGGAACAGCTCATGATGGCCCGCCAGCGCGACAAGCTGGCCAAGAACCTCTCGGGCATCAAGTCGCTCGGACGGCTCCCGGGGCTGATGTTCGTCGTGGATGCCAAGAAGGAGCGCATCGCGGTGGACGAGGCCAACAAGCTCGGCATCCCGCTCATCGCCATCTGCGACACCAACTCCGATCCGGACCTCATCACCGTGCCGATTGCCGGCAACGACGATGCGATTCGCTCGGTGGAGCTCATCACGGCGGCCGTGGCCGACGCGATCTCCGAGGCCCGTCGCGAGGCGCCGGTGCGTCCGGACGTCGAAGAGTCCGGCGAGGCGACCACCTGGTCGTCTGAGCGCGGTACCGAAAAGGAGCGCGGCAACGAACGTGGTGGCCGCGGTGGCGGCGACAAGGCGGGCCGTCCGCGCCGCCGTCGCGCCAAGCCCGACGCCATCGCTGCGCGCCTCAAGCCCGGCACCGAAGCGGCCGCCGGCGATGCCGCTGAAGGCGAAGGCGCCGCCGAGTAAGGGTTCTCGTCGGCGTTCCCGGTAGTCGGGAACCCTGCTGTACTGTATCTTTCGGTCGCCGCCGGTCGAGTGCATTCCCACTCTCGGCGGCGACTTCACAACCGCCCAAGCTTCACCACCTGAGATTCATATGGCTGCTACGCAGATCAGTGCCAAGGACGTCGCCGAGCTCCGTGCCCGCACGGGCGCCGGCATGATGGATTGCAAGAAGGCCCTCGAGGAGGCCAATGGCGACATGAACGCCGCCGTGGACATCCTCCGCAAGAAGGGCATCGCCAAGGCCGACAAGCGGGCCGACCGCGCCGCCTCGGAAGGCCAGATCGTGATCTGGACCTCGCCGGACGCGAGCGTCGCGGCGATGATCGAGCTCAACTGCGAGACGGACTTCGTGGGGCGCAACGACGAGTTCGTGGCCCTCTCCAAGAAGCTCGCCGAGCACCTCGGGCAGGACGCCGCGGTGGATGGCCACGTGGCCGTCGGCGCCGATGGTGCCTACCTCGCCACGCCCTGGGCCTTCGACAAGTCCCAGACCGTCGGCGACATCGTGAAGGCCGCCTCGGCCAAGACGGGCGAGAAGGTGGAGCTCCGACGCATCGCGCGCTTCCAGAGCGCCGGCACGGTGGGGTCGTACCTGCACTTCAACGGCAAGGCTGGCGTGATCGTCGAGGTCAGCGGTGGCAACGGCGACCAGGCGAAGGAGCTCGGCAAGTCGGTGGCGGAGCACGTGGCTGCTGGCGTGCCGGTGGTGGCCATCGCCGTGGACAAGAGCGGCGTGTCGCCGGAGTTCCTCGCCAAGGAGCGCGAGATCTTCGTGGCGCAGGCCGTGGAGAGCGGCAAGCCGCAGGCGATCGCCGAGAAGATGGTCGAGGGGCGCATCGCCAAGCTGCTCGGCGAAGTGACGCTCGTGGGCCAGCCCTGGGTGCGCGACGACAAGCAGACCATCGGCGACCTGGTGGCGGCGACGGCGAAGGCGGCCGGCCAGCCCCTGGCCGTGAAGCGCTTCGTGCGCGTCAAGATGGGCGAGTCCTGAGCCGCGGCGGCGCGATGGCATTGAAGTATCCGCGAGTCCTCCTCAAGCTCTCCGGCGAAGCCCTCGCCGGAGACAAGGGCTTCGGCTTTGACTTCGATACCATTCGCGACTTCGCCCGGCAGGTGAAGGCCATCGCCGAACAGGGCGCACAGATCGGGATGGTGATCGGCGGCGGCAATATCGTTCGCGGGTCGCAGATCTCGAAGATGGGCATGGACCGCGTCTCCGCCGACTACATGGGCATGCTTGGCACGGTGATCAACGCCCTCGCGTTCCAGGATGTGCTGGAACGCGAGGGGCTCGACACCCGCGTGATGACGGCCATCCGCATGGAGGAGATCGCCGAGCCGTACATCCGGCGCCGTGCGATCCGCCACCTCGAGAAGGGACGCGCCGTGATCTTCGCCGCCGGCACGGGGAATCCGTATTTCTCCACCGACACCGCCGCCGTGTTGCGGGCCATCCAGATGAAGGCCGACGTCATCATCAAGGCCACCAGCGTGGACGGCGTGTACAGCGCCGATCCCAAGAAGGAACCGACCGCCAAGAAGTACGACCGCATCTCGTACAAGGACGTCATGACGGAGGAGTTGCGGGTGATGGACCAGACGGCCATCACGCTCTGCCGCGAGAACAACCTCCCGCTCATCGTCCTCAACATCCACACACCGGGCATCGTCTCCGCCGCGCTGCGCGGCGAGCCCGTGGGGACCCTCGTCTCATGATCCAGAACATCCTGAAGGACTGCAAGGTCGCGATGGAGAAGGGCGTTGATGCCGCCAAGCGCGAGTTCTCGTCGGTGCGCTCGGGCAAGGCCTCCCCCTCCATGCTCGACACGGTGAAGGTGGAGATGTACGGGCAGCTGATGGCGATGAACCAAGTCGCGAACGTCTCGGCTCCTGAGCCGCGCCTCCTGATGGTCACGCCCTTCGACAAGGGCCAGGTGAAGGCCATCGAGAAGGCGATCCGTGAGTCGAACCTCGGGCTCGACCCCTCGGCGCAGGGCGCGGTGATCCGCGTGCCGCTGCCGTCGATGAACGAGCAGCGCCGCAAGGAACTGGCCAAGCTGCTGCACAAGTACGCCGAGGATGGCCGCATCGCCGTGCGCCACGCCCGCACCAATGCCCGCGATGCGCTGAAGAAGCTGTCCGGAGTGTCCGAGGACGAAGTGAAGCACGCCGAGAAGGATCTCCAGAAGCTGCACGACGAGGAGATCGCGAAGATCGACGCGGCGATGAAGGCCAAGGAAGCCGAGATCATGGAGGTCTGAGCCCGCTCAGCTCTCCGCGCCATGACGTCCGCCGACCTCCTCTCCCAGATCCGCCTGCACGGCGTGGTCCCGCGCCACGTGGCCATCATCATGGATGGCAACGGCCGCTGGGCCCGCGAGCGGATGCTGCCGCGCCCGGTGGGGCACCGGCACGGGATGAAGGCGGTACGCGAGGTGGTGGAGGGAGCGCTGGAAGTGGGGCTCGAGGCGCTGTCGCTCTTCGCGTTCTCGCAGGAGAACTGGCAGCGTCCGCCCGGTGAGGTGTCGGCGCTCATGTCCCTGCTCGAGGAGTACATCCAGGCCGAGGCCGATTCGCTGCACGAGCAGGGCGTTCGCGTGCAGGTGCTGGGCGACATCGACCGGCTCGTGCCCGCCGCGCGCGCCGCCGTGGATCGCGTGGTGGCGCAGACCGCCGGCAACGCGAAGCTCACGCTCAACCTGTTCATCTCGTACGGCGCACGCGCGGAGCTGACGCGTGCGGCGCGCTTGCTCGCCGAGGATGTGGCGGCGGGTCGCATCGCCGCCGACCAGGTGGATGAGGCAGCATTTGCGTCCAAACTCTACACGCAGGGCTGCCCGGATCCGGACCTGTTGATCCGCACCTCGGGCGAGCAACGCATCTCGAACTTCATGCTGTGGCAGGTGGCCTACGCCGAGTTGTTCCTCTCGCCGGTGTTGTGGCCCGACTTCTCGCGGTCCAACCTCTACGAGGCGATCCTCGACTTCCAGCAGCGCGATCGGCGGTTCGGAAAGGTCGCGGTCTGAGGTTGTGTTCGTGAGAACGCCATGAGCGAGTTCGCGAAGCGGATCGCCTTTGCGGTGGCGGCGATTCCGGTCGTCGCGGCCGCGGTGTGGTTTGGCGACGCGCCGCTGGCCATCCTGCTTTCGCTCGCGGCTGCGCTCGGCGCCTGGGAATACGCGCGGTTGGCCCAGGGCACCGGTGCGCGGCCGCTGGTGTGGTGGGGCATCGTGCTCTCGGCGCTGGTCCCGCTGGCGCTGCACGCACTCCGGCTCGGCTTCGCCATTCCCGGAATTGCGTGGATCGCCCTGCTCGTGCCGGCCATGCTCAGCGTGGCGCTCTGGACACGCGGGTCGGACGGGAAGCCGATCGCGTCGGTCGCGACCACGGTGTTCGGCGTCTGGTACACCGGCGGCATGCTCGCCTTCGTGTACGCGCTGCGGTATCACCGCTTCGCGATCGAGCCCCTGGCCGGAACGCTGCTGGTGGCGCTGCCGGTGGTGCTCACCTGGCTCAACGACAGCGGCGCGTTCTTCTTCGGGAAGCGTTTCGGCAAGAAGAAGCTCATGCCCTCGGTGAGCCCGGGTAAGACCTGGGCCGGCGCCTATGGTGCGCTCGGCACGACGATCGTCTCCACGTGGGCGATCGTGGAGTTCGTGCTCGTGCCCGTCGCGCACCTCGGCATGACCTGGACGGGGATCATCATCTTCGGCGTGGCGATGAGCATCGCCGCCCAGGTGGGTGACCTCGTGGAGAGCATGCTCAAGCGCGAGGCCGGCGTGAAGGACAGCTCGGCGTTGATTCCGGGTCACGGCGGCGTACTGGATCGGATTGACTCGCTGCTGTTCACGGTGCCCATCGCCTATGTGCTGTTGGATATGCTACTCGTGGTGGCCGCGTGAGCACGCTCGGCGTCGCGCTGCTCGGGGCGACGGGCAGCATCGGCGAGACGGCGCAGCGCGTGGTGGCGCGGCATCCCGATCGCTTCCGGCTCGTGGCGCTCACCGCGAACGGCAACGCCGACGAGCTGGCGAAGGCGGCGCAGCGCTGGCGGCCGGCCTTCGTAGGGCTCGTGGAGCCGGCGGGCCGGGCGGTGCCGGCCACGTGGGGCAGCGGCGCGCAGTGCCTCGTGGACGCCGCACAGCACCCGGACGCGCAGATCGTGTTGAATGCCGTCGTCGGCGCAGCCGGGCTCGACGCCACGCTCGCCGCACTCGCCGCCGGCAAGCGGGTGGCGCTGGCCAACAAGGAGACCCTGGTGATCGGCGGCACGCTGGTGCAGCGCGCAGTGCGCGCCAAGGGCGGCAGCGTGATCCCGGTGGACTCCGAGCACTCGGCGTTGTTGCAATGTCTCGCCGGACGAATCGGCAGCAGCGGTGAAGGACTGCTCCCGGTGCAGGGCGTGAAGCGTTTCGTGATCACCGCCAGCGGTGGACCGTTCCGCACCTGGGATACGGAGCGCATCCGCGGCGCCAAGCTCTCGGACGCGCTGAATCACCCCACTTGGGCGATGGGCAAGAAGATTACCGTGGATAGCGCCTCGCTGGCCAACAAGGCGCTCGAGGTGATCGAAGCCCATGTGCTTTTCGGCGTCCCCTACGAGAAGATCGAGGTGGTGGTGCACCCGCAGAGCATCGTGCACTCGATGGTCGAGTTCGAGGACGGGAGCGTTTTGGCCCAGATGGGGGTTCCTTCGATGGAGCTCCCGGTGCTGTACGCGCTCACCTATCCGGAACGGCTCGCCGACGCTGGGGTACCGCGCTTCGATCCGCTGGCGCATTCGCCGCTGACCTTCGAGGCGGTGCGGCACGACGCCTTCCCGACGCTGGGATTGGGCGTGGCGGCAGGGAAGGCGGGAGGGGCCGCGCCGGCGGTGTTCAACGCCGCCAACGAAGCCGCCGTGGCACGGGTGTTGGCGGGGTCGCTGGACTTCGCCAGGATTCCGGTGGCCATTGAAGGGGCGCTCGCCAAGCTGCAGGGCGTGCGCGGAGACGATCGAACCTCATTGCTCGCGGCCGATGCGGCCGCGCGCGCCTACGTGCAGGAGATGCGCTGATGTTGAGTTGGCTTGCTCCGATCCTCGTCCTTGGGCTCGTGATTTTCGTGCACGAGCTCGGGCACTTCCTCGCCGCCAAGTGGGCCGGCGTGTACGCGCCGCGGTTCTCGCTCGGCTGGGGCAAGCCGCTGTGGAGCTTCCGCCGCGGCGAGACGGAATACGCGCTTTCGGCGCTGCCGATCGGCGGCTACGTGCGCATGGCCTCGAAGGAGGACGAGACGGCGTCGTCGCTCGAGGGCGGTGGCGAGCTCACGGCCGAGGGCGAGGCCGTGGAGCGCTCCAAGCACTGGGACGAGCACTCGATGATCCCGCACGGGCCCAAGCCCATTCCGAGCGATCGCTGGTTCGAGTCGAAGCCGCTGTACGCGCGGCTGGTCATCCTGCTGGCCGGCGTGACGATGAACGTGGTGCTGGCCCTGGTGGTCTCCACGGGAATCTTCGCGTGGTACGGGCGCGGCTACCTCGTGCCGAAGATCGAGACCGTGGTGGCGGACCGTCCGGCGGCGCAGGCGGGGATGCTCGTGGGCGATAGCATCACGACCATCGACGGTGTGGCCGTCACGCGCTGGGACGAGGTGCTCGAAGCCATTTCGGCGGCGCCCGAGCGTCCGGTCGCCGTGGGCATCATCCGTGACGGGGCGCCGCTCACGCTGACCATCACCCCCGAGGCGCAGGAGGTAGCGGGGCAGCGGGTGGGTCGGATCGGCGTGGGCGCCCGGGCCGAGCCCGGACGTGAGCCGGTGGGGCTGATTGAGGCCGCCGGGGCGGGGTGGACTGCAACCTGGAGCATGGCCGGGAGCGTGCTGGGCATCCTCGGCGACCTCTTCAAGGGCGACGTCGGGGTCGAGCAGCTGGGCGGGCCGCTGGAGATCGTGCGGTCGAGCGTGGTGGCGGCCCAGTCGGGGGCCGAGACGCTGTGGGCCCTTGTGGCCTTCCTGAGCATCAACCTGGCGGTGCTGAACCTCCTTCCGATTCCCCTGCTGGATGGTGGGCAGATCATCCTCCAACTGGTGGAGGGGGCGGTGCGCCGACCGCTGCCGACCATGGTGAAGGAGTGGTACGCGCGGATTGGGCTGGCGGCGATCCTCCTGCTGTTCGTGACAGTCACGTTCAACGACATCAAGCGGTTCGTGACGGGGTGGTTTGGGGGGGAGTAGGGGGGCCCTTTACAGGGCTCCCAAAAGGCCCTAAGTTTCTGTGCTACCACGGATTAGGCATTCACAGCACTGCGCAGCGCAGGCAAGGATTTCAGGATGGCGTTTGTCAAGTCGGCGGCGATCGAAAAGCACCGCCAGCACGGAACCGACACCGGTTCCACCCAGGTGCAGGTCGCGGTCCTCACTGAGCGTATCAACTACCTCACGGAGCACTTCCGCGCCCACCGCAAGGACCACCACGGCCGCCGTGGTCTCCTCAAGATGGTTGGCCAGCGTCGCCGCCTTCTTGACTACCTGAAGCGGACCAACGTCGAGGAATACCGCCGGATCGTCGCGGACCTCGGCCTGCGCTACTAAAGCGCATCACCTCCACGAGCGCGCGACCGCACTGACGCGGATCGCGCGCTTCGTGCACAGCAGAGAGAAAAAACAGAAATGATGCAACGTATCGAGCGGACCTTCGCTGGCCGCCCCCTCATCATCGAGACCGGGCGCATGGCCAAGCAGGCCGCCGGGTCCGCCCTCGTGACCTACGGGGAGACCGTCCTCCTCGCCGCCGTCACCGTGAGCGACAAGAAGAGCCCGCTGCCCTTCTTCCCGCTCACCGTCGAGTACAAAGAGAAGACCTATGCCGCCGGCAAGATCCCGGGCGGCTTCATCAAGCGCGAAGGCCGTCCGCGCGATGAGGAGATCCTCTCCTGCCGGATCATCGACCGCTCCATCCGGCCCCTCTTCCCCGAGGGATTCCAGAATGAAGTGCAGGTCGTCATCTACGTCCTCTCGGCCGACCAGGAGAACGACCACGACGTGCTCGGCCTGATCGCGACCTCGTTCGCGCTCAGCGCGAGCAAGATCCCGTGGGCGGGCCCGATCGCCGGCGTACGCGTGGGCCGCGTGGAAGGGAAGTGGGTGCTGAACCCGACCTTCCAGGCGCTCGAGTTCTCCGACATGGACATGATCGTCGCCGGCTCGGCTGACTCGATCATGATGGTCGAGGGCGGGGCCCTCGAAGTGTCCGAAGAGGACGTCGTGGACGCGCTCAAGATCGCCCAGAAGGGCATCGGCGAGCTCGTCTCGATGCAGGAGGAGCTGCTCAAGAAGTTCGGCAAGACCGAGAAGATGGATTGGAAGGGAACCGAGATCCCCGACGACGTGCGCAAGACGGTCACCAAGGCCGCCGAGAAGCGCATCGAGGCCGCCATCAACCAGAAGGACAAGGCCACCCGCATCCAGGCCGTCGAGAAGGTGAAGGAGGAAGTGAAGGCCGAGATGGCGGAGGTCCTCGACCCCGCGCACCACGGCCTCGTCGGCATGATCGTCGGCGACATCGAGTACAACGCGCTCCGCGCGCAGGTGCTCGACACCGGCCTCCGCGTGGACGGCCGCAAGCCGAATGTCGTGCGCGACATCTCGGTGGACACGGCGCTGCTCCCGCGCGCCCACGGCTCGGCGCTCTTCACCCGCGGCCAGACGCAGGCGCTCGTCGTCGCCACCCTCGGCACCGCCTCGGACGTCCAGCGCATGGACAACATCGACGACGCCAAGGAAACGACGAAGTCCTTCATGCTCCACTACAACTTCCCGCCGTTCTCCACCGGCGAAGCCAAGCCGATGCGTGGCACCGGCCGTCGCGAGATCGGGCACGGCATGCTCGCCGAGCGCGCCATCCAGGCGGTGCTGCCGGCCTTCGAGGAGTTCCCGTACACGATTCGCATCGTGTCGGAGATCCTCGAGTCGAACGGTTCGTCGTCCATGGCGTCCATCTGCGGCGGCTCGCTCGCCTGCTTCGATGCCGGCATCCCGCTCAAGGCCCCGGTGGCCGGCGTGGCGATGGGGCTCATCAAGGAAGGCAAGAAGTACGCGATCCTTACCGACATCCTCGGCACCGAAGACCACCTCGGCGACATGGACTTCAAGGTGGCCGGCACCGAGACTGGGATCACGTCCATCCAGATGGACATCAAGATCCAGGGGCTCGACCTCAAGATCATGACCGAGGCGCTGGCGCAGGCCAAGGAAGGCCGCCTGCACATCCTCGGCGAGATGAACAAGGCGCTTCCGGCCGCCAGGCCCGAGCTCTCGAAGTGGGCGCCGCGCATCGTGACGATGATGATCAACCCCGAGAAGATCGGCGACCTCATCGGCCCGAAGGGCAAGACGATCCGCGGCATCCAGGAAGAGACCGGCGCCGAGCTGACCGTGGACGACAGCGGCCTCGTGACCATTGCCGCCGTGGGTGGCGAAGCGATGGAGCGGGCGCGGCAGATGGTGGCCGCGATCACGGCCGAGCCGGTGGTGGGCGAGACCTACCAGGGAACGGTGAAGTCGGTGACGGCGTTCGGCGCGTTCGTCGAGATCATGCCGGGCACCGAGGCCCTCCTCCATGTCTCCGAGATGCGTCACACGCGCGTCGAGAAGCCGGAGGACGTGGTGAAGAAGGGCGAGACGGTCACCGTGAAGCTGGTGGACCGCGACGAGCGTGGTCGCCTCCGCCTCTCGATGAAGGCGCTGCTGCCGAAGCCGGAAGGCCACGTGGATGCGCCGGCCAGCGAGAGCAACGGCGGGGGCGAGCGTAGCGAGCGTCCGCGCAGCGACCGGCCGCGCAGCGGCGATCGCGGCGGGCGTGGGGGTCGCGGCCGCGAGTGACCGACGCGTCCGTCGCAGTCGCTCCTGAGCGGGGCGTGCAGCGGACCGTCCTGCCGAACGGACTGACCGTACTCTCGGAGCACATGCCGGGGGTGCGGTCGGTTGCGCTCGGGGCCTGGGTCCGCGCCGCATCGCTGCACGAGCCGCGCGCCAAGATGGGTGTCTCGCACTTCCTCGAGCACATGGTGTTCAAGGGGAGCGAGCGGCGCTCGGCGCGGGAGATCGCGCTGTCGTTGGAATCGCTGGGCGGGTCGCTGGACGCCTACACCGGGCGCGAGCATACCTCGTTCCAGGCGCGCGTGCTCGACGAGCACCTGCCGCAGGCCGCCGACGTGCTCTTCGACCTCATGTTCCGGCCGGCGCTCCGAGAGGCCGACCTCGAGCTCGAGCGCGGTGTGATCCTCGAAGAGCTGGCGATGGTGGAGGACACCCCCGACGACATCGTCTTCGAGGTGCACGGCGAGACGCTGTGGGGCGACCATCCGCACGGCTACTCGATCCTCGGCACGCAGGAGACGGTCGAGGAACTCAGCGCGGCCGACCTCCGCGCGCTGCACGCGCGGGCGTATCGCCCGGAACGGGTGATCGTCGCCGCGGCCGGGAACGTCGCGCACGAGCAGCTGCTCGCGGTGTTGGCCGCTACCGGGTGGTCCGACCTCAAGGGCAGCGGCCCGATGGAGCAGTTCGCCGTGCCCGCCGCCGTGGCTGCGCCGCCGAGCGAGAAGCGCGTGGAGCGCGACATCCACCAAGTCCATGTCGTGATGGGCAACGTGACCGTGCCGCACGCCGACAACCGGCGGCACCCGCTCTTGCTCGTGAACGCCCTCTTCGGGGGCGGCATGAGCTCGCGGCTCTTCCAGAAGGTCCGTGAGGAACTGGGGTTGGCCTACTCGGTGCACTCCTTCCAGAGCTTCCACGCCACGGCCGGCACCCAAGGCATCTATCTTGGTTGTGCGCCAGAGCGGGTGGAGGAGGCCATTTCGGCCATCCGCAGCGAGCTAGCGCTACTGCAGGTGGCCGGGCTCACCGCCGAGGAACTGGCGATGGGCAAGCAGCAGCTGAAGGGCCAGATCACGCTGTCGATGGAAAGCGTATCGGCGCGGATGTACCGTGCCGCGGCGGTGGAGCTCTTCGACGAGCCGTATCGCCCGTTGGACGAGGTCTTGGCGCGCGTGGATGCCATCACGGCGGGCGAAGTGACGGCTGTGTGCCGAGACTTCTATGGCGTCGATCAGCAGACCGTGGTCCGCCTCGGCCCGAACTAGCAGTTCCTTCCATCTTCCGTCTTACGTCTCACCTCTAAATCTCAAATGAAAATCGGAATCCCTAGGGAGATCAAAACGAACGAGAACCGCGTGTCGCTCGTCCCCGCCGGTGCCGAGGCTCTCGTGGCCGCCGGACACACGGTGTTCGTGGAGCAGGGCGCAGGCATCGGCAGCGGGTTCGAGGACGTCGAGTACACGAACGTCGGCGCCAAGATCCTCAAGACGGCCGACGAGGTGTGGGCGTCGGCCGACATGATCATCAAGGTGAAGGAGCCGATCAAGGTCGAGTGGCCGCGTATGCGGAAGGGCCAGACGATCTTCACCTACTTCCATTTTGCCGCCGACGAGGAACTGACGCGCGCGCACATGGAGTCGGGGGCGACCTGCATCGCCTACGAGACGGTGGAACTGCCCTCGCGCGAGCTGCCGCTGCTGACCCCGATGTCGGAGGTCGCCGGCCGCATGGCGGTGCAGGAAGGCGCCAAGTACCTCGAAAAGCTGTACGGCGGCCGCGGCGTGCTCCTCGGCGGCGTGCCGGGCGTCTCTCCTGGTAAGGTGGTCATCCTCGGCGGTGGCGTGGTGGGCGTGAACGCGGCCAAGATGGCCGCTGGCTTCGGGGCCAAGGTGATCATCCTCGACACCTCCCTCCCGCGCCTGCGCTACCTCAGCGACGTGATGCCGGCCAACGTGCAGCTGATTTACTCCAACCGCGCCAACATCCTCGAGGCCATCGCCACGGCCGACCTCGTGATCGGCGGCGTGCTCCTGCCGGGCGCCAAGGCCCCCAAGCTGATCCGCCGCGAGGACCTCAAGCTCATGCGTCCGGGCGCGGTGATCGTGGACGTGGCGATCGACCAGGGCGGCTGCGTGGAGACCATCAAGGCGACCACCCACGAGAACCCGGTCTATACGGTGGACGGCATCATCCACTACGGCGTGGCCAACATGCCGGGCGGGGTGCCGCGCACCTCCACCCTGGCCCTCACCAACGCGACCTTCCCCTACGCGTTCAAGCTGGCGAACAAGGGCTGGAAGCAGGCGCTGGCCGAGGACGCCGGACTGCTCAAGGGCCTGAACGTGGCGGATGGCAAGGTGACCTACGCCGGGGTGGCCGAGGCCTTTGGCATGGACTACCACGAGGCGAGCAAGTTCCTGAAGTAGAGAGGAGCGAGGAGCGAGGACGAGGGGCGAAATTCGGAGGGGAAGGGGTGAAGAACGGAGGGGGAGGGGAGAGGGTGTCCTCCCCCCTCTTGTCGCTTCAACCCTTTCCTTCGCTCCTTACCTTTCCCCTCGCTGTTCGCTCCTTTAACTTCAACGCAGACAATCTGTTACCCGCGCCGTCCTCCAGGCGTCTACCCTTCCCAGACGCGCGAGATTCCTGACCGATGAAGTGGCCGTTCTTCCAATCCGGTGGGTTCCTGCCGGCGAATGCGATCGCCGTCGATCTTGGAACGGCCAACACGCTGATCTACGTGAAGGGTGAAGGCATCGTGCTCAACGAGCCTTCGGTCGTCGCGATCGATCGCGAGACGAAGCGCATCAAGGGCGTGGGCCTCGAAGCCAAGCGCATGCTCGGCCGTACGCCCGACGGCGTGATTGCGGTGCGCCCGATGAAGGACGGCGTGATCGCCGACTTCGACGTCACGGAGAAGATGCTGCGCTTCTTCCTCGAGTTGATCATCAAGAACCACGTGTTCAAGGTGAAACCGCGCGTGATCGTGTGCGTGCCGTCGGGCATCACCGAAGTGGAGCGTCGCGCGGTGCGCGACTCGGCACTCGGCGCCGGCGCGAAGGAAGTCTTCATGGTGGCCGAGCCGATGGCGGCGGCGATCGGCGTGGGCCTGCCGGTGGAGACGCCGACCGGCAACATGGTGATTGACATCGGCGGCGGCACGACCGAGATCGCGGTGATCGCGCTGAGCGGCATCGTCTCCGACACGTCCATCCGCACCGGTGGCGATGAGCTCGATGCGAGCATCGTGCAGTTCATGCGCAAGAGCTACAACCTGCTGATCGGCGAGCCGACGGCGGAGCAGATCAAGATCCAGATCGGCAGCGCGGCACCGCTGGGCGAGGAGCGCGAGATGGAAGTGAAGGGGCGCGATCTCGTCTCGGGCATCCCGAAGACGGTGCGCGTGCACTCGGCGGAAATCCGCGAGGCGGTGCAGGAGCCCATCCAGCAGATCGTGAACGCCGTGCGCCGCGCACTGGAGATCACGCCGCCGGAGTTGGCGTCCGACATCGTGGACCGCGGCATCGTGATGACCGGCGGTGGCGCGCTGATCCGCGGCCTCGACGTGCTCCTCACGCAGGAGACGGGGCTGCCGATCCACGTGGACGAGGATCCCCTCACCTGCGTGGTGCGCGGCTGCGGCCGCATCCTCGACGACGAGGCGAAGTACTGGTCGGTGCTGACCACCTAAGGGGGCGCACCGAGTGCCGCGCGGAGGACGGGGAGACTCGCGCGCCGATACGGCGGTGGCCTTGCTGTGCGCAGCGGTGGCGCTGGTGCTCCTCGTGTTGCCCCCCGAGCCGCGCGATCACGTGGCCGCGGCCATCCGCGGGAATCTCCTTGGGCCCCTCGCGCTGTTGCAGGAACGCGCCGTGCGCGCGGGGCGCGCGTTGGCCCTCACCGACTCGCTGCGGAGCGTCGATGACTCGCTGGCCATGCGCTCGCTCCTGCTCGGTGCCGTGGAGGCCGAGAATGCTCGGTTGCGCGGGCTGCTCGGCCTGGGACGGGCCCTCGGCTGGGGCTACACGCCCGCCGAGGCGCTGGTCGGGCGCGGCGACACGGAAGCGCACACGCTGCTGCTGTCGGCGGGGGAGCGGCAAGGCGTACAGCGGCTGAGCGCGGTGGTGGCGGCGGACGGGCTGGTGGGCATCATCGAGCGGGTGGACCCCACGACCAGCATCGCGATCATCTGGCCGCATCCGGACTTCCGGGTGAGCGCGACCACCGTCGATGGCAGCGCCTTCGGGATTGTCACGGCGCACCAGGGGAGCGGGGCGGACCGGTGGATGCTCGAGCTGCACGGGGTGCCGTACCGCGCGGCGCTGCGCTCGGGCACGCCGATCATGAGTTCCGGGCTCGGCGGCATCTTCCCGCGCGGCATCCTCGTCGGCACCGTGGTGCGGGCGCTTGCCACCGGTCCCGGGTGGGCGCGCAGCTATCTGGTGCGGCCCGCCGTGAACCCGGCCGAGATCACGTCCGTGATGATCGTGGCGCCCGAGCGGAGCGCCGCGGGCGTGGAGAGCGTGTGGCAGGCGCAGGCGGAGGCCCTGCAGCGGCGCGTGCGCATCGCGGCGGAAAGTATCGCTGCCCGCACGGCGGCCGATAGCGTGGCTCGCGCGCGAGCCGCTGCCGATTCGCTCGCCGGTCTGGCGGATTCCGTTCCGCCCGCCGACACGCTTCCCCGGGCCGGAGCGCGCCGATGAACGTGTCGCGGGCGGTGCTTGTCACGCTGGTGCTGGCGCTGCTGGTCACCCTGCATTTCACCCTGCGGCCGCTGCTCGACTGGCGCGCCGGCGTGGACTTCCTGGTGATCGGGGCGTTGGTGGTGGCGGTGCGCGTGCGTCCGGGGACGGCGGCGGTGGTGGGTTTGCTGCTCGGTGCCGCCACCGATGCGATGACACCCGAGGCGCTGGGCGCGGGCGCGTTGGCCATGACGCTGATGGCATTCGGTGCCTCGCGCCTCAAGTCGGCCTTCTTCGCCGACGACTTGATGCTCAACGCCGTGTTCGTCTTCCTCGGCAAGCTGTTCTTCGATGTGGTGTCGCTGCTGGCGGAGGGACGCCTGCGCGGCATGACGCTGGTGTGGCAGTTGATCGCCTGGACGCCGCTCTCGGCACTCGCGACGGCCGCGGCGGGTCTCCTCGTGCTGGCGATGGTGCGGCCGGGGCTTGAGCGGCGGCGGGTCGGATGAGTTTCCACCCGAACGCGGTGCAGGGGCGGGCGCGGGTGGCGTCGGCGCTGCTCTTCCTGATGTTCCTGTTCCTCGGGGGATCGTTCTTCCGCACGCAGGTGCTGCAGGGGGCGCGCTACCACCTGCAGTCCGAGGAGAACCGACTGCGCGAGCTGCCGTTGCCGGCGCCCCGCGGGGTGATCTACGATCGCACCGGGCGGGTGATCGCCGAGAACCTGCCCGGATACGCCATCTCGCTGTTGGCCCGCAATGAAGACTCGTTGCGCGTCATGATGCGGCGGATCGGCCAGGTGGTGCCGGTGACGCCGGAGCAGACCGGTGCGGCGGTGCGACGGTTTCGCCGCGAACCCACGCGCCCGACGGTGTTGTTCCCCGATGCGCCGTTCGCGTTGGTGTCGGCGCTCGAGGAGCGGCGCCTCGAGTTTCCGGGCCTGATCATCCAGTCGGCGCCCAAGCGCCACTATCCCGATGGACCGGCCGTGTCGGCGCTGGTGGGCTACACCGGCGAGATCAGCGAGATCGAGCTCGGGCAAGAGCGGTTCGCCGAGTACAAGCCCGGGCAGCAGGTGGGGAAGGATGGCATCGAGCGGCAGTACGAGGCGCGGCTGCGCGGACGCGAGGGAGCGCGCTACGTGGAAGTTGACGCGCGCGGGCGCGTGGTGCGCGAGCAGGCACGTCCCGACCAGGTGCCGGAAGCGCCGCCGGCGCTGTACACGAACATCGATCTCGACCTGCAACGCTTCGTGCACGAGCTCTTCGGCGACTCGTTGATCGGTGGGGTCGTCGCCATGGAGCCGCGTTCCGGTGAAGTGCTGGCCCTGCACTCGGCGCCGACCTTCGATCCCAACCAGTTCATCGGTGGGATTCCGCGCGACTACTGGAGCGAGCTGCAGGGCGATCCCCGGCGTCCGCTGTACAACAAGGCCATCAAGGGGACGTATCCGCCGGGCTCGATCTGGAAGCTGCACACCTCCATCATCGCCATGGAAGCGAAGCAGGTGCGCATCGACGAGCGCATGCCGGTGCCCTGCCGTGGCGGATTCCAGTTCGGCAATCGCTTCTTCCGCTGCTGGAAGGAGGACGGGCACGGCGACGTGACGCTGGCGCAGGCGCTGGAGGTGTCCTGCGACACGTACTTCTACCAGCTCGGGATCCGCATCGGGCTGCAGTCGCTGGTGGCCGGCGGCATCCGTCTCGGGTCGCGCGATCGCTCGGGCATCGACCTGCCCGCCGAATCGCGCCCGCTCTTCCCGAGTGATCCGGCCCGGGAGTACTACGATCGGCTGTTCGGCCCGCAGGGCTGGACGCAGGCGGTGAGCCTCAACCTCGCCATCGGGCAGGGCGAGAACTCGCAGACGGTGGTGAACCTGGCGCGCTTCTACACGGCGCTGGCCACCGACGGCGCGGCGGCCCGCCCGGAAGTGGTGCGCGGTGAGTCGGAGCGCACGCCGCTCTTCAATATCACGCCGGCGCAGTTGCGCGCCCTGCAGGAGGCGATGGCTGCCGTGGTCGGGACTGGCACGGCCGCCGGCTCGCGGCTGGAGGGCATCACGGTTGCCGGCAAGACCGGAACGGCGCAAAACGCGCAGGACGCCGAGCGTGACCACGCCTGGTTCGCGGGCTACGCACCAGCCGACGACCCGAAGATCGTGGTGGCGGTGCTGCTCGAGTTCGGCGGCGGCGGGTCGCGCGCGGCGCGCGTTGCCGCGCGCATCATCGAGCACTATCTGAAAGGGCAGGTCGTCTCCCTGCCGCCGACGGAGGGACCGTGAGGTCCCAGGTCGTGCCCACCGAGTGGCCGCTCGTCGCCCTGGCACTGCTGTTGACGGCCTGCGGCGTGGCCATGGTGTACTCGGCGGGCCAGACCGATGTGCCGAACTTCGTCGAGGGCATCTGGCGCACCCAGGTCCTGTGGGCCGTGCTCGGCATCGGCACGGCCTACGTCACCTCGCGGCTCTCGGTGCGCTTGCTGGAGTGGGGCGCCGTGCCGCTCTACCTGGTGGCCGTGTTCCTGCTGGTGCTGCTGCTCTTCATCGGGACCGGGGCGGGGACCGCCGCCGGCACCAAGAGCTGGCTGACCATCGGCGGGGTGCGGCTTGGCCAGCCGTCGGAGCTCGCCAAGGTTGCGGTCGTGCTGATGCTGGCCCGCGTGCTCTCGGCGGAGCGCACGGCGCCGACGAGTCTCTTTGGCCTCTGGCGCCCCGCGCTCATCGTCGGCGTGCCGTGGTTGCTGATCATGGCGCAACCGGACCTCGGGACTGGCATCGTCTTCATTGGCATCTTCTTCGCCATGCTCTTTTGGAGCGGCGTGTCGTGGCCCCTGCTCCTCATGGCGGCGAGCCCGGGCATCAGTCTCATCCTGGCGTTCAGCACCGGCGTGTGGGGGGCGTGGTTCCTCCTCCTGCTCGCGCTGGTGGCCTGGAAGCGGCCGAGCTGGATCGAGAGCACAGCCATCGTCGGCGCCAACGTGGCGATGGGCGTGGTGGCTCCGATTCTCTGGGAGCGGCTCAATCCGTACCAGCAGCGCCGTCTCCTGGTCTTTCTCGATCCGTCGAGCGACCCACGCGCCTCGGGCTATCACCTGATCCAATCGCAAGTGGCCATCGGATCGGGAGGGTTCTTCGGGAAGGGCTTTACCGACGGCTCGCAGAAGCGGCTGGCCTTTCTCCCGGAGCAGCACACCGACTTCATCTACGCCGTCGTCGGGGAGGAGTTCGGCTTCGTCGGCGTGGGATTCGTGCTCGCGCTCTTCTGCATCCTGTTGCTGCGCACGGTGCGCATCGCCGCGCGCTCGGCCAATCCCTTCGCCTCGCTCGTGGCCTTCGGGCTCACGGCGGCGTTCTTCACGCACATCGTGGTGAATGTGGGCATGACCATCGGCTTGATGCCCATCACCGGCATCCCGCTGCCCTTCTTCTCGTACGGGGGATCGTTCATGCTGGCCTGCTGGCTCAGCATCGGGATCCTGGCGCTCGTCTCGTCGGAGGGCCGCGGGCGGGCCGACGGGCTGGTGATATAGGGCACGGGAGGCCATTTTCCCGCTATGGCTTGGTTCAAGAAAGACAAGAAGCCCCGCCCGCCGCGGGCGCAGCGCCTCGAGATCCCTCCCGATGCCTGGGAGAAGTGCGAAGCCTGCGGGCACACGGACATCCGCGAGAAGTTCTCGCGGAACCATAACGTCTGCCCCAGCTGCGACTACCACCGTCGCATCCGGGCCCACGAGTACGTCTCCATTCTCCTCGACGAAGGCTCCATCGACGAGAAGGACGCGGGGCTGCGCAGCGTGGATCCGCTTGAGTTTCCCGAGTATCCGGGGCGCCTCAAGAAGGCGCTGGCGAAGGCCGGCGACCACGACGCCATCCTGACCGTGTCGGGGCTGATGGACCAGATGCCGGTGAACCTCGGCGTGATGGATTTCGCCTTCATGGGTGGTTCCATGGGGTCCGTCGTCGGCGAGAAGATCGCCCGGCTCGGCCAGCGGTCGCTCGAGAAGAAGTGGCCGCTCATCATCATCTCGGCCTCCGGCGGCGCGCGCATGCAGGAAGGCGTGCTGTCCCTGATGCAGATGGCGAAGAGCTCGGCGATGCTCGCGCAGTTGGCGGAGCGGCGCATCCCGTACGTGTCCATCCTGACGAATCCCACGACCGGGGGCGTGAGCGCGAGCTACGCAATGCTCGGCGACGCGATCCTTGCCGAGCCCGGCGCGGTCATCGGATTCGCCGGCCCACGGGTGATCAAGCAGACGTTGGGGCAGGACCTGCCTGAAGGATTCCAGACGGCCGAGTTCCTCCTGACGCACGGCATGGTGGACCAGGTGGTGCATCGCCACCAGCTGAAGCGTACCGTCGGGCAGCTGCTGCGACACATGAGCGGCAAGCCCGCGGCCATTGGATGGTCGTCCAGCTGAGCGACGACGCAGCCTACCGCGCGGCGCTCGACGCGCTCTTCGCGCGCACGACGGGACAATGGAAGCTTGGACTCGAGCGGGTGGAAGCCTTCCTCGCCGAGCTCGGGAATCCGCATCGGACGCTGCCGGTGCTGCACGTCGCCGGCACCAACGGGAAGGGCAGCGTCTGCGCGATGCTCGAGGGCAGCCTCCGCGCGCGAGGCCTACGCGTGGCCAAGTACACCTCGCCGCACCTCGTGGACTTCCGGGAGCGATTCGTGGTGGACGGGCGTCCCCTTGCCGACGCCGAGCTGGCGGCCTGGCTCGAGCGCTGGACCCCGTCCGTGGAGCGCCTTGGCGTGACGTTCTTCGAGGCGACGACGGCGATGGGGCTGCAGCTTTTCGCCGAGCACGATGTGGATGTGGCCGTGATCGAGACCGGGCTTGGCGGCCGGCTCGACGCCACCAACGTGGTGGATCCGCTCGTGGCCGGGGTCTCCGGGATCGGCGTGGATCACGTGGAGTGGCTGGGGGCCACCCGCGAGGCGATCGCGCCCGAGAAGGCGGGGATCTTCAAGGCTGGGCGTCCGGCGGTCGTCGGGGAGCCCGACGCGGGTATCCGGTCGATCTTGGCGTCAGAGGGACGCCGGCGCGGCGCCGCGCCGATCCGAGTCGTCGCCGACGAGGGGGCGGCCGAGGGGATTCACGTGGGACCCGAAGGGACGTCGTTCACTTGGGTTCGGGGTGACGAGCGACTGGAGGTGGCCACCGGGCTGACGGGGCGCCATCAGGCGCAGAATGCCCTCACCGCCCTCACCATGCTCGACGCGCTCCCGGAGCGGCTCCGGCGTCCCGCTCGGGAGGACATCCCGGCGTTTCGCGCGGTGCAGCTTCCAGGGCGATTCTCGAGGCACGACGGCTGGATTTTCGACGTCGCCCACAACCCGGACGGTTCTGCGGTCACCGCGGAGACGCTCCGCGGTCTCGCCCCGGCGCGCCCGGTGGTGGCGCTGGTCTGCGTGCTGAACGACAAGGACTGGCGGGGGATGTTGACGGCGCTCGCCCGTGACGTGGACCACTTCGTCCTCACGGATGCCCCCACGGCACCAGCGTGTCGCCGCTGGGTGGGCGGGGACGCGCTCGCCTTCGTGCGCGCCGAGGGCTGGAGCGCAGAGTGGGAGCCGGATTTCGACCGCGCACTGGCCTTGGCGCCCTCGCGGGGCGCCACGGTGCTCGTCACGGGGAGCTTTCACACCGTCGGCGACGCAATGTCGCGGTTGCAGGTGTCTCCCGCGCACGGGTAAATTGCCCCGATGAGTAGTTCCGCACTGCCCGGGTTCCGCGATTTCTATCCTGACGAGCTGGCCCGCCGGACGCACGTCTTCCGTGCCTGGCGGGCCGTGGCGCACAAGTACGCCTTCGTGGAGTACGATGGGCCGCCGTTGGAGCCCCTCGACCTGTACACGAAGAAGTCCGGCGACGAGATCGTCGGCCAGCTGTACGCCTTCACGGACAAGGGTGGGCGCGAGGTCTCGCTACGGCCCGAGATGACGCCGACGTTCGCGCGGATGGTGGGGGCCAAGGCCAGCGCCCTGCGCAAGCCGGTCCGCTGGTTCGCCATTCCCCAGCTGTTCCGCTACGAGCGGGCGCAGCGCGGGCGGCTGCGCGAGCACTTCCAGCTGAACGTGGACATCGTCGGCGAGGCCAGCGAGGTGGCGGACGCCGAGCTGCTGGCGGTGGCGGTGGACATCATGCGGGAGTTGGGGCTCACGCACGAGGATGTGCGGGCGCGGGTGAGCGACCGGCGCATGTTGAATGGTGTGCTCGAGACGCTTGGTGTGACCGAGGCGCAGCGCGGGGCGGTGTACGCGGTGGTGGACAAAATCGCGCGGCAGCCGCGCGAGGTGAGCGTCGAGAAGCTTGCGGCGGCGGGACTCAGTACGGCACTGGTGGAGCGCGTCCTGGGCCTGGCCAGTGGGACGAGCTTCGCGGACCTGCGGCGGGAGTTCGGCGAGGCGCCGGCCGCCCGCGAGGCCATCGCGCGATTCGCGCGCTACCTCGAGCACTGCGACGCCTTGGGGATCGGTGCGTGGGTTACGCTGGACCTGTCGATCGTCCGCGGCCTCGCGTACTACACGGGCATCGTCTTCGAGCTCTTCGATGCCAAGGGCGAACTCCGCGCCATCTGCGGCGGAGGCCGCTACGACGACCTCCTCAAGGCCATCGGTGGGGCCGATCTCCCCTCGCTGGGCTTTGGCATGGGCGACGTGGTGCTCGGGGAGCTGCTCACGGAGCGCAAGCTCTGGCCCGACTTCACGGCCGATGCCATCGACTTCCACCTGGTGGCCGGGAACGGCGCGATTGCGCGCCCCTACGCCGACGCGCTCAAACTGGCGACCGCGCTGCGCGGTGCGGGCTTCTCGGTGGCACATGGGTTGAACGAAGAACGCTACAAGTCGCAGGCCACGCGGAATCAGGTGGATGGTGCCAAGAAGGCCGGCGCCAGCGCCGTGGTCTACTTCCGCGAGGACGGGGCCGTGGAGGCGATGAGCCTGCTCGGCAAGATGACGGGGGCCGCGACGCACGCGGTGGACGCTGGTGCCGCGCTCTCGGGCGACGCGCCGACGATGCAGGACCTGCGCCGCTGGCTGCACGAACAGCGGTCGCGATAACACAAGGCACTCGATGGCCGACGACAAGAAGCTTCCCACCCGCGCCGAGGATTTCAGCGCGTGGTACAACGAATTGGTCCTGCGCGCCCAGCTGGCGGACTACTCGCCCGTGAAGGGCTCGATGGTGATCCGCCCCAATGGCTATGGCATCTGGGAGCGCATGCAGCGCGCGCTCGACGACATGTTCAAGGCCACCGGGCACGAGAATGCCTACTTCCCGCTGTTCATCCCCGAGAGCTTCCTGAAGAAGGAAGCGAGTCACGTGGAGGGCTTCGCCCCGGAAGTGGCGGTGGTCACACACGGCGGCGGGAAGAAGCTCGAGGAGCCGCTGATCGTCCGTCCGACGTCGGAGACGATCATATACCACATGTTCGCGAAGTGGACGCAGAGCTATCGCGACCTGCCGATCCTCATCAACCAGTGGGCCAACGTGGTCCGTTGGGAGATGCGTACGCGCCTGTTCCTGCGCACGCTCGAGTTCCTCTGGCAGGAAGGGCACACGGCGCACGCCACGCACGACGAGGCCGAGGAGGAGGCGCGCAGGATGCTCGGCGTGTACCGCGAGTTCATGGAAGGGTGGATCGCCATGCCGGTGATCACCGGCCAGAAGACCGAGAGCGAGAAGTTCGCCGGCGCGCTGCGCACGTATTCCTGCGAAGCGATGATGCAAGACAACAAGGCGCTGCAGGCCGGCACCTCGCACAACCTCGGGCAGAACTTCGCCAAGGCCTTCGAGTTGCAGTTCCAGGCCGAGAGTGGCGAGATGGCCTACGCGTGGAACACCTCGTGGGGCGTGTCCACGCGCATGGTGGGTGGGATGGTGATGACGCATTCGGACGACAACGGCCTGGTGACGCCGCCCAAGCTGGCGCCGATCGAGGTGGTGATCGTGCCGATCTGGAAGTCGGACGAGGAGCGGAGCCGCGTGGTGGAGGCGGCGCACAAGGTGAAGACCGACCTCACGGCCTGGACCGGGCGCGGGGCAACCGACCGCCTGCGCGTGCGCGTGGATGACCGCGAAGGGGTGAAGCCCGGCGCCAAGTACTATGAGTGGGAGATGCGCGGCGTCCCGCTGCGGCTGGAGATCGGCCCGAAGGACCTGGAGAAGGGCTCGGTGTTCTCGGCCCGTCGCGACGTGAAGGCCAAGGCGGCGTTGCCCTTGGAGGAGTTGCCCGAGAGCGTGGCGCGCCTGCTCGAGACCATCCAGCAGGACATGTTCGCCGCGGCCAAGGCCCGGCGCGAGGCCAACACGCATCGCAACGTGACGTCGTACGCGCAGTTCAAGGAGATCATGGAGGGTCCGGGTGGTTTCGTGTACGCCGGCTGGAACGGCGACGCGGCCTCCGAGGCCAAGGTGAAGGAGGAGACCAAGGCGACCATCCGCGTGATTCCCGACGAGGAGTTCCGCTCTCCCGAGGCGCCGACCACATGCCTCGTCACGGGCGAGCCTGCCACCCATGAGGTCGTGTGGGCCAAGGCGTACTGATGCCCGCCGGGATCGCCCGCCGCGACGGCGTGCTGCACGTGGATGACGTCCCGCTGCCGGCCATCGCGGCGGGAGCGGGCACCGCCACCTACGTGTACAGCGCCTCGGTGATCCGCGAGCGCGTGGCGCGCCTCACGGCGGCGCTCGACGGCGTGCCGCACCGGGTGCACTACTCGCTCAAGGCCAACGCCAACGGCGCGATTCTCCGGGTGCTGCGCGAGGCCGGCTGCGGCGTGGACGTCGTCTCGGGCGGGGAGCTGCATCGCGCGCTGCACGCCGGCTTCACCGGTCGTGACATCGTCTTCGGTGGAGTGGGGAAGACGCAGCGGGAGTTGAAGGAGGCGCTTGACGCCGGGGTGAAGCTGATCAACGTCGAGAGCGATTCCGAGCTGCGCCTGCTGGCGGCGCTGGCCGCGGCTCGCGGCGTCGTCGCGCCGGTGGGGTTGCGCATCAATCCCGAAGTGGACGTGGAGAACGCGCACCACTACATCGCCACCGGCGAGAAGGGGCACAAGTTCGGCATCGGCCTGCCCGACGCACTCCGCGTGGGGCGCGAAGCGCTGGCCATGCCGTCCATCCGCCTGGTGGCAGTGGACATGCACGTCGGCTCGCAGCTGCACTCCTTCGAGGCGTATCGCGAGGGCATGTCCCGGCTGGTGGAGCTGGCCCGGACGCTGCGCGCCGACGGGGCGCCGATCGAGTACCTCGATGCCGGGGGCGGCCTGCCGGTGCCCTACGGCGACGAGGAGGAGCCCGATGTGGCGGCGTACGGCGCCATCGTGCGCCAGGCGACCGCGGCACTCGGTGGCGTGGAGCTGTTGGTGGAACACGGGCGCTACCTGGTGGCGGCGAGCGGAAGCTTGCTCACCCGCGTGCTCTACCGAAAGGAAAGCGGCCACAAGACCTACGTGATCTGCGATGCCGGCATGACCGAGTTGATCCGACCGTCGCACTATGACGCGTACCATCAGATTGACGCGGTGGGCGACGTGCCGGGCCGGATGACGGCCGACGTCGTCGGTCCCGTCTGCGAGACGGGGGACTTTCTCGGCCTCGATCGGGAGATTCCGGCTGTGGGTCCGGGCGATCTGCTGGTCGTGCACACGGTGGGCGCCTACGGTGTGGCCATGGCCTCGCGGTACAACGCCCGGCCGCTGGCCGCGGAAGTCTTGGTGGATGGATCGCGCTGGGCCGTGGTCACGGCGCGCGAGCAGTACGCGGACCTCCTGCGGCACGAGGTCGCGTCCCCCCAATGGCAGGAGGCCTGATGCGGATCGGCCTAATGGCGGATACCCACGACCGAGTCCCGGCGATAGACGCCTTGCTGCGCGAGTTCCTGAAGCGCGACGTCACGTTCGTGTTGCACGCGGGGGACTACTGTTCCCCCTTCTCGCTCAAGCCCTTCCAGGACCACGGCGTCGCCATGGCTGGGGTGTTCGGGCGCAATGACGGCGACCCCGAGGGCATCCGCGCGGCCGCCGCCCAGGGCATGGGGCAGGAGTTGTTCGAGTCGCCCCACGGCATGACGCTGCAGGAACACAAGGTGCTTGTGCTGCACGACATCGGCGAGGTGGTGGAGCGTTCCGTGATGGCCCACAGCGTGGTCGTGCACGGGCACACGCACCTGCAGGAGATGAAGGTGCGCGACAACACGCTGATCGTGAATCCCGGCGAGGCCTGCGGCTGGCTGTACGGCGCACCTTCGGCGGCGATCCTCGACCTCGCCACCAAGCAGGTGGAGTTCATCAAGCTCGACGGTCCGGAGTGGAAGACGTGACGCATGCAGGTTCGCGGGTCCTGATCCTCGACTGCGGGTCGCAGTTCACGCAGCTCATCGCGCGGCGTGTGCGCGAGGCGCGGGTGTTCTCGGAAATCCATCCGCCGACGCGCTCGCTCGCGTGGATCAAGGAGTGGAATCCGACGGCCATCATCCTCTCGGGCGGGCCGAGTTCCGTCAACGATCCGGATGCCCCCTCGTTCGACCCGGCCATCCTGGATGTGGCGCCGCTTCTGGGCGTGTGCTACGGCATGCAGTGGATCGCGCAGCAGGCCGGCGCGCAGGTGAAGGGCGGAGGGCACCGCGAGTACGGCCGCGCCGAGATGCAGGTGAAGGAAAATGCGGGCCTCTTCGCCGGCTTCGACCGCGACGAGCGCTCGATCGTGTGGATGAGCCACGGCGACCACGTGGAGACCGTGCCGAAAGGCTACGTGCTCACGGCATCGAGCGACTCGAACCCGGTCGTGGGATTCCGCCACGCCACGAAGCCCGTTCACGCGATTCAGTTCCACGCCGAGGTGGCGCATTCGGTGCGCGGCGCGGACATGATCCAGAACTTCCTGTTCGGCGTGGCCGGATGCACCGCTGACTGGACGCCAGGGCATTTCATCGAACAGGAAGTCACACGCATCCGCGAGCTGGTGGGCGATGCCCACGTGATCTGTGGATTGTCCGGTGGCGTGGATTCCTCCGTGGCGGCGGCGCTGGTGCACCGCGCCATCGGCGACCAGCTCACCTGCATCTTCGTGGACACGGGGTTGTTGCGCCTGCACGAGCGCGAGCAGGTGGAGCGGACGATGGGCCAGCACCTCGGCATCAAGCTCATCACGGTGCGCGCCGAGGATCGCTTCCTCGGCGCCCTCAAGGGCCTGGACGAGCCGGAAGCGAAGCGCAAGGCGATTGGCCACACGTTCATTGACGTGTTCGAGGATGCGTCGGCCGAGGCGGGGAAGGACGCCAGGTTCTTGGTGCAGGGCACGCTGTATCCGGACGTGATCGAGTCGGTGAGCGCCAAGGGCGGCCCCAGCGCGACGATCAAGACGCACCACAACGTGGGTGGGCTCAAGCCGGACATGAAGTTCAAGCTGATCGAACCGCTGCGCGAGCTCTTCAAGGACGAGGTGCGCAACGTGGGCCGCGAGCTCGGCCTGCCGGAGGAGATGGTGGGGCGGCACCCGTTCCCGGGGCCCGGTCTGGCGATTCGCGTGCTCGGCGCGGTGGACCCGGTGAATGTGGAGACCCTGCGGCGCGCCGACGCGATCTACCTTGAGGAGATCCGCGCGGCGGGACTCTACAACGAGATCTGGCAGGCCTTCGCGGTGTTCCTCCCGGTGCGCTCGGTGGGCGTGATGGGCGACGGGCGCACCTACGAGCACGTGATCGCCCTGCGCGCCGTGACGAGCACGGATGGGATGACCGCAGATTGGTATCCGTTCCCATACGAGGTCCTCGCGCGGGTCTCGAACCGCATCATCCGCGAGGTGAAGGGGATCAACCGCGTGGTGTACGACGTGTCGTCGAAGCCGCCGGCCACGATTGAGTGGGAGTAGGCGCTTCGCGACTGCTTTGCCACAGTGGCACAGTGGCAGAAGCTGCTATTCATCGCTCGACAGCTTCCCCGACCCAACGTGACGAACCTCGCCGCCCTCCGCCCCACCCGTGACGAGCTGCGCGAGATGGCGCGGCTTGCGGCGCCGATCGTGGTGGTCAACGTCGGCATGCAAGGCATGGGGTTGGTGGACGCGATCATGCTCGGGCGGGTCTCGCCGGTGGACCTGGCGGCGGGAGGCCTGGGCAACTTCTACTTCTTCGCCTTCGCCATCATCGGCATCGGCGTGCTGATGGCGCTGGATCCGGTCATCGCGCAGGCCGTGGGCGCGAAGGACGAGCCGGCCATCGCCCGCGGCGTGCAGCGCGGCGTGCTGATGACGGCAGTCATCGCGCTGCTGGTGTCGCTGACGTTCCTGCCGTCGCAGCCGGCGCTCGCGCTGTTGCGTCAGCCCCCCGAGGTGGTTCCGCTGGCGGCGAAGTACGTGCTGTGGAGCATCCCCGGGATGCTGCCGTTCTTTGCCTTCAACATGCTGCGCCAGGTGCTGCAGGCCTTTCAGCGTCTGGCACCGGTGGTCGTCGCGGTCGCCGTCGGCAACATCGCGAACGTGGGACTCAACTGGGTGTTGATCTACGGCAAGCTTGGGTTCGAGCCCGGTGGGGTCGTCGGGTCGTCGCAGGGGACAGCCATCGCGCGCTGGATCATGGCGGGGGTGCTGCTCGCCGCCAGCTGGCAGCAGTTGCGTCCGTATCTCACGCGCTGGCATCCCGAGAGCTGGCTGCTGCCGCCGCTGGCGCGGATGTTTCGTCTTGGCATCCCGGTGGGCCTGCAGTTTCTCGCCGAGGCGGGCGCGTTCGGGCTCACCACCGTGATGACCGGCTGGATGGGCACGACGGTCCTCGCCGGCCACGAGATCGCGCTGAGCCTGGCGTCCATGACCTTCATGGTGCCAATGGGCGTCGCGGCCGCGGCCGCGGTGATGGTGGGGCACGCCATCGGGCGCGGCGACATGGCGGCCTCGCGACGCGATGCGGTGGCCGCCCTGGTCTGTGGTGTAGGGTTCATGGCGTTTTGCGCCGTGCTCTTCGCGATGATTCCCGAGGTGCTGGCTGGCGCCTACACGCGCGACGCCGCGACGTTCGCCTTGGCCGCCTCGCTCATCCCGATTGCGGCCGTCTTCCAGGTGTTTGACGGCACGCAGGTCATCAGCGCAAGCATCCTGCGCGGGGCGGGGGACACGCGCATCCCGGCGATCCTGCATGGGCTGAGCTTCTGGGCCGTGGGCATCCCGCTGGGTGCGGTCATCGCCTTCGGCTTCGATCAAGGTGCGGCCGGGCTCTGGTGGGGGCTCACGGCCGGACTCGCCGCGGCCGCCGTGCTGCAGCTACGGCGAGTGCGGGCCAAGCTCGGACGGGATATTGCGCGCGTCGTGATCGACCACGCGCACTAACGTCGCTTCGCGCCCCCGAGCAGCGATCCCAGCACGCCGCGCACCAGTCCGCGCGAGATGGCCGTGCCCGTGCTCCGCGCGGCGCTCTTGGCCATGAGGTCCACGAGCCCGTCTCGCTTGCCACCGCGCGGGCCGGTGGTGCCGAAGAGCAGGCCACCCAGTGCACTGCGTGCGGATGCCGCCGGAGCGGAGGGTTGCGCGGCCTGTGCGGCCTGCGCGGCCTCCGTGCGCGCCTTCAGCATCTCGAACGCGGACTCCCGGTCCACGGCCTTCTCGTACACGCCCGCCACCACCGAGGCCTGGATCACCGCCGTGCGTTCCGGCGGCGTCAGCGGGCCAATGCGCGAGCCGGGCGCGAACATCCAGGCGCGTTCCGTCACGCCTGACGTCCCCTTGGCATCCAGCAGCGACACCAGCGCCTCGCCCACGCCGAGCTCGAGAATCGCCTGCTCGATGTTGAGCGCCGGGTTGGGCCGCATCGTCTCGGCCGTCGCCCGCACCGCCTTCTGGTCCCGTGGCGTGAATGCGCGAAGGGCGTGCTGGATTCGGTTGCCCAGTTGGCCCAGCACCTTGTCCGGAATGTCCACCGGGGTCTGCGTCACGAAGTACACACCCACGCCCTTCGAGCGAATGAGCCGCACGACGAGCTCGACCTTCTCGAGCAGCGCGGCCGGCGCATCGGCGAAGAGGAGATGGGCCTCGTCGAAGAAGAAGACGAGCTTTGGCTTTTCCGGATCGCCGATCTCGGGCAGGTGCTCATAGAGTTCGCTGAGCAACCACAGCAATGTGCAGCCGTAGAGGCGTGGGTTCTGCATCAGCTTGTCGGCGGCGAGGATGTTCACCACGCCCCTGCCGTCCACGGTCTGCATCAAGTCGTCCACGTTCAGCATCGGTTCGCCGAAGAACTGCTCGGCGCCCTGCTGCTCGAGCTGGAGCAGGCCACGTTGGATGGCACCGATGCTCGCCGCCGAGACGTTGCCGTACTGCGTCCTGATCTGCGTGGCATTGTCGCCCACGAACTGGAGCATCGCGCGCAGGTCCTTGAGGTCGAGCAGCAGCATGCCGTTGTCGTCGGCCACCTGGAAGGCGATGGCGAGCACGCCTTCTTGGGTGTCGTTGAGGTTCAGGAGCCGCGAGAACAGCAGCGGCCCCATGTCCGAGACGGTAGCCCGCACGGGATGCCCCTGCTCGCCGAACACGTCCCAGAAGGTGACAGGGCTGGCCCCGAACGCGGGCTCCGGGAGGCCGAGCTTCTTCAAGCGGTCGCCGAGCTTCTCGCTGAGGTGGCCGCTCGCGCCCAGTCCGCCGAGATCGCCCTTCACGTCGGCGAGGAACACTGGAACGCCGATGCGCGAGAACTGCTCGGCCAGCACCTGGAGGGAGATGGTCTTGCCCGTGCCCGTCGCACCGGTGATGCAGCCGTGCCGGTTGGCGAAGGCGGGGAGCAGCGCGAGCTCGGTGCTCGCGTTCTTGGCGATGACGAGGGGTTCTGGCATGGCAGTATTCTGGCGTCGGTTCTCGAGCTTGGGAACTGCTGTCCGCCACGAAGACACGAAGGGCTCCGACGTAGGCGAATCCTTGTTCGCGCGTCGGAGCCCTTCGTGCCTTCGTGGTGAGGCGGCGTTACACGCCCTTCTCCACCAGCAGTTGCATGAACTGCGCCGGCTGACTGAGCGCCAGGAGCTTCTCCGGCACGTCCGCCTCCTTCGAGAACTGGGCGATCTTGCCCAGCACCGGGAGGTACTGGTTGGAGACCTCCAACGGCGGGGCGACGATCAGGAAAAAGAAGTGGACCGGCTTGTCGTCAATCGCCTTGAAGTCCACCCCGGCCTTCTTGCGCCCAAAGGCCACCCGGAGCTTGCTCACGACCAGGGAACGGCAGTGGGGGATGGCGATGCCCCGGCCGATACCCGTGGAGCCGAGGTTCTCCCGGCGCTTGAGCATCTTGAAGAGCATGGCCTCGTCCTTCTCGGGGAGGCGGAGGAGCCCAATCAGCTCCTTGAGGATGTCGTCCTTCGTGCTACCCGCGAGTTCGAGCTGGATCGCGTCTTCGGCGAAGAATTCCCGGAGTTCCATCCGCCAAAGGTAACGGGAGTCACAAATGACGTCAAATGACGATATTGCAAGCGTTTGCACCCCCTCCTAGCTTTCCACAGATGCCCTTTCCGTACCCGACTGGCGGCGTTGCCGTCCCCGTCTTCTTGGCCCCCATGGCGGGGGTCTCGGAATCCCCCTTCCGCCGGCTCTGCCGCGCGTGGGGGGCGGACGTCGTCGTGACGGAATTCCTCTCGGCCGAAGGGATCCGCCGGGAGAACGAGGCCACGATCGCCAAGCTGCGGTTCTCGGAAGATGAGCACCCGATTGGCGTCCAGATTTTCGGGGCCGAACCCGACGCGATGCGTGAGGCGGCAGCGCTGGTGACGGACGTGTTCCATCCCGATTACATCGACATCAACTTCGGTTGCCCGGTGAAGAAGGTCGTGAAGCGCAATGGCGGCTCTGGCTGCCTGCGCGATCTCGACCTCGTGCAGCGGGTGATCCGCGCCGTGATCTCCGGCACGCACCTGCCCGTCACCTGCAAGATCCGCAGCGGGTGGAGCGAGGAGATGCGCGACCCGGTGAAGATTGCGCTCAGGTGCCAGGACGCCGGCGTGAAGGCCATTGCCTTGCATCCGCGCACGCGCACGCAGATGTACACGGGCTCGGCGCGCTGGGAGGAGATCGCCGCCGTGAAGCAGGCGCTGGACATCCCGGTGATCGGCAATGGCGACATCAAGACGGCCGAGGATGCCTACCGCATGCATCGGGAGACGGGCTGCGACGCCGTGATGATTGCGCGGGGCTCCTTCGGGCAGCCGTGGATCTTCCAGCAGACACGGGCCTTGCTCGATGGCAGGCCCGTGCCGGCCACGCCCGGCGTCGAGGAGCGCTTCAAGATCGCGCTCGACCACGCGCGCATGGTGCAGGGCTACGAGGCCGATCCCGTCGGGGCGGCGCTCGAGTTTCGCAAGCACCTGGGTTGGTACGTGAAGGGGCTCCCCAACTCTGCCGACTTGCGGAAGAAGCTGCACGCCGTGAACAGCTTCGACGAGGTCGAGGGGATCTTCGACGAGTACCTGCGAAGCGAGTGGATGCGCGAGGCGGAGGCCGCGTGAGGCGCGAGCGAGTGCGCGCGCTCCTGGCCGAGGTGGCCGAGGGGCGTCTCGCGGTGGATGTCGCACTCGCCCAACTCGATCACGCGCCGGTGGACGAACTGGGCTTCGCCACGCTCGACCGCCATCGGGCACTGCGGCAGGGATTCCCCGAGGTGGTCTTCGGGCAGGGGAAGGAGCCGGCGCAGGTGGTTGCGATCTGCGAGCGACTGGAATCGCATGGCGATGGGTTCCTCGTCACGCGCGCCGACGCCGCACTGCGGGCCGCGCTGCAGGGGCGGTGGGACGCCGCCGACGTGAATGCGATGGCGCGTACGGTGCTGCTGCGCGGAGCAGCGCCTCCGCCGCGGGGGACGCAGGCCGTGGCCATCGTCACGGCGGGCACCAGTGACCTGCCGGTGGCTGAGGAAGCCGCCGTGACGCTCGACGCCTTCGGGCACCCGACGATGCGCGTGACGGACGTAGGGGTCGCCGGCATCCATCGCATCCTCGCCCAGCGGGAGACGCTGGCCGGCGCGGCGGTGATCATCGTGGTGGCGGGCATGGACGGTGCGCTCCCCTCGGTGGTGGGCGGCTTGGTGGAGGTGCCCGTGATCGCCGTGCCGACGAGTGTGGGCTACGGCGCGGCGTTCCAGGGACTGGCCCCCCTGTTGACCATGCTCAACTCCTGCGCCGCCGGCGTCACGGTGTGCAACATCGACAACGGCTTCGGTGCCGCCGTGGCCGCGGCTCGCATCCTCGCGCACCCGCGATGACCGATCTCCTCATCGGGTTGCTCGTCGTTGTCGCGGCCGGCTCCTGCTTCGTGATCATGAAGCCGCGCCGCCGGCGCGACACGCCGGTGGAGCCCGAGATGGCGCTCCCGTCCGCCCCGGCCACCGGACGCGCCCTGCAGGAGCAGACGCTCCTGGCGGCGTTCCGGTCCGACGAATACGCCGTGCCGGCCGATGCGAGCAAGGAGGACCAGCGGGTGCTGCAGCGGGCACTGCAGCTGCTGGCCGACCACGTCGGTGCGTACGAAGCGGTGCTCTGGCAGCCGTTCGAGGAGGACGATGGGCACCTCCTCGCCGTGGCGTGGTCGCGCGGCGCGGAACCACCGGCCCTTCCGGAGTCCGATCGCCTGCTCGTGGAACTGAGCGCCGATGGCCAACGCGCCACGTTCAATCCCACCGGCCCCCTGCAGCTGCTCTCGACCGGAGTGCGTGCCGGCGACCACCGAGGGGCGGTGTCGGTGCACTATCGCGAGACGCCCACGATGGATCGTACCACGGCCACGGAGTGGTTGCGGCGCCACGCGCGGGAGATCGCGGCCCTGCACGAAGTGGTGCGAACACGCGCGACGCTGGCCCAGCGGACCAACAAGCTGCGCGCCATGATCCGGACGGCGACGACCCTGCAGGGCAGCCGCGATCCCATGGCGCTCGAGCAGCTGCTTGGCCGCGACGCCTGCGTGGTCACGGGCGCGGCCTGGGCCATCGTGGTGCGGTGGTATCCCGACCTGCAGAAGGGGGTTCCGACATTGATTGGGCATGGCGCGCCCGAGTTCGGCACGGGTTTCGTGGCACGACAAGGCTCGCTGGTGGGCGAGGTATGCCGGACGGGCAATCCGAAGGTCCTGAGTGATGCGCGCATCCTCGTCTCGTCCCGCGAACCGGTCTTCACCGACGTCCCACTGCCGTCAGGCACGCGATCGCTGGTGATCGTGCCGCTGCGCCGGAGCGAGAAGGAGCAGCCCTTGGGCGCGCTCGTGCTCGGGCATCCCGAGCGGAACGCCCTGTCCCAGAACGACGCCCGCGGCGCGATTGACCTCGGTACCATCGCCGCGGGTGCGCTGGAAACCGCGTGGGCAGTGCAGGATGAGACGAAACGCGCCCTCACCGACCAACTCACCGGGCTCCCCAACCGCCGCGCCTTCGAGGCCGAGTTCCAGCGCATGATCAGCGAGACCGATCGCTACGGCGGATCCTCGGCGCTGGTGATTGCGGACGTGGACCACTTCAAGTCCGTGAATGACACCTACGGGCATGAGGTCGGCGACACGGTGCTCCAGAGCGTGGGGAGCGCATTGAGCGCCGCCCGGCGCGCCACCGACCACGTCATGCGACTGGGCGGCGAGGAGCTGGCCCTCTTACTGCCGCAGACCGACCAGCAAGGCGCGATGGAGGTGGCGGAACGCTGCCGCCGTGCCCTCGAGTCCATGGTGGTGCGCACGCCGGCCGGCGACGTCCGGGTCACGGCCAGTTTCGGCGTAGCGATGTACGTGGCACGCTCCAACGCCGGCGACCGCCTCTACGAGCGCGCCGACAAGGCCCTCTATGCCGCGAAGCGCGGCGGGCGGAACCGGGTGGAGCTGTCGCCCGCCGAGGGCGCGTGGTCAGCCTAGCGCCGCGGACGCGCGGGGTGCCCCGATTGAACTCCAGAGGCCCGAAGGGTATTCATTCAGTGTAGTGCAGGGGGCGACTGGTTTCGATTGTGTGGGTGGCTCCATGGCTGCGCGTCCAGGTCCTCGGGTCCCTGGTAAAACCCTCGGGAAATTCACAACTGCGAATAACAACTTCGCTCTCGCTGCGTAAAGCCTAGCTTTACCGCAGCAGTGCCTGAGAGGAAGCCCCGCCTGGGGCGTCACTCGGGTATCGCAAATCCAGGCTGGCTTGTTGGCGCGTCCTCCGCCAACCGGCGAGATCAAGATGGACTCATCTGAACGACGGCGGCCTGTCGGCCAGCGTTCGGAAACACCAATCGACAGGATACACGCGTAGACGCTGTGGAAGATCCGATGCAAGACGGGAGTTCGAATCTCCCCGCCTCCACTAGATTGGCTCAAGACGGAAGACGGAAGGAGGGCCTGCCGAGAGGTGGGCCCTCCTTTCGTCTTCGGTCTACGCTCTTACTTCAACGCCGTTTCGATCTCGGTGACGACTTGCTTTGCGCTGCGGCCTACGCCGATGAGGGTGGCGCTGGCGAAGCCGGTCCAGTCGCCGTAGCCCAGGGGGTAGAGGCGTGGGTGGGCGGATGCGTGCGCGCCCTCCATCGCGAGGCGGCCGTGCTCATTCGGCGTGGCGAGTGGGGCGAGGTGCGCGAGGGCAGGGCGGAATCCGGTAGCGAGGATCACGGCGTCCACCGCCTCGAGGTGGCCATCAGGCCACTCGACACCGTCCGGCGTGAAGCGGCGGAAGAGCGGGAGCGCGCTGAGCAATCCACGGTCGCGCAGGGCCCGCACGGCCGGGACCATCACGACGTCGCCGAGGGAGCGCGGGGGGGCGGGAGTGCGGCCTTCCTTTATGGCTTGGTAGCGGGCCGTCGCCTGCGCAAACAGATACTGGCCATCCACATGGTCCGGCAGGAACACCGGGGGATCCTTCGTGACCCAGGTGACGCGGGCGTGGTCCACGAGGTCGGCGAATATCTGGGCGCCGGAATTGCCGGCACCGATCACGAGGACGCGCTTGCCGGCATAGCGCGTGGGGCCGGCGTAGTGCGCCGAATGGATGATCTCGCCGGTGAAACGATCCTGCCCCTCGAACACGGGGAGCACCGGCGCACTCCAGGTGCCGGTCGCCGAGATCACGACGCGCGCGGCGATTTCCTGGCCATTGCCAGTCACCAGGCGTAGGCCGATGCCGTCGGCGTGCGTGCTTGCGACCCACACCGGGCGCTCGATCGGGAGCTCGTAGCGGCGTTCGTACTCCGCGAGGTAGGCCAAGGTCTCCTCGCGCGAAGGGTACGGACCCTCGCTCGCCGGCATCAACCACCCTGGGAGCGAACTCCAGCGCGCCGGCGAGAACAGGTGCAGCGAGGGCCAGGTGTGCCGCCACGCCCCGCCGGCGGCCGGCTCGGCGTCGAACAAGGCGAAGCGGAGTCCGGTGCGCCGCAGGAAGTAGCCCGCCGCGAGCGCGGCCTGGCCGGCGCCGACCACGGCGACGTCGAACGTCCGCATGGGCGCCGGACTCGGCGACGCCGCGCCTACAGCGCGCAGCGCATCACGACCGCGCTGGCCGGGCAGGCGCCCTGCAGTTCCGCCGATGCGTGCATCGCGGCGGGGACGGCATCCCGGGAGATGCGCGAGAAGCCGAACCGCGGGAACCAGCCCTCGGCGGTGGTCGTGAGCAACACCATGTCGCGGATCCCGAGCGCACGCGCGCTCTCGAGGAGCGCTGTCACCAAGCATTCGCCCACGCCCAGGCCACGCATTGTCGGGTGCACCACCGCCGAGCGGAGGAGGGCCGATTCGCGGTAGCGCTCCAGGCCGATGGCGCCAACGACCATCCCGTCGCGCACGGCGACCAGGAAGTTGGCGAGGTCCGCCGGGACGCCGTCGAGCGGGAGCTTGGCCTCGCGGAGGAGTTCGTGCACCGCGCGAAGGTCGGCCGCCGTGGCGGCACGGATGACGACGTCCGTGTTGCTGGCATTCGTTGGCTGTGCCGCGAGGGTCATGCGGAGGCTCCCGGCTTGATGGCGCGCACGAAGGCGCTGCAGAACCTCCCGTCAATGTCGTCGGCCACGCGGTCGGCGTCGAGTCCCGATGCCTTGAGGAAGGCGCGGGCATCCTCGGCCCGGTAGATGCGCGTCGGCTCGACGCTCGGGCTGCGGAAGCCAACCTCGGTGAGCAGCCCCAGGAACTCCTGTTCCTCGAGGGCGCCGGCGATGCAGCCCACCCAGAGTTCCATGGAGCGGCGGACGTCGGGCGGGACCTCGCCGCGCACGACGACATCGCTCACGGCGAAGCGGCCGCCGGGCTTCAGGACGCGGAAGGCTTCATGCAGCACTTGCGGCTTGTCCACCGCGAGATTGATCACGCAGTTCGAGATGATGACATCCACCGAGTTGTCGGGAAGGGGGATTTGCTCGATCTGTCCCTTGAGGAAGGAGACGTTCTGGACGCCGGCCGCCTTGGCGTTCTTGCTCGCGAGGGCCAGCATCTCGTCCGTCATGTCGAGACCGTAGACGAAGCCGGTGGGACCGACACGCCGGGCGGAGAGGAGGACGTCGATGCCACCGCCCGAGCCGAGGTCGAGGACAGTCTCGCCGGGATGGAGTTCGGCGAGTGCCGTGGGGTTTCCGCAGCCGAGTGACGCGAGGACGGCGTCGGCGGGGATGCCCTGGACTTGGGCGGCCTCGTAGAGGTCGGAGGTGATGGGGTCCTTGGCATCGGTGTTGCCGCAGGAGCCGCCGCCACAGCAGGAACTGGCCTTGCCTTCGACGACGGCGAGGGCGGTGGCCCCGTAGCGCTCGCGGACGATGGCGTGGACGTCGGAGGGCCGGGAGGAGGACATATCGAGATTCCTTGATGGATGATGGTGAAAAAAAGCGCGGAGTCGCACCCGTACGGTCAGGCGCAGCAACTGATGGGCAGTCGTCGGCCGCGCAGGCCGGGCGAACGGAAGGCCGCCACCGCCTGCTCCGCGTGCTCGAGCGCGTGCGGGGCAAGGGCATAGTGCGACCAACGCCCGTCCTTGCGCATGGTCACAAGGCCGGCGTCACGCAGGGTCTTGAGGTGGAAGGAGAGCAGGGACTGGGCGCAGTCGAGTGCGGACTGGAGATCGCAGACGCACTGCTCCCCGCGCCGGAGCAGGTCGAGGATGCGGAGGCGGCGGACGTCGGAAAGCGCGTGAAAGAGCGCGGCGTGGCGCTCGAAGCTGTCAGTGGTGGCGGCAAGGCTCATGCACCAATATATCAAGAAATATTGATGAACGCAAGTCCCACCCCGCCGAGGACGCACCACCCGACCGCCCAGAGGGGGGAACGGCGGCTGTTCCAGAGGAGGGCCAGCCCTACGGCCGCCACCGCGGCGTCCGAGGGGTCGCGCACGCCGCTCGTCCAGACCGGATCGTAGAGCGCCGCGCCGAGCAGGCCGACGACGGCGGCGTTCATCCCCGCCACGGCCCCGGTGGCACGCACGTTTGCCGTGAGGCGCGACCACGCCGGCAGGAGCCCGATCACCAACAGAAAGCCGGGCGCGAACACGGCCAGGGTGGCCACGACTGCCCCGAGTGCCGGGGCGCAGCCCGTCGGCACGGCCGCGCCCAGGTAGGCCGCCAAGGCGAACATGGGTCCGGGCACCGCTTGCGCTGCGCCATAGCCGGCCATGAACGAGTTGGCGCTCACCCAGCCGGTGGATACCACCGACTGCTCGAGCAAGGGGAGGACCACGTGCCCGCCGCCAAACACCAGCGAACCAGCGCCCCAGAATGCCGCCCACACGCTCTGGAGCACCGGCGCGTGCGTCGGCCACGCGAGCGCGAGCACCAGTCCCAGCGCGAACACCACGAGAGCCGCAATGGCAAACCCGCGCGCGATGCGCACGCGTAGCGCCGTCTCCACCGACTCGCTGCGCGGCCGGATGAACGCGGCACCCACCAGCGCCCCGGCGCCGATCACCGCCACCTGCGTCCACGGTCCGCCGAGGGTATACATCGCCACCACCACCGCCCCGGCGAGCGTCGCTCGGATGAGGTCGGGGCAGAGCCGGTGCGCCATCAAGATCAGGCCGTGCGCGACCACCGCGACCGCCGCGAGCTTCAGGCCCTGCGTGACGGCGAGCCCGAGCGGCCCACGCAGCCACGCGCTTGCGGACGCCAAGGCGAACAGCAGCAGCGCGGACGGCAGCGTGAAGCCCACGAACGCCGCGAGGGCGCCTCGCCACCCGGCGCGGACCAAGCCGATGCTGAAACCGAGCTGGCTGCTCGCCGGGCCCGGCAGGAACTGGCAGAGCGCCAGGAGCTGCCCGAACTGTGCGTCCGTGAGCCACTGCCGCCGCTCGACGAACTCGCGATGGAAATATCCGATGTGCGCAATCGGGCCGCCGAACGAGGTCAGGCCCAGTCGCGTGAACGCACCAAGGACTTCCAGGGGACGGCCGGCGGTCGCGGGTGCGCTTGCCATGGGGGTGGAGCCTAGGCGCGCGCGCGCATGGTGGCAAGCCGTTCCCCCTTCCGCATTCCCAGGCGGACGCGCCACATTCCCGAGGCTCGCGCTCAGCCGTCGCCCACGTGTGCCCCCATCGCTTTCCTACAGATCTCCATGTCCTCCTCCAAGCACGTGTGGCGCTTCTTCCGCGCCGGTGGCTCCGACCAGGTTGCCATCGAGACGGCCGACGACCTCCGTCATCTCCGGCAGCTCGACCAAACGCTCTGGGTGGCGCTGGCCTGCCCGGTGAAGGGGCTCGAGTTCGATGAGCGCACGCTCGCATTGATTGACCAGGACGGTGACGGTCGCGTCCGTGCCCCCGAGATGCTCGACGCCGTGGAATGGGCCTGTCAGATGCTGAAAGACCCGGCCGTGCTCCTGAAGGGCGGGGAGCTTCCGCTAGCCGCCATCAACGATGGGCATCCGGAAGGCGAGCGCCTACTCGCCTCGGCGCGGGAGATCCTCACGCACCTGGAGAAGGCGTCGGCGACGAGCATCTCGGTCTATGACACGATGCAGACCACAACGGTGTTCGCGCATACGAAGTTCAATGGCGACGGCATCGTGCCGGTGGATGTCACGGCGGAAGGAGACGACCGGGCAATTGCCGAAGCGATGGTGGCGGCGCTTGGCGCGGCCACCGACCGCAATGGGAAGCCCGGCTACACGCAGGCCATGCTCGACGCTTTCTACGACGAGTGCGCGGCGTACTCGGCGTGGTGGGCAAAGGCCGAGGAGGATGCGGCGACGTTGCTGCCACTGGGCGATGCCACCGGATCGGCGCTGCAGGCGCTGCGGGCGGTGCGGCCGAAGGTGGAGGACTTCTTCGGACGCTGTCGCCTGGCGGCTTTCGATGCCCGCGCCACCGCGGCGCTCAATCGGCAGGAGACCGAGTACCTGACAATCGCCGCGCAGGACATGCACATCACCGCTGAGGAGGTGGCAGCGTTTCCGCTGGCGCGCGTGGAGGCGTCGCGCGCGCTGCCGTTGGTCGAGGGACTCAACCCGGCGTGGGCGGCGGCGATGGCCGCCTTCCGTGCGCAGGTCGTGGAGCCGGTGCTCGGCCAACGCGCGGTGTTGACGGAAGCCGACTGGGAGAAGCTCACGGCCGTCTTCGCCGCACACGAGGCGTGGACGGTGCAGAAGTCCGGCGCCCAGGCGGAGAGCCTGGGCATCGCGCGGGTACGGGAGATCCTCAAGGGCAGCAGCAAGGCCCGGCTCGCGGCTCTGGTGCTCGAGGACCTCAAGCTCGCGCCGGCCATGGACGCGATTGACAATGTCGAGCGCCTGACGCGGTACCAACGCGACCTGGCGGTGCTGCTGAACAACTTCGTGGCCTTCCGCGACTTCTACTCGCGCGAGCGGCCGGCGGTGTTCCAGGCGGGCTCGCTCCTGCTCGACGGGCGGCGGGCCGAGCTGGTGGTGCGCGTGGATGATCCCGGAAAGCACGCCGCGCTGGCCGGCCTGGCGAAGTGCTACCTCGCGTACTGCGACTGCACGCGCACCGGGGGCGAGAAGATGACGATCGCCGCGGCCTTCACCGGCGGAGATTCCGACAATCTGATGGTTGGGCGCAACGGCGTCTTCTACGATCGGAAGGGACGCGATTGGGATGCGACAATCACCAAGGTGGTGGAGAATCCCATCAGCATCCAGCAGGCGTTCTGGGCACCGTACAAGAAGCTGGTGCGGTTGATCGAGGAGCAGGTTGCCAAGCGCGCCGCGGCCGGGCAGGCGGCCTCCGACGCAAAGGTCTCGGCGGTGGCGACCACCACGGCCACGCTCGATACGCAGAAGCCGCCGGAGCCGGTGAAGAAGATCGACGTGGGCACGGTCGCTGCGATGGGTGTGGCGGTCGGTGCCATCGGTGCCTTCTTCACCACCATGATCGGCTACCTCACGGGGGTGTTCACGCTACCGTTCTGGCAGGTGTGCCTGGTGTTCGTCGGCATCCTGTTCGCCATCTCCCTTCCCTCGATGGCGATCGCGTGGCTCAAGTTGCGGCAGCGAAACCTTGGTCCCATCCTCGATGCCAACGGCTGGGCCGTGAACGGCCGCGTGAAGATGAACGTGCCGTTCGGCGGGCGGCTTACCTACGTGGCACGGATCCCAGTCACGGCGGAGAGCTCGTTTGCGGTGAAGTATCCGGAACCGCCGACGGCGCTGCCCAAGGTCGTGACGGCCATCGTGCTGCTGGCGTTCCTGGCGAGCCTGCTGAACCACTTTGGTGTGGTGCACAACCTCAGCGGCGGCAAGTTCGGCAAGGATCCGAAGGCCACGCCGGCACCAGCCGTCGCACCGTCCACCACGCCGTCCGCGGCACGCTAGGGCGCGGTCGTGCTCACGCCCGCCGCGCGACGCACTCGATCTCCACTCGCGCGTTGAGTGGAAGGCCGGCGACGGCCACGGTCGTGCGCGCTGGATACGGCGCGTCGAAGCGCGTGGCATAGGCGCCGTTCATGGCGGCGAAGTCCGCCATGTCGGTCAGGTACACGTTGCACTTGATCACATCGGCCAGGCTTAGCCCCGCAGCGGCCAGCACGGCGGCGAGGTTGTCGAACACGCGGTGCGTCTGTGCCGCGACGTCGCCCGTGATCAGCAGCCCGGTGGAGGGATCGATCGGGGTCTGTCCCGAACAGAAGAGCGCGCTGCCGTTCCAGACGGCCTGTGAGTAGGGGCCGATGGCCTTGGGAGCGTCGGGCGCGGAGACGGGCTGGCGGTTGGTCATCGGGGAAACCTAGTGGCGCCGCGCCGCACGCCGCTCCTCGCGCCACGCCCACAGCGCAAAGACGAAGAGCGCGGCGAACAGCGCGGGGGCGAGCATGACGAAGGCAATTTGAATCACCGCGTCCACGAGCGGGCCGGCGCTGTCCTGCCCCTGCCGCCCGATGCGGAATGAGCGTCCCATCGCGATGCCCCGCCAGAGCGTGGCGGGGACCCACACGAGCGCAAAGGTCACGCCGGCCAGCCAGAGGCCGCGCCTCATCTCACGCCTTCACGGCCTGCGCCGCCGAGAGCCGCGCGATCGGCACCCGGAACGGCGAACAGCTCACGTAGTCGAGCCCCGTGTCGTGGCAGAAGGCCACCGACTTCGGTTCGCCGCCGTGTTCACCGCAGATGCCGACCTTGAGGCCGGGTCGCGAGGCGCGCCCGTCCCTGGTGGCCATCGTGATCAACCGGCCCACGCCCGTCACGTCGAGTACCTGGAAGGGATCCTCGGGATAGATGCCGCGCTCCACGTAGAGCGGCAGGAAGCGGCCGGCATCGTCACGGCTCATGCCGAGCGTAGTCTGCGTGAGGTCGTTCGTGCCGAAGGAGAAGAACTCGGCCTCCTTCGCGATGGCGTCGGCGGTTAGCGCGGCGCGAGGCAACTCGATCATGGTGCCCACGAGATACTTCACGTCCACGCCACGCTCGGCCTTCACCAGCGCCGCCATGCGATCCACGATCTTGCGCTGGTGCCGGAACTCCTCGACGGTGGAGACGAGGGGGATCATGATCTCCGGTTGGACGGCGATGCCCCGGGACTGCACGCTACTGGCGGCCTCGAAGATCGCCCGCGCCTGCATCTCGGTGATCTCGGGGTAGGTGACGCCGAGCCGGCAGCCGCGGTGCCCGAGCATGGGGTTGGTCTCGCGCAGGCCCTCCACGAGGCGCATCAACTCCCGGCGGGTCACGCCGATGCGGCGGGCGAGCAACTTGGCCTCCTCGCCGCCATGGGGAAGGAACTCATGGAGCGGCGGGTCGAGCAGGCGGATGGTCACGGGGAACCCATCCATTGCCTGAAAGATCCCCTCGAAGTCGGCGCGCTGCATCGGCAGCAGCTTGGCGAGCGCGCGACGGCGCCCCCCCTCATCGTGCGAGACGATCATCTCGCGCATGGCGTGGATGCGGTCGCCGTCGAAGAACATATGCTCGGTGCGGCAGAGGCCGATGCCCTCGGCGCCGAACCCCCGGGCCACGCGCGCGTCGTGCGGTGTGTCGGCGTTGGCGCGCACCTTGAGGCGGCGCTGCCCGTCGGCCCAGGTGAGCAGTTCGGCGAATCCGCGGTACACGGGGGCGTCCTCCGGCGAGAGCGTGCCGGCGTTCACCTGCATGACTTCGCTGGGCATGGTCGGGAGGTCACCGAGGTACACCTCGCCGGTGCCACCATCGAGCGTGACCCACTCTCCTTCGGCGACCTCGAGCTCGCCCACCGAGAACCGGCGGTTGGCGGTATGCACCCGCATGGCATCGCAGCCGACGACGGCGCACTTGCCCATGCCGCGTGCCACCACGGCCGCGTGTGAGGTCATGCCGCCGCGCGCGGTGAGCACGGCGCGGGCCGCCACGATGCCGTGGAAATCCTCCGGCGTGGTTTCGTCGCGGACCAGGATCACGGCCTCACCACGCGCAGCGCGCTCCTCGGCCACGTCGGCGTCGAAGACCACGATGCCACTCGCCGCGCCGGGGCTGGCCGGCAGTCCCTTGCAGATGGCGCCCTGGCGGCTTGCCGAGTCGATCACCGGATGCAAGAGCTGGTCGAGCTGCTTGGCCGGGATGCGTTGCAGCGCCTCGGCCTTGGTGATCATCCCCTCGGCCACGAGGTCGCGGGCGATGCGCACCGCGGCGGCGGCGGTGCGCTTGCCGGTGCGCGTCTGCAGGAGGTAGAGCTTGCCCTTCTCCACCGTGAACTCGAGGTCCTGCATGTCGCGGAAGTGCGATTCGATCAGGGCCTGGGTGCGCAGCAGGTCCTCGTACGCGGCCGGGAGCCGGCGCGCCATCTGGTCAATCGGCTCCGGCGTACGGATGCCGGCCACCACGTCCTCGCCTTGCGCGTTGACGAGGAACTCCCCGTAAAACCGGCGCTCGCCGGTGCTGGGGTCGCGTGTGAAGGCCACGCCAGTGCCCGAGTCGTCGCCCAAGTTGCCGAAGACCATCGCCACGATGTTGACGGCCGTGCCCGGTGCCTCGGCGATGCCATTCACGCGGCGGTAATCCACGGCCTTCTTCAACGTCCACGAGCGCCACACCGCCTCCACGGCGCCCCAGAGCTGCTCCCGAGGATCGTTCGGGAAGGGTTTGCCGGTGACGGTCTTGATGAGGGCCTGGTACTCCTTCACCAGCGTGATGAGGGCGTCGGCGGGGAGCTCGGCGTCGGTCTTGGCGCCGGTCGTGAGTCGCTTGGCGGCCAGGAGGTGCTCGAAGTCGGCAAAGGGGACGCCCAACACCACGTCGCCGTACATCTGCAACAGGCGGCGATACGAATCGTAGGCGAAGCGCGGCGAGCCACTCTGCTTGGCCAACCCCTGCACGGTATCGTCGTTGAGACCCAGGTTCAGGATCGTTTCCATCATTCCCGGCATGGACACGCGCGCGCCCGAGCGGACGGAGACGAGCAGCGGGCGCTTCACGTCGCCGAATCGGCGGTCGGCAGCCTGCTCCAGCCGTGTGATGGCGCGCTCGACCTCGGCGGGGAGCCCGTCCGGGATCTTCCCGGACGCCAGGTATGCATCGCAGAGCTGGCAGGCGATGGTGAAGCCAGGCGGCACCGGCACCCCGAGATTCGTCATCTCAGCGAGGTTCGCCCCTTTGCCGCCGAGGAGGTCGCGATCGTCGCGGGTCGCCTCGGCCTTGCCATTCCCGAAGAAGAACACGGACTTCAGCACGGTGTCGCACTCCCGCCGCGGGGGCGGTACGGCCGTTACGCGCGGCGGAGCCGGACCGGCCCGACGCTTGGCGGCTTGGTGGGATAGTTGCCCGAGAAACACGCGTGGCAGAAGCCATCGGGCCCGCCCGGGACCGCGCCCAGCATCCCGTCGAGCGACAGGTAGCCGAGTGAGTCCACCCCGATCAGCCGCGCGATCTCCTCGACGCGATGATTGGCCGCGATCAGCTGATCGCGGTCCGGTGTGTCGATGCCGTACCAGCAGGGTCCCGTGATCGGGGGGGACGAGACCCGCATGTGCACTTCCTTGGCGCCGGCGCCGCGGATCAGGGCCACGAGCCCTTTCGTGGTGGTGCCGCGGACGATCGAGTCGTCCACCATCACCACCGACTTGCCTTCGAGAATCTCGCGGACGGGGTTGTACTTCACCTTCACCTTGGCGTCGCGCCCCGACTGCGTCGGTTGGATGAACGTGCGACCGACGTAGTGGTTCCGGATGAGCGCGAGCTCGAGCGGGAGCCCGCTCTGCACGGAGAAGCCCAACGCCGCTGAGTTGGAGGAGTCGGGGACGGAGAACACGAGGTCGGCGCCGGGGGCGGGGTGCTCCTTGGCGAGCTGCATGCCGAGGGCGCGGCGGGCGCGATCCACGCTGCCGCCGAACACGCGGGAGTCGGGGCGGGCGAAGTACACGTACTCAAACACGCAGCGGTGCAGTTGGGGCGCAGCGCCACGCTCCAGCGAGCGCATTGAACCATCCGGGGCGATGGCGATGATCTCGCCGGGCTTCACCTCGCGCTCCACCGTGGCCCCGACGATGTCGAGGGCGCAGGTCTCGGAGGCGAAGACGTAGGCGTTGTTGAGTCGGCCCATCACGAGCGGGCGCCAGCCGAGCGGATCGCGGGCGGCCACGAGCGTGTCGCCGATGATCACCAGGAGCGAGTAGGCGCCTTCCACGCCGTGCAGCGCCTCGGCGAGCTTCTCCTCCGGTTTCTCGGCCTTCGCCTTGGCGAGCCGGTGTACCACCACCTCGCTGTCGGCCGATGAGGAGAAGATTGATCCGTCGTCCTCGAGCTGGCCGCGGAGGTCGAGCGCGTTGGTGAGGTTGCCGTTATGTGCGAGGGCGATGTGGCCGCCGCGGAAATGCACGAGGGCCGGCTGGGCGTTCTCGATGCTGGAGGAGCCAGCCGTGGAGTAGCGGGTGTGCCCCATGGCCACGGGGCCGGTGAGGCCGCGCATGCGCTCGGGGGAGAACTGATCCGAGACCAATCCCATGGCGCGAATGGCGCTGACCTCGCCGTCATCCACGGCGACAATGCCAGCGGACTCCTGGCCGCGGTGCTGCAAGGAGTACAGCCCGAGGTGGGTTAGCGCGGCGGCCTCGTGGTGGCCGCTGATTCCGAAGATGCCACACATGCTACTTCGCTCCTCCCGCCAAGGCCGGATCGCGCGTGACGGCCTCGGCGGCTGCGCGCGCCATCGCGCGGGGGATGGCTTCGTGGTACGCCTCGATCAGGCGATCGGTGCTGGCCGCGAGTTTGGTCGCGCCGGTCGTGATGCGGAGGCCGGACGCGGCATCGGTGACGGTGCCGATCACGCGCGCCGGCACACCGTGCTGCTTCGCCAGCGCGATCACCGTGTCGGCATTCGCGGTGGAGACCACCACGCGCCCCTGGGCCTCTCCGAAGAGCAGGGCGCGCGTCGTGAGGGCAGGCCACGCGCCCAGGTCCACGGTCGCGCCCATCGGCGCCGCGCGGTCGGCGATGCAGCACTCGGCGAGCGCCACGGCGAGCCCGCCTTCGGAGCAATCGTGCGCGCTACGCACGTGCCCGCGGCGAATGGCTGCCAACACGGTGTCGATCAGCCGCTTCTCGCCGTCGAGGTCGCAGGACGGCGGGGCGCCGGCCACGACGCCATGGATCCAGGCCAGGTACTCCGATCCGCCGAGTTCGTCCGAGTTCTCGCCGAGCAACACGATGGCGTCGCCGGCCTGTTCGAAGCGAAGGCCAGTGGCGTGGGCGGCATCCTCGAGGACACCCACCATGCCGATGGTTGGCGTGGGATACACGGCGCCCTGGGGATTCTCGTTGTACAACGAGACGTTGCCACCGGTGACGGGCGTCTCGAGTGCGCGGCAGGCGTCGCCCATGCCGTACACCGCCTCGCGGAACTGGAAGAACACCTCGGGCTTCTTGGGATTCCCGAAGTTGAGGCAGTTGGTGATGGCGCGCGGCGTCGCGCCCACGCAGGCCACGTTGCGCGCCGCCTCAGCGACGGCGATGCGGCCCCCGACGCGCGGATCGAGGAACACGTAGCGGCCGTTGCAGTCGGTCTTCACGGCCAGCGCCTTCTTGGTGCCGCGCACGCGGAGCACGGCGGCATCGGCATGGCCGGGGCCGAGCACGGTGCTGGTGCGCACCGTCGAATCGTACTGGCGATGGATCCAGTGCTTGCTGGCGATGGTCGGAGCCTGCAGCAGTCGCTCCAGCGTCCAGGCCGGATCACGCTCGCTCGGGAGTTCGGCGATCGCGTGCACGTCGCGCGTGCGGCGGGCGACGGCCTCGTCGCTTTCCTTCGCCTCAGGATGGTACTGCGGGCAGTCCGTCACGAGGCGCGTGCCCGGGAACTCGGCCACGACCTTACTGCCTTCCGTGACCCTGTACACGGGCTCGGCGATGACTTCGCCAATCACTTCGGCGACCAGATCCCACTTGGAGAGGATCTTCTTCACCTCGTGCTCATGGCCCTTCTTGGCCACCACCAGCATGCGCTCCTGGGACTCACTGAGCAGGATCTCGTAGGGCGTCATGCCCGCTTCGCGCACCGGCACCTTCGTGGTGTCGATGGTGACGCCGACATCGCCGCGCTCGGCCATCTCGGCCGAGGAGCTGGTGAGCCCGGCAGCGCCCATATCCTGGATGGCGACGATGTGCCCGCTGCGGATGAGCTCGAGCGAGGCCTCGAGCAGCAGCTTCTCGGTGAACGGATCGCCCACCTGCACGCGCGGGCGCTTGGCCTCGTTCTCCTCGGAGAGGTCTTCCGACGCGAACGATGCACCGTGGATTCCGTCACGACCCGTGCGTGCGCCCACCGCGATGATCGGATTGCCGATGCCCTCGGCCTTGGCGCGGATCAACTCCTCTTCCTTCATCAGGCCGACGCACATCGCGTTCACGAGGGGATTCCCCTCGTACGCGGCATCGAACATCACCTCGCCCGCCACGGTGGGCACACCCATGCAGTTGCCGTAGTCACCGATGCCCTTGACGACGCCGGCGACGAGGAAGCGCACCCGCGGCGTCTCCAGCGAACCGAAGCGCAGCGAGTTGAGCATGGCGATGGGACGCGCGCCCATGGTGAACACGTCGCGCAGGATGCCGCCCACGCCTGTGGCTGCGCCCTGATAGGGCTCCACCGCCGAGGGATGGTTGTGCGACTCGATCTTGAATGCCACGGCGAGGCCGTCGCCGATGGAGATGACGCCAGCGTTCTCGCCCGGCCCCTGCAGCACCCAGGGCGCCTGCGTGGGCAGGGTCTTCAGCACGGGCCGCGAGTGCTTGTAGGAACAGTGCTCGCTCCAGAGGGCGGAGACGACCCCGAGTTCGGTGAACGTCGGCGTGCGGCCCAGCATGGCGACCAGCTTCTCGTACTCGAAGGGCGTGAGCCCGTGCTCGGCGACGAGCGCGGGCGTGATGACCGGATCGCCGGGGCGGGGGGTGGCGCTCACGTGTTGCGGAGTCCCTTGAGGATGTCCTTCAGGAAGCCGCCAATGGCGCCTTCCTTGACCTTCGTGATCATCTCGAGCTCGCCGGCGTCGAGCCACATGCCATGGCATTCCGGGCAGACATCCACCTTCACCGGGCCGATGCTCTGCTCGGCGATGTCGGCGCCGCACTTCGGGCACTTCATGAAGTGCGCGGACCGGGCCTTGGCGGCGCGCTCGGCGTCGAGCTTGGCGCGCTGGGCCTTGAGGAGCTCTTGATCTTGGAGGAGGAAGTATTCCTCCTCGTTCTTGGATGGCTTTTCGATGGACATGGTGTTGGACGGGAGACGGAAGACGGAAGACGGAAGGGACTACGCTCGCACGGCGGAGAGCAAACTCTGGAAGAGCACCAGCCCATCGGTGGAGCCCAGGAGCGGTTCCAGTGCGCGTTCGGGGTGGGGCATCATGCCGACCACGGTGCCGGATTCGTTGGCGATGCCGGCGATATTGCGCATGGCGCCGTTCGGATTCGCGGCGGCTGTGGGTTCGCCGAGGGAGTCCACATACCGAAACACGACGCGGCCTTCGGCTTCGAGACGGTCGAGCGTGTCCTCGTCGGCCGTGTAGCGGCCGTCGCCGTGGGCGATGGGCATCGTGAGCAGCGCGCCCTTCGTCGCGGCGTTGGTGAACACCGTGTCGGTGCTCTCGACGCGCAGCGTCACCGGCATGGAGCGGAACTGGAGGCTGTTGTTGCGGAGCAGGGCGCCGGGGAGCAATCCCGCCTCGCAGGCGATCTGGAATCCGTTGCAGATGCCGATCACCGGGCCGCCGCGCTTGGCGTGGGCCACGACCTCCTGCATGATCGGCGAGAAGCGGGCGATGGCGCCGGAGCGCAGGTAGTCACCGTAGCTGAAGCCGCCGGGCAGGATGATGACATCCGCGCCCTGGAGGTCGTGATCCTTGTGCCAGAGCAGGACAGCATCCTCCTGCAGCTGCTCGACGATCGCGAAGAGCGCATCCTCGTCGCAGTTGGAGCCGGGGAAGGTGATGACGCCGACCTTCATACGGGCTTCACCGCCTCGATCTCGTAGTCCTCGGTGACCGGGTTCGCGAGGAGGCGCGAGCACATCTCCTTGACGGACGCCTCGGCGGCCTTGGCGTCGGTGGCTTGGGTCTCGATGATCAGGTGCCGCCCGACGTGGACGTCGGCGACGGCCGAGAAGCCGAGGGTGTGGAGGGCGTCGGTGACGGCCTTGCCCTGAGGGTCGAGCAGGCCCTTGCGGGGGACGATATGGACGGAGACTCGGAACAGCGTCACGACCGGGATTCCTCGAAGCGGGAGTCCCCGTTCTCGTCGTCCTCTTCGGGATCGTCGAACGGGGAGGGGAGTTCGAGCACGCCGCGCACGACCGCCAGGATCACGCCGGTGAGCACGTAGAGGATGCCGAAGGGGAAGAAGAATTCCTTCGGCAGGAAGAACAGCGCGAAGATGCTGGCAAAGAAGACGATGATCCCGGCCGTGCCGTGGACGGTCCGGAACGTGAACTTCGGCCAGCCCGGGAAGGGCACGTTGGAGATCATCAGGAAGGCGAGGCCGGCCATCAGGAAGCGCAGGATGGTTTCCCAGGGCCATCCGCCGATGAAGGTCTCGTTGTAAAGCGGGGTCTGGCTGAACCAGTAGTAGGTGGCGAGCGTGCCGCCGGCCGCCGGTGTGGGCAGGCCCTTGAAGTAGGCCTTGGCCTTGCCCGCCGACTCCACGTTGAAGCGCGCCAGGCGCATGACGGCGCAGGCGGCGTAGAGGAACACGAGGATCCAGTCCCAGCCGGCGTGCCGCAGCACGGCGAAGTACATCATCAAGGCCGGCGCGAGACCGAAGGAGATCGCATCCACCAGCGAATCGAGCTCCTCGCCGAAGGCGCTCCCGGTGTTCGTGGCCCGTGCGATGCGGCCGTCGAGCATGTCGCAGAATCCGCCGAATACGATGTACCAGCCGGCCTGCACATGGTCGCCGCGCGCGGCCGCGACGATGGCGAAGACGCCGAAGAACAGATTGGCGAGCGTGAACCCGTTGGGGAGCATCACCAGCGACGGGCGGGGAAAGCGGCGGCGGAGGGCTGTCATTGTGGCAACTCGGCGAGGACGGTTGAGCCGGCGACGGGCTTCTCGCCGAGCTGGACCTTCACGGTGCTCCCGACGGGGATGAAGACATCCACGCGCGAACCGAAACGGATGAGCCCCATCCGTTCGCCCTGCTCGGCGTCATCGCCGACACGGCTGTACGTGACGATGCGGCGCGCAACGAGGCCGGCGATCTGACGGAAGAGCACCTTGTGTCGTGCGCCCTGCACTCCCACCGACATCTGCTCGTTCTCCATGGAGGCCTTGTCCTGCGCCGCGCTGAAGAACTTCCCGGGATTGTAGTGCACGTAGGCCACGCGCCCCGCCACCGGATACCGGTTCACGTGGACGTTGAAGACGTTCATGAACACGGAGATGCGGATGGCCCGTCCCTGGAGGAAGGCGGGCTCGTCCACTTCGCGGATGTCGATGACGCGGCCGTCGGCCGGAGAGATGACCAGCTGCTCGCCACGCGGGCCGGTGCGCTCCGGATCGCGGAAGAAGTACGCGACCCAGAGCACGAGGATGGTGAGCACGAAGGCGAGCAGCCAGAGTGGCCACGAGCGCCGCATCAGCGCGGCGGTGTAGCCGGCCGCCGCCAGCACCAGCGCCGCCAGGATGAAGGGGATCCCTTCGCGGGCGAAGTTCACGGCAGCTGGGTCAGGTCGAGGGGGGCGCCGGTGAGGCGCTCGTACGCCGCGAGGTAGCGTTGGCTGGTGGCGGCGACCACCTCGTCGGGAAGGGTCGGCGGCGGCGCCTCGCCGTTCCACCGACCCGCCTTGCGTTCGACATCGAGCCAGTCCCGCAGCGGCTGCTTGTCGAAGCTCGGCGGTGCCGTGCCCGGCTTCCACTGGTCGGCGGGCCAGAAGCGCGAGCTGTCCGGCGTCATCACTTCATCGATCAGCAGGATGCGCCCGTCGGCGGCGCGACCGAACTCGAACTTGGTATCGGCGATGATGATGCCGCGAGTGGCGGCGAGGTCACGGCCGTGGCTGTACACGAGTCGCGCCAGTCGCTCGAGTTCCTCGGCGGCGTCGGCCCCGACCACGCGCGCCATCTGCGTGATGGTGATGTTCTCGTCGTGCCCGCTCTCGGCCTTGGTGGCGGGCGAGAACACCGGCGGATCGAAACGCGCGCTCTCCTGCAGGCCGGGGGCCAGCCGTTCGCCGGCAAGCGTGCCCGAGGCCTTGTACTCCTTGAACGCCGAGCCGGCGAGGTATCCGCGCACGACGCATTCCACCGGGAAGACGTCGGTCCGGACCGACAGCATGACGCGACCGGCGAGCTCGTCCTGGTGGTTGACCAGCGCCGGGACGCGGCGGATGATCTCCTCGACGTCGCAGGAGACCATGTGGTTGGCCACCTGCCCCTCGAAGCGGCGGAGCCACCACGCCGTCAGCTGCGTGAGCACGGCGCCCTTATACGGCACGAGTTCGCGCATCACCACGTCGAAGGCGCTGACACGGTCGCTCGCCACGAGCAGGAGGTGCTGGTCGTCCACCGCATACACGTCGCGCACCTTGCCGCGCCGCACCAGCGGGAGCGGCAGCGTGGTCTGTCCCACCAGCAGGGACGTCATACGCGGACCGCTTCCCTGGGCGGGGCTGCCTCGCCCGCCGCCACGAGGATGGGGTCAATCACCTCGGCCAAGAAATCGTCCACCTGTTGCGGGGCGCGCCCGACGTAACGGCTGGGGTCGGTGACGGCGGCGAGATCGGCGCTCGGAACGGGGAAGGCCGGATCCTTGGCCAGCCGCTCGAGCATGTCGTTGGGCTTGCCGTCGTCCTTCATGGCGCGCGCCGCGGCGATGCTGTGCACCCGGATCACCTCGTGCACGGCCTGGCGGTCCGCCCCGGCGTTCACCGCGCGCACGATCAGCGCCTCGGTGGCCATGAACGGCAATTCCTCGTCCAGGCGGGCGCGGATGCGCGCCGGATGCACCTCGAGCCCGCCCACGATGTTCTCGAGCAGGATCACGATGGCGTCGGTGGCGAGGAAGGCCTCGGGGATGGTGATGCGGCGGATCGCCGAGTCGTCGAGCGTCCGCTCGAAATACTGGACGCTGTGCGTCTGGTTGGCCGTCCCCGTCAGCGAGAGCACGAAGCGGGCCAGCGAGTTGATGCGCTCGCTACGCATCGGATTCCGCTTGTAGGCCATGGCCGAGGAGCCGATCTGGTCCTTGCCGAAGGGCTCCTCGATCTCGCCGAAGCTCTGCAGCATGCGCAGGTCGCTGGCGAACTTGGCGGCGCTGGCGGCGATGCCGCCGAGCACCTCGAGCACCTGGCTGTCGATCTTCCGCGAGTAGGTCTGCCCGCTCACGGGAATGGAGCCCGGGAATCCCATCGCCTGGCAGACGCGGCGATCCAACTCCCGCACCTTGTCGTGGTCGCCCTGGAAGAGTTCGAGGAAGCTGGCCTGCGTACCGGTGGTGCCCTTCACGCCGCGCATCGGGATGTTGGCGAGGCGGTGGTCGAGGTCGGCGAGGTCGAGTACCAAGTCCTGCATCCACAGCGTGGCGCGCTTGCCGACGGTGGTGAGCTGCGCCGGCTGCAGGTGCGTGTAGCCCAGCGCCGGCACATCGCGCCACTGCTTGGCGAACGCCGCCAGCGCGCGGAGCACGGAGACGAGTCGCGCGCGCAGGAGCTCGAGTCCGCGCCGCATCTGGATCAGGTCGCCGTTGTCGGTGACGAAGCAGCTGGTGGCCCCGAGATGGATCACACCTTTGGCCGCCGGTGCGACGTCGCCGAAGGCGTGGATGTGCGCCATCACGTCGTGGCGGAAGCGGCCCTCGTACTCGGCAACCTTCGCGAAGTCGATGTCGTCGAGGTGCTGCCCCATCTGCGCCAGTGCGTCCTCGGGGATGGCGACACCGAGGTCGCGCTGGGCTTCGGCAAGGGCGAGCCAGAGGCGCCGCCACAGTCCGTGGCGGGTCTGGAGGCTCCAGAGCTGGAGCATCGCCGCCGAGGCGTATCGGTCGGCGAGGGGCGACCGGTAGGTGTCGTGGGTCATCGGATGCGGAAGTCGGTCGAGTAGACGGTGCCGTTGCGCTCGAAGAACATGCGGATCGGCCCGCGGCCGATGTAGTACTCGAGCACGCGCGCCGCCTGCTGCGCGTCGGTGACCGGGGTGCGATTCACCTGGATGATGAGGTCGCCGGCGCGGATGCCCAGGTCGGCGCTCACGCGCTCGGTGACCTGCGCGACGAGGGCGCCCTGCTCGGAGCGGAGTCCGCGCTCGGCGCGGATGGCCGGCGTGAGGGAGATCAGCTCGAGTTCGCGCAGGACGGCCACCCGTTCGGCGCCCACCTCGGGGAGGTCGCGCACGCGCACGGTCACCCGGCGGTCGGTGCTCCCGCGCCGCAACGTCAGGTCGGCCGTTTCACCCACGCGCAGCTCCAGGAGCTCGGCCTCCCAGTCGTACGGGTTGCGGATCTGCCGGTCCCGCGACTGCACGATGACGTCACCCGCCCGGAGGCCGGCGTCGGCGGCGGGACTGCTCGGCACCACTGACTCGATGATTGCGCCGCTGTTCAATGAGCCGCGGGCGGCCGACGCGCCTGACTGTTGGACCTTCACGCCGATCCAGGGGCGCCGCACGCTGCCGTGGGCGAGGAGATCCTCGGCCACGCGGCGCGCCCGATCGATGGGAATCGCGAAACCGAGGCCGATGGAGCCGCCGCTGGGCGTGTAGATCGACGAGTTCACGCCGACTACTTCGCCGCTGGCATTGATGAGCGGGCCGCCGGAGTTGCCAGGGTTGATGGAGGCGTCGGTCTGGATCATGTCCACGTACACACCGGGACCGTCGCCGCGCCCGGTGAGGTTACGCCCGACGCCGCTCACGACACCGGCGGTCACGCTGGGTTCGCTGTTGCCAAGCAGGAATCCGTACGGATTGCCGATGGCCACGACCCACTCGCCGATGAGCATGCCGCGCGAGCTGCCGAGGGGCGCGGTGGGCAGCCCCTTGGCGTCGATGCGGAGCACGGCCAGGTCGTTGAGTTCGTCCTCGCCCACGACCGTGGCGGGGTAGGTGGTGCCATCGCGCATCGCGACATTCACGCTGCGGGCGCCTGCGACGACGTGTGCGTTGGTGACGACGATGCCGTCCTCCCGCACGATGAATCCGGAGCCGACACCGGGCCGCACCATGGCGCCGGAGCGGGTGCCGAAGAACACATCGAACGGCGACTGGGCCGTGCGCTCGACGCGTTCGGTCTGCACGGTGACCACTGCCGGCGAGACGCGCTCGACCGCTTCCGTGATGGCGGTGCGGCGCGAGGCGGCGACGCCGGCGGGCGAGGGATCGACCGTCGGGATCTGCGCGGCCGGCGGGGTCTGCGCGGTGGAGGTACTGGGCGAGGCGCCCTCGCAGGCGCCGAGCGCGCCCAGCAGGAGGGCGACGGAGGCAAGACGCATCGTGCGGATCACTTGGCGCGGCGCGGTTTGGCGCGCCGGCTGACGTCACCGAGGAAGCGGTCAATGCCGCGGTCGGTGAGTGGATGTTGGAGGAAGGAACGGAGCGCGGCGGGGCTCACCACCGCGGCGTCGGCGCCGGCGAGGGCGAGTTCGGCGAAGCGGGCGGCGTTCGGCGGACCCGCCACGACCACGTCGCACTCCACGGCGCTGCGGGCGAAGACGTCGTGCATGGCACGCACCGGCAGTTCGGCGCGCTCGCCGACGGACTCGAGTGCGTCCACCGGCACCACGACCATGGACGCCCCGGCCTTGGCGGCGAGGATCGCCTGCGCCACCGAATGCACCAGCGTGGCGGCGCAGCGCACGCCCTCGGCGCTCAGGCGACGCAGGGCCGGAAGCGCATCCTCGACGAAGGGCACGGCGACGATGACGTGCTCGTTGATGCGGCGCAGCTCCTTGCCGCCGCGGACGATCGCCGCCGGATCGAGCGAGCCCACGCTGGCGAAGACGGGGAGCCGGGTCCGCTCGGCGAGCTCGGCGAGCACCTCGCGAGGGTCGGCGTGCGGCAGTTCGGCCGCGAGGACGGCCGGTGTCGCGACGATGCCGTCGAGCAACCCGGCCTCCTCGGCCCAGGTGATCTCGTCGGCAGCGACTGTCGCAAGGTAGAAGCGCATCTACGCGTCCTGGGAATCCAAGTAGAGTTCGGGCGGGTACTCGACCTGCTCGAGGCAGAGCCCCGCCGATGGCGCTGGCGGGGAGACCTCGTCGTTCGCCGTGGCGGAGAGGAGCGCGGTGAAGTCTTCACGCGGGCGCGCTCCCGCCGCGACCTCGAGCATCGTCCCCACGAGGAACCGCACCATGTGGTGCAGGAACCGGTTCGCGGCGACGTCGAACACGAGCTGCCGGACGTCGTCGCGCTCCACCGCGCGCCAACGCGCCAGCCGGACCTCGCACAGGTGATCGTCGGGCGCCGGTGCCGTCCCGCGCACCGCGAATCCGAAGAACGCATGTCGTCCCATCAGCCGTTCGGCACACCAGTCGAGCGCCGCACGGTCGAGGTCCCGATCCCACGGGAGTTCCCAGCGTCGCCGAAAGGGCGAGGCGGCTCCCGCATCGAGTCCCACCGTGTAGCTGTACCGCCGACCGGTCGCGCTGAACCGCGCATGGAACGTCGGCCGCATCTCGCGAGCCGCCGCCACCCAGAGATCCCCCGGGAGCTTCTCGTTCAGCACCCGGCGCATCTTCGCCGCCGTCCAGTGGGCGGGGACCGTGATCCCGGCCGCCTGTCCGCGCGCATGCACCCCCGCGTCCGTCCGTCCCGCTCCGGTGACCCGCACCGGCCCCGCGCAGAGCCCGCCGAGGAGTCGCTCCAGCTCTCCTTGCACCGTCCGCTGGGCAGGTTGCACTTGCCACCCGGCGAATGCCGAGCCGTCGTAGTGCAGGACCAGCTGGAGGGTGCGCTCCGACATCACACGAAAGCTACCCGCCGCGGCACCTGCATTCAAGGAACGCACGCGCGCGATTGACACGCTCCCGACGGCTGGCGAACCTTCCCCTTCCGTGCGCATCGGCGCTCGGTCCGCCCTCAGCCCCACAGATGCTCGCACGCACGCTTTCGTCGCTCGCCTATGCCCTTGGGGCGGCGGCCGATGCCGACGACGCCCTGGTCCGCCTCACCGAAGCGCTGGCCGACTCGGACCGAGAGGTCGTGCTCGCGCTCCTGCGCGTCGATCCGCGCGCCAAGATGCTGCGGGAGTGTGCCATCGCCCGAGACGGCAAGATCGAGCGCACGGCCATGGAGACGTCCATCGAACAGCTGCCGGCGAGCGTGCTCCGCCTGGTGCAGGAAGGCAGCACCTTCGCCGAGGTGGACGAGGAACCGCGGGCCTACGCGCGCCTGCTGCGAGTCCCGGAACCCGAGCAGGGCGGCTCGCTCCTGCTCCGTGGCATCCGGCACGAGCGGCAACTGGTGGCCTGCCTCGCGATCATCGAGCCCCGGCGCGTGTTCGGCACCAAGGTGACCGAGCGGCTGGGGCCCATGGTGGCCCTGTTCGACCTCGCGATGTCGCGATTCGTCGAGCACGAGTCGCGCGTCGAGGCGGTGAAGACGCTGGAAGCCGTGACCCAGCGCGTGCACAACGAGCACGTCCAGCGCCTCTCCGAGTTGGAACAGCGGCTCGCCCGGCAGACGAGTGAGTTCGAGGCGGAGAGCGCCTCGGCCCGCGTGGCCCGCGAACGCGACGAGGCCAAGCGGGCGGAGGAACTGCGACGGAGCGCCCGCCAGCTGACGGTGCTCGAGCAGCAACTGATGGCGTCCATCGGCCAACTCGAGCAGGCGCACGTGGAGCTGCACCGCCGCTCCGAGGCGCTGCGGCAGCGGACCCGCACGCTGTACCTGCTCGACAAGGTGCTCACTCTGGCCGCCGCCACCGAGTCTCCGCGTCCGTTGGTGGACGGTCTGCTCGGCTTGCTCGGCGACGACATGCAGGCCCTGCGCTGTTCCATCTTCCTGCGTGGGGCCGAACCAGGGACGCTCTACCTGGCGGCGGCGCGCGGCCTGGCGCCGCACGTGCGCCTGGGGCACACGATCCGCGAGGGACTGGGCATCGCCGGGCGGGTGGCTGCCTCCCGCCAGCCCCTGCTCGTGGTAGACGTCCACGACGCGGCGTCGCATCCGTTGCTCAAGGACGAGTACCTCACGAGCGGCTCGTTCATCTCCTTCCCGCTGCTGCACCACGACCAGCTGATCGGCGTGGTCAATCTCACCAATCGCGCGCAGCGCGGGCTCTTCGTGGAAGAGGATGTCGAGCGGGTGCGGCTGCTCGGGTTGGTGATCTCGCTGGTCGCGGTCGAGGCGCAGCTGCCCGAGCGTCTGATGCGGAGCCTGCATGAGTAGCGTCACGCTGCAGCAGGTGCTGAAGCGGTTGGTGGCCGGAGAGACACTGAGCGCGACTGAGGCGGCCGCGGCGTTCGGCGCGGTGATGAGTGGCGAGGGAACGGCGGCGCAGATGGCCGCGTTGCTGATGGGCCTGCGCGTCCGCGGGGAGCGGGCCAGCGAGGTGGCGGGGGCGGCGCGCGCGCTGCGCGAGGCCATGACGCGACTCCAGACCGACCACCCCGACCAGTTGGTGGATACCTGCGGCACCGGCGGTGGAGCCATCGGCACCTTCAACATCTCCACCGCCGCCGCCATCCTGGCGGCCGGCGCGGGCGTGCGCGTGGCGAAGCACGGCAACCGGTCGTTCACGTCCAAGTCGGGCAGCGCCGACGTCCTCGAGGCGCTTGGTGTGCCGATTGACGTGCCCGTGCCGCGCATGCGCGACGTGCTCGACGACGCGGGCATCGTCTTCATGTTCGCGCCCACCATGCATCCGGCCATGAAGCACGTGGGCCCCGTCCGGCGCGAGATGGGGATCCAGACGGTGATGAACCTGATTGGTCCGCTGGCGAATCCGGCGATGGCGGGGCGTCAGGTCATCGGCGTGGCGGACCCGGCTCGCCTGGACCTCATCGCCGGCGCCCTCTCCGAACTCGGCACGGTCCACTCGTTGGTCGTGCACGGTGCGCCTGGGCTCGACGAGATCTCGCCGCTCGGCCCCACGGACATCATCGAGTTGCGGGGCTCGACGTCCACGCGCTGGACCTTCGACCCGCGCGAGGTGGGCATCGGCGGCGTCCGTGCCGAGGAACTTGTGGGAGGCGAGCCCGCGCAGAACGCCGAGTTGGTCGAGCGGGTGCTGCTCGGCAAGGCCAATGCCGGGGCGACGGCCGCGGTGGTGCTGAATGCCGGGGCGGCCCTGTACGTGGGGGGCAAGGCCAAGGACCTCGCCGGGGGTGTGACGCTCGCCCGCGAGGTCCTCAAGTCCGGTGCCGGCTGGGACGCCCTCGGCCGACTGCGCGGCGCGACGGCGTCGCGGCGCTGATGCACCCGGTCAGTAGCGCCGCATCACCCCGACGACGATCCCTTTCACCTGTACGTCCTCCTGCCGGACGTAGATCGGCGACATGGTCTCGTTGGCTGGCTGCAGGCGGATGCGTCCGTCACGCTCGCGATAGAAGCGCTTCACGGTGGCGCCGGCGTCTTCGAGCATCGCGATGACCATCTCACCGTTGTCGGCGGTGGGACGGTCGTGGACGACGACGTAGTCGCCGTCGCTGATCTGCTCGTCGATCATCGAGTTGCCGCGGACCCGAAGGACGTAATGGTCGCCGGCGCGGCGCACGAAGGCGTCGGGCACGGCGATGGTCTCGGACGACTCGAAGGCCTCGAGCGGCAGGCCGGCGGCGACGCTGCCGCGGATCGGCAACTCGATGGCTTTGGGGAAGACTTCGCTGGGAAGGATCTCGATGGCGCGCGATTCATTGAACGAGCGCCGGATGTATCCCTTATGGCTCAAGTTGGACAGATGCTCGTGCACCGTGGCCAACGAGTTATAGTTGAACGCCTTGGCGATCTCCTCGAAGCTCGGCGAATAGCCGTGCTCGGAATTGAAGCTCTGGAGGTAGTCGAGGATCCGGCGCTGGACCTTGGTGAGCGGCATCGCGATCGCCCCTGCGGTTGGTGGGTAGGGAGGTCGTGGGTCCGATGGACCCGACGCTGAGCAGACGCCCGAATACTCCCCGAAGTAACGGTAGCCGAACATTGCCCGAAGCGCAATCCAACAGTTCGTGGACCCCGCCGGGAGGTCCCCTCGGCCAACTCACGGAACGGTCACGACTTCGCGCGCGCGAGAGCGCGCTCGGGCGGGCTGAACTTGAGGCCATCGTGAGCGCCGCCGCGGCGCCGGTAGACTTCGCCGCGGCCCTACGGAGCGAGCGCGTTGCGGTCATCGCCGAGTTGAAGCGCAGCTCGCCCAGCAAGGGTACGCTGGACGCCTCGCTGGATGCGGCCGGCCGAGCGGCTGCCTACGCGGCGGGAGGGGCTGCGGCGCTGTCGGTTCTCACGGAACCGAGCCGCTTTGGCGGTAGCCTCAGCGACCTCCGTGACGCCCGCGGCGCCGTGTCGGTGCCGCTGCTGCGCAAGGACTTCGTGACGGACGAGGTCCAGTTGCTCGAGGCACGGGCGTTCGGTGCCTCGGCGGTGCTGCTCATTGCCCGGGCACTCGAGCCCGACCTCCTGCGCCGCCTGGCCGCCGCGGCGGTCACGCTGGGCCTCACGCCGCTGATCGAAATTCGGGATGAGGCGGAGTTGCAGCGTGCGCTGGCCGCGCCGACGGCCGTGATCGGTGTGAACAATCGCGACCTTGAAACGCTGCACATCGATGCGGCCGTCGGTGCGCGGATGATTCCGCAGGTGCCGGCAGGACGCATTGCGGTCTACGAGAGCGGCATCGCCGATGTGGCCGGCGTGCGCACCGCAGCGGCGTTGGGTGCTGACGCCGTGCTCGTGGGCTCGGTGCTCTCGACGGCGGCGGATCCAGTGGCGGCGGTGCGCGCCTTGGCCGCCGTGCCACGGCGGGCGCGTGGTTGAGGTCAAGTTCTGCGGCTTGACCCGGGCGGGCGACGCGGCGCAGGCGGTTGCGCTCGGGGCCGCGTATGCGGGCGTGATTTTCGCCGGTGGGCCACGGCTCGTGTCGCCAGCGCAGGCGCGCGAGGTGCTGGCGCCGCTCGCCGGCACCTCGCTGCGGCGCGTTGGCGTGTTCGGTGCGCAATCCGTGTCCGACATGCTGCGAATCGCGGACGAGACGGCGCTCGATGTGCTACAATTGTCCGGTGGCGCAGACGATGACACGCGGGTAGGATTGCGGGCGCGGTTCGGCGGTGCGATCTGGCCGGTGGCCCATGTGCGCCCCGGGGAGGAGCGCAATGTTATTGATGCGTTGCCGTGGTACGATTCGGGAGCCGATGCAGTCGTGCTCGACGCGGCCGTGGCGGGACAGTTGGGTGGGACGGGTGTACGGCTTGATTGGGACATGCTGGCCGGCGAGGTGAGACGCCTTCGGGCGCGCGGGCCCGTGGTGCTGGCCGGTGGGTTACGGGCGGAGAATGTGGCCGAGGCCATTCGCCTGACCCAACCGGATGTGGTGGATGTCTCGTCGGGAGTGGAGTCGGCTCCCGGGCACAAAGACCTAGAGCGCATGCGCGCCTTCATGGCAGCACTGCGCGGCAACGAGGAATGATGACGCAGGTGGCCACGGATCGATTCGGTGCGTTCGGAGGGCGGTACGTGCCGGAGACGCTCGTCCCGGCCCTCGATGCGCTCGAGATCGCGCTGGCCGAGGCCGTGGCCGATCCGGCGTTCGAGCGTGAGCTGACGTACCTGCTCGAGACCTACGTCGGGCGTCCCTCTCCGTTGAGCGATGCGCCGGCGTTGAGCGCGCGCATCGGCGCCTCGGTCTGGCTCAAGCGCGAGGATCTCAACCACACCGGCGCGCACAAGATCAACAACGCGCTTGCCCAGGCCTTGCTCGCCAAGCGCATGGGCAAGCGTCGCATCATCGCCGAGACCGGGGCGGGACAGCACGGTGTGGCCACCGCTACCGTCTGCGCACGGCTGGGGCTCGAGTGCGTGGTGTACATGGGCGAGGAAGACATGCGGCGTCAGGAGCTGAATGTCTTCCGGATGCGCTTGATGGGCGCGACGGTGGTGCCGGTCACGGCCGGCACGCGCACGCTCAAGGACGCCACGAGCGAGGCGATCCGGGATTGGGTCGCCACCTGCGAGGACTCGCATTACATCATCGGCTCGGTGGTGGGGCCGGCGCCTTACCCGCGGATGGTGCGCGACTTCCAAGCCATCATCGGGCGCGAGGCGCGCGCCCAGATGCTGCAGCGTGCCGGCCGACTGCCGAACGTGGTCGTGGCCTGCGTCGGCGGTGGTTCGAATGCGATGGGCATCTTCCACGCCTTCGTGGGCGATCCCTCGGTGCGGCTGGTGGGCGTCGAGGCGGCCGGTGAAGGACTCGAGTCCGGGCGGCACTCGGCATCGCTCTCCAAGGGTGTGCCCGGCGTGCTGCACGGCACGCTGAGCTACCTGTTGCAGGACGCCGATGGCCAGGTGCATCCGGCCCATTCCATCTCCGCCGGGCTCGACTATCCCGGCGTGGGCCCCGAACATTCGTTCTTGCGCGACTCCGGGCGCGCCGAGTACGTGTCCGTCACCGATGGCGCGGCGCTCCATGGGTTCCAACTGCTGAGCCGACTCGAGGGCATCATCCCGGCGCTCGAGACCTCGCATGCGGTGGCGTGGTTGGCCGAGCAGGCAGGCCGGTTTCCGGCGGACGACGCGATCCTGCTCTGCGTGAGTGGCCGCGGCGACAAGGATGTGGGGCAGGTGTCCACCATGCTCGACCTGGAGGGGAAGGCGTGACGGCCCCGATCGGCATCACGGAGCCGGTCCAGGAGCCGCCCTGCCCGCCGGCTGTGGTCGAGGACGCATTGCGGGTGTTCGACAAGGCCATCAAGGCGCACCAGCTGTACCTGCCGAACAACCCGACGCACCAGAAGGCGATGGCGAACGCGAAGGCGGCCATCGAACCGCTGTGGAACCACATGGGGAGTCTCGTCCTGCAGGTCACGGACACGCAGCTCAAGTGGTACGGCGTGGTGGTGAATGAGCATCCGGAGAAGAGTGGCGACTCCATGCCGTGGCTCCTGTTCAAGGATGGGCTCCGCGAACTGGCACTCTTCCCCGGATTCGAAGACGAGGAGATGGAGCGCTTCCTCGCGATCATCCCACGCGTCCGCCACGCGCAGCCGCATGAAGACGACCTGCTCACCATCCTCTGGGAGCAGGATTTCCAGTGCCTGAAGTACCGGTACATCGAGATCAACGATGCGGCGGCGCCGCTCCGCGACCCTGATTCCGCGCCGGGGCGTTGGCCTGCGGAGCAGGGCAAGGTCTTCGAGTCCCCTGCCGAGGCGGTCGAGGAGGCGAAGGCCGAGCAGGAGCAGCAGCAGGGCGGTGCGGCGCAGGAGGAGAAGCCGCGGCCTCCCGGCGTCGTCAGCATGGAGGACTTTGACTCCTCGCTGTACTTCCTCGACCCGCAGGAAATCGAGTACCTCCGGCAGGAGACGGAGCGCGAGTATGCGCTCGACCTGCGCCGTCTGGTGCTCCAGGCCCTGCTCGACATCTTCGAGTTGCAGGTGGACCCGCTGGTGCGCGAGGAAGTGGCGGGGGACCTCGAGGCGCTGGTGCTGCACCTGCTCACGGCCGGGCAGTTCTCGACGGTGGCGTACCTCCTCAAGGAGATCGAGGGCACGATGCAGCGCGCCCGCGAGGTGCGTCCGGCGGAGCGTGAGCGGCTGGGCAAGCTGGCCGACCGCCTGAGCCATCCCGACGCGCTGGCGCAGATGCTGCAGGCGCTTGAGGAGTCGAGCAAGCTGCCGGCCAAGGAGGACTTGTCGCAGCTCTTCGCGCAGCTCAAGCCGACGGCGCTCGGCCCGATCCTCGACCACATCGATCGCAGCCAGAACGGGCAGCTCAAGCCGCTGCTCGAAGCGTCGGCAGAGCGGCTCGCGCAGTCGAACACCAGCGAACTGGTGCGGTTGGTCAAGGATTCGCGCACGGCGGTGGCGCGCGAGGCGATCCGCCGCGCCGGCGCGATGCGCACGGCCTCGGCCGTGCCGTCGTTGGGTGAAGTGCTCTCGAGTGGCGTGGAGCGCCCGGTGCGCGCCGCGGCGGTGACGGCGCTGACCGACATCGGCAGCCCCGGCGCGATGTCGGCGCTGGAAGCCGCCCTCAACGATCCCGAACGCGACATCCGGCTCGCGACGCTGCGTGCCCTCATGGCCCGTGGCCACCGCCCGGCGATGCAGAAGGTGCAGGCGCTCATCCAAGGTGTGCACGTGAAGAACATCGACCGCACCGAACGCATCGCGCTCTTCGAGTACTACGGCACGATCTGCGGCGATGCCGGGGTGCCGATGCTCGACCAGCTGCTGAATCCCAAGACTGGGATGTTCGCGCGGAAGGAGGATCCGGAAATCCGCGCCTGCGCCGCCGTGGCCCTGGGGAAGGTGAACAGCGATGCCTCGCGCGCGGCGCTGTCGCGGGCCGCCAACGAGAAGGATGTCATCGTGCGCAACGCCGTCTCGCGGGCGCTGCGCGGAGGAGGGGCCGCATGAGCGATCCCACCGGTACGCCGCCGTCCGGCCGGCCCAGCGTCGTCGCGCGCAACACCCAGGCCATCCAGGCCACCGGCCTGGGCGAAGGGACGGTGCGCAAGATCGGGCGCACCTGGGTCACGGCCTTCTATGTGGCCCTGCGCAACCTGAAGATGTATCCGCTGGAGAACGCCGTCGTCCAGAAGGGGCTCGAGGACCTCACCAAGCTCTCGGCGGAACTCATCGACGGTGACGGGGAGTGCGAGTTCCGTCTGGCGGGCGAGTTCCTGTTCCTGAACGCGACGCGGATGAAGCTCGACCTCGACAACTACACGAGCTTCTCGTTCCTGCTCAATCGCTGCCGCGATGCCGGGGTGGGCGTGCTGCGCTTCCACGAGCGCCCGTCGCAGCGCGACTGGACCGTCCTCCTCTCGTTCCTGATCAATCCGCAAGGGAAGGGGCCGGGGGAGCGCTTCGACATCCTGCAGTCCCGTCTCGCCGAGTTGAACGTCTCGGTGTTCGACCTCGCACCGCCGATTGACAGCGAGGACGACCCCGAGGACGAGATCGAGGCCAAGGAGCGGGCGAAGAAGACCTACCAGCAGTCGGTGGTCGCCACGAAGGAAGTGCTGAACTCCGTGCGGATGGGTCAGAGCCCCAACGTCAAGAAGATCAAGCGCGTGGTGCAGGGCATCGTGGACCAGATCCTCAGCGACGAGACGTCGTTGGTGGGCCTCACCGCCATCCGCGATTATGACGACTACACCTTCACGCACTGCGTGAACGTGTCCATCTTCTCCATCGCGCTCGGTCGTCGTCTGGGACTCACCCGGCTGCAGCTCTACGACCTCGGCTTCACGGCGCTCTTCCATGACATCGGCAAGTCGCGCGTGCCGATCGACATCATCCAGAAGCCGGACGCGCTCGAGGAGGAGGAGTGGCGGCTGGTGATGGCGCACCCCTGGCTCGGGGTGCTCGCGCTCTTCCAGTTGCGCGAGCAGTCGGAGTTCCCCTACCGGTCGATGCTCGTGGCGTACCAGCACCACATGAAGCGCGACCTCACCGGATATCCGCGGTCGCTGCGCATGTCCGACATGACGTTCTACAGCAAGATCGTGGCGGTGGCCGACGGTTTTGACGCCGCCACCTCGCGCCGCGTGTACACGACCAAGCCGCTCAGCCCCGCTGAGGTGCTGCAGGAGATGCGTGACAATCCGCGCCGAGGCATGGATCCGGTGGTTGTGAAGGCCTTCGTCGCCCTCCTCGGCATCTATCCGGTGGGCTCGCTGGTCGTGCTCGATTCCTTCGAGCTCGCCATCGTGCACGCCGCGAACCCGATTGCCGAGATGCTCTCGCGCCCGATCGTCCGCATCATCAGCGACGACCTCGGGAACGTCGAGCACCCCGGACGCCTCTTTGACCTCGCCCAGCGGAACGAGAGCGGCGAGTACACCAAGTCGATCATCAAGACCGCCGATCCGGAGCGCTATGGGATCCGCGTCGGCGACTATTTCCTCTGAGCCCGTGCTGACCGAACGACTGCGTACCCTCCGCGCGGCGGGGCGCCGAGCGCTCGTCTGCTACGTGACGGCCGGGCATCCCGACGCCGACGCCTCGCTGCGGCTCCTCCGCGAATTGCCAGAGGCTGGGGCCGACGTGTTGGAAGTCGGCGTGCCGTTCTCGGATCCCCTTGCCGATGGTCCAATCATCCAGGGCAGTTCGCAGGAGGCGCTGGCGCAGGGCGTCACGCTCGGGCGGTCCCTGGACCTCATCGCTGAGGCCAAGTCCAGCGCGCCGGTGGTCCTGTTCAGTTACTTGAACCCGCTCATCGCCGCCGGGCCCGAGGTGTTGCAGCGGGCGCACGCGGCGGGCGTGTCCGGGGTGTTGGTGACGGATTTGCCGGTCGGTGCCGATCCCGCGCGTGAGGCGTGGCTGGGCAGCGGTCCGCTGGAGTTCGTGCGCCTCGTGGCCCCGACCACGCCGGCGGAGCGCATGGCGGAGATTGCCAGGCACGGCCGCGGGTTCGTGTACCTGATCAGCCGACTCGGCGTGACGGGCGTGCACCAGGGCGTGGCGGCCACGCTGCCTGAGACCATCACGCGGCTGCGCGGCGTCTGCGAGCTCCCCATCTGCGTTGGCTTCGGGATCTCCTCGCCGGCGCAGGCACGCGAGGTGGGTGCCTTGGCCGATGGGATCGTCGTGGGTTCGGCGCTCGTCCAGGCCGCGGGAGTCGGCGGCGTGGATGCGGCCCTCGCGCTGGTGCGCGGACTGCGCGCTGCCTTGGATGAGGTCGCCGGATGAATCGCGCCCTCGTGGCATATCGGACGGCCGTGCCGCCCCTCGGGACGGCGGCGTTGCTCGTCACCTTGTACGTGGAGAACGGGTGGCAGCGACACGCCCTTGCCACCGTCGCGCTGGTGCTGATCGCCGTCGGGCTGCGGCGATATCAACTGCCGGTGACGAAGTTCGCCTCCGTCCACCTGCTCGGGCTGGTGAGTGTCGGCGGGGCGCTGCTGGTGGGCCCGGCCGGAGCGGCCCTGGCTGTGGCGCTCGGCGTGTTCTTCGCCGACGGCCTGTGGATGCGCCGAGGCGCACTGCCAGCCTGGATCAACGCGTCACGTGAGTCGATTGCCCTCCTCGCCGCCTTCGGTTGGTATGCGTGGCTTCGGACGGCGCTCGGCGCTGCGCCGGATTCCTTCGCCGATGCGGCTCCGGCCGTCGCCGTCTTCCTCGTCACGCATTTCCTGCTGAGCCGGGCGCTGCAGTACCTCTCGCTCCTGGTGCGCGACAAGCTGACGCACGAAGAGCAGGGCCTGATCCTGCGCTATGAGGTGATCGCCCTCGGCGCCACCGCGTTGGCGCTGGCGTCGGTGCTCCTGGCCATCCTCTCGCTCGAACCGGTAGGCGTGATCGTCGTCCTCGTGATGTTGGGATTTGCCGGACTCCTGCTCAAGCGTCTCCTCGAGGAGAGCATTGCCGCCGAGGAACTGAACACCGTGCTGGCCATGGAAGCGGCGGTGGCGGCTGACGCATCGTTGGGCGCGGCCATCGCCCGCATCGAGCGCATGGCGCACCGGTTGCTGGAATGGAAGGAACTGCGCGTCCTGCGCTGGCAGGATGGAGGGTTGCGGCTGATCTATCGGAGCACCGAGGGGTTGCTCGCCGCGCCCCTGCCGGCGCCGCGCGATGGGGAGGCGTTGCGGCGCGACGCAGCGGAGACGCGCCAACAGATTCTCCTGTTGGATGCGGCGCGGGATCCGCGCGTGGAGCGGGCGCTGCCCCACGCGGCGTCACGCGCGGTGGCGCCGCTGCTCTTCGGCGATCGCCTCATCGGGGTGCTGGAGCTGGACACACCGAAGCGCGGTGCCTACGGGCCCAAGGAGGGATTCCTCCTCGCCCGCGTGGCGCAGCAGTTGGCCACGACCGTGCACCTGATCGATCTCCGGACGCCGCTGCTGGCCACGGCCGATCGGCTGACCGCCGAAGTGGCGACGCTCACGGGCTCGGCCCACGCCCTGCGCAGCGGCGGCGAGAGCGTGGTGCGGGCCGTGGCCGAGATCGGGCGGGGCATCTCGGAGGAGACGGAGCAGTTGCGGTTGGGCCTGGAGAGCATGCGCGCCTTGGGCGACCGGACCCGCGCGGTGGCCTCCGACGCGCGCGCCGCCCACGAGGGGACGCGCGAGGCCTCCTCGGTGGCGGCCGCCAATCGCAGCGCCGTGGAGGGCGCGCTCACCCAGTTGGTGGATGCCAAGGGCTTCGCTGCCGATAGCGCGACGCGCGTGGCGACGCTGGGGCAGACGATGCGCGACGTCACCGGCTTCATCGCCGTGATCCGCGACCTGGCGGTGCAGACGAACCTGCTGGCCCTCAACGCTGCCATCGAGGCGGCACGGGCCGGACACGAAGGGCGGGGTTTCGCCGTGGTGGCGGAGGAGGTACGGGCGCTGGCCGACGAGAGCGGGCGGGCGGCCGACGAGGCCACGCGCGCGCTGCGCGACTTCGAGGAGCAGATGCGGCAGACGGCGCAGCTGATGACCCGCGGCGAGGCCCTCGTCGGGGACGCCGAGGCGCGCAGTACTGGCTCGCGCGAGGCGCTCGGGCGCATCGTCGAGGGAACGGCCACCGCCGCCGTGCATGCGGCACGGATTGCCAGCTCGGCCGAGGACCAGAGCGCCGACGTGACTCGGATGAGCGATCGCCTCACGCGACTGGAGGCGATCGTGGCCCGCAACCGCAACGGATTGCAGGCGGTGAGCGCGGCGGCTTCGGAACAAGCCGAGGCCCTGCGGGCGTTGGAGCGGGCCACCACCGAACTGCGTGAGGTGGTCAGCGGACTCTCCGAACTCACGCGGCGCGTGACGAGCAGCGCGTGAGCGACTCCTTCCTCCCGCCCTGGGCCGAGGTGAGCGAGAAGCGGCGCGCCCACATCGAGCGTGTCACGGCCCTGTTGGATCGGTGGGCCAAGCAGCTGCAGCTCGGCCGCGACGAGGCGCAGGCCTGGCACGACGCGGGACGCTGGCACGATGCCTTGCGCGATGCGTCCACCGAGATGCTGCGCTCGTGGAGCGGTGATCCCGATCGTCCGGTGGAAACGCTGCACGGGCCCGCCGCGGCGGCCCGATTCGCGAGCGAAGGCGAAGCGCGCAGCGGTGTGCTCGAGGCCATCCGCTGGCACACGGTCGGACATGCCGGCTGGGACCGCACGGGACGCGCGCTCTTCATGGCCGACTTCCTCGAGCCGGGGCGCCAGTTCGCCCGGGCCGATCGCGCCTTCCTGGCCGACCATCTCGTGCACGACTTCGACGGGGTTTTCCGCCAGGTGGTCCGCATGCGGATCGAGTGGACGGTGCGGGAAGGGAAGTCGCTGTTCCCGGAAACGGTCGCGCTCTGGAACCGGGTGCGCTGATGCGTGTGCGGGGACGGTGGGTCGTGCTGGGCCTCGCGCTCGCTGTGTTCGGTGTGCTCGCGTGGCGGCAATGGTTCGCGCCGTCGGCGCGGGCCGACGCGGCGGCCCGCGCCGCCGTCGAACGCATCGTGCCCGACTCGGTGCGGATCAAGGTCGAGGTGCTGAATGCCACGTCAATCCGCGGACTCGCCCGTCGCGGCACCTTCCACCTCCGCGACCTCGGCTTCGACGTGGTCAGCTCAGGCAATGCGCCTGAGCAACGTGATTCCACACTGGTGCTCGTACGCAGCGGCCGCATGGACTGGGGCGAGCTGGCGGCGACGGGACTGGGCGGGGCGCGCGTCGAGGCGCGCCCCGATTCCTCACGCTACCTCGATCTCACGATCCTGCTCGGCGCTACCTGGCGACCGCCGCCGCAGGCGTTCCACCCGTAGCTGGCCGCAGGCGGCGGCGATGTCCATTCCGCGGCTCTTGCGGATGGCGACCTCCACCCCGAGGCCGCGGATGCGCCGTGCGAACTTCGCGATCGCCTCCGGCGAAGTCGGCGTGAATCCCATCGCCCCGCCCGGATGCAGCGGAATGAGGTTCACGAAGGCTCCGCAGTCCTTCGCCAGCCGGGCCAGTTGATCGGCGTGCTGCGGGAGGTCGTTCACCCCGCCCAGCATCACGTACTCGAAGGTCACGCGCCGCTCGAATTCCGCCGCGGCGCGGATGACGTCGGACAGCGGATACTTCGTGTTCACCGGCATCAGCGTGGCGCGCAGCGCGTCGGTGGGGGCGTGGATGGAAAGGGCGAGACGGAACTGCTCCTTGCGCTGACCGAGTGCCACGATGCCCGGCAGCACACCCACGGTGGAGACCGTGATATGGCGCGCGCCGATCCCGAAGCCCTTCGGGTCGTTCAGGATCGTCAGCACGGGGTCCACGGCCTTCCAGTTCATGAGCGGTTCCCCCATCCCCATGAACACGATGTTCGTGGCGCGAACGGGTGGACTGAGCAGCGCGAGCTCGCGCACTTGGCCGGCGATCTCGTGCACCGCGAGGTTGCGGGCGAAGCCCATCGCTCCGGTAGCGCAGAAAGCGCACTGCAACGCGCAGCCCACCTGTGATGAGATACAGAGGGTCATGCGCTCGCCGTCCGGGATCGCCACCGTCTCGATGGACTGACCGTCGGCCATCTGGAACAGGAACTTCCTGGTGCCATCCGTCGAGCGTTGTTCCGTGACGAGCGGCAGGCGTGGGATCGCGAAGTGCTGTCCCAAGAGCTCCCGGAACGCCTTGGGCAGGTCGGTCATGTCGTCGAACGAGGCCACCGGCTTCTGCCAGAGGTGGGGTACCACCTGGCTCCCTCGGAAGGGCTTTTCTCCGTGCGCCACGGCAAACTCGCGCAACACCCGTTCGGCCTCGGCAGGGGCCAAGTCCAGCAGATTCAGCATGTTGCAGAGTACCGGGTCCGGAGGGGGCGCGCAACGGGGCTCTGCTTCCACCAAGTTGCTACGCCAGTTAGATTTAGCCCTTCAATGCCAACTGACAGTACTCCGGCCGCGACCCCGCAAAACGCGGTCGCGGCGCGCTGGGCCCCGCCAGCCGTATGGGTCGCGGTCATTCTGGTCGGGACGTCGTGGCCGGGCGTCTCCCTTGGGCCCGACGACCTCTCCCTCGACAAGATCGCGCACTTCACCGCATACGCGGTGCTGGCGGCGCTGATGCTCCGGGCGACGTTACGGCCCAGGGACTGGGCCAGCGCCCTGCTGGTCTTCGTCGCCGTCTCCGCCTTTGGCGCCATCGATGAATGGCATCAGTCCTTCATCCCGCGCCGGTCCATGAGCTTCTCCGACTGGGTCGCCGACACCGTCGGTGCCCTCGTGGGCGTGCTCGCCGTCCGCTACATCCCGTGGCTCTCCACCCGTCGCCCTCCGCTGCTCCCGTGACCCCTTCGGCCGATCCCCTCGCCACGTCGCTCCGCACGCATATGGGCGGGAACCTGCGTTCCGCCCACGTCGGCCAGTCGGTCACCCTCGGCGGATGGGTGCACAAGTCGCGTGACCTCGGCGGCCAGGTGTTCATCGACCTCCGCGACCGCGAGGGACTGGTCCAGATTGCCTTCAACCCCGGCTGGACCGCGGCGGACGTGATCGCCGCCGCGGCGGCCATCGGCATGGAGAGCGCCATCATCGTGGAAGGCAGCGTGGCGTTGCGTCCGGACGGCCTGCGGAATGCCGCGTTGCCCACCGGGGAGATCGAAGTACGTGCGACGGCGTTCCGGGTCGTCGGCCCCGCGGCCACGCCGCCCATTCCGGTGGCGCTCGACAAGGAAGCCAAGCTCCCGGCCGAGGACCTGCGCCTGCGGCATCGCGTCCTCGACCTGCGGCGCGCCGAGCTGCAGCGCAATCTCGTGCTGCGACATCGCCTGATGCAGGTCACGCGCAATTACCTCAGTGACGACGGCTACCTCGAACTCGAGACGCCGATTCTCACCAAGCCGACGCCGGAAGGCGCCCGTGACTTCCTCGTGCCGAGCCGGATGCACGCCGGAGAGTTCTTCGCGCTGCCGCAGTCGCCGCAGATCTACAAGCAGCTGTTCATGTGCGCCGGCTTCGACCGGTACTTCCAGATCGCCCGCTGTTTCCGCGACGAGGACCTGCGCGCCGATCGCCAGCTCGAGTTCACGCAGATTGACATCGAGGCGTCGTTCATCACGCGTGAGGATATTCTCGCGATGGCCGAGGGGCTGGTGAAGGCGTTGTGGCTGGAAGGTGGCGTCGAGATCGAGACGCCCTTCCCGCGGATGTCGTACGCCGAGGCGATGGAGCGCTTCGGCTGTGATCGCCCGGACCTGCGATACGGACTCGAGATTCGCGACCTCTCGTCGGTGTTCGCGACGAGCGAGTCGGGGATCATCAAGGGTGCACTGGAAGCCGGCGGACGGGTGCGCGGCATCACGGTGCCGGGCGCGGCGTCCTGGAGCCGCAAGCAGGTGGATGAGCTCGAGGCCATCGCCAAGGGTGCGGGGGCGGGCGGGCTCGTCCGGCTCAAGGTCGCCGATGGCAAGCTCGAGGGGCCGCTGGCGAAGTTCATGGCGGCCGATGCGGCTGGGCCACTCGGCTTGGTGGATGGAGATCTCTTGTTGGCGGTGGCCGGCGCCGACCGCATCTCGAGCCCGGCCTTGGATCGCGTGCGGCAGGAGTGCGCCGCGCGCCTCGGGCTCGCGGCGGCCGACCGGCGCGAGTTCCTCTGGGTACTCGACTTCCCGATGTTCGACCGGGATCCCGAGACGGGCGCGCTGGCGGCGGTGCACCATCCATTCACCTCGCCCAACGGCGGCGACATGGCGGCGCGCCCGGACGCGCCGGACACGTGGCGGGCGCTCGCGTACGACTGCGTGCTCAACGGCACCGAACTTGGCGGCGGCAGCATCCGCACCAGCGACCCGACCGTCCAGTCGCGGATGTTCGAGTTGCTCGGCATCCCGGATCGCGCTGACCAGGAGCGCCGGTTTGGCTTCTTGCTGGAAGGCCTGCGGGCCGGGGCGCCGCCGCATGGCGGCATCGCCTTCGGTTTCGACCGCATCGCCATGATCCTCGCCGGCAGCGATTCGCTGCGAGACGTGATCGCCTTTCCGAAGACCACGGCGGCCCGGGCGCTGTTCGAGGGCGCTCCGGCAGTCGTTCCCGCGCAAGACCTCGCTGACCTGCACATCCGGGTGACCGACAAGGAGCGCGCATGACCGACGGCACGATGGCTGGCGACGCCATCACCACCAAGCTGTCCACCGAAGGGGCGGATCTCCTCACGCTGGCCGGCGTGGCCGACGCGAACTTGGCGGAGCTCCAGAAGCTCTTTCCGGTGCGCATCACGCTGCGGGGCGAGGCGATGTCGCTCACCGGTGCGCCCGACGTGGTGGAGAAGGCCGCTGCCGTGGCGCAGCGGATGATCGACCACGCCAAGCAGCGCCAGCCGCTGGACCCCGATGACGTGCTGCGCTTTTCGATGGAGGGGCCGGCGCGCGATGGCGGCGTCCCCGGGCGCATCGTGCTGCCGGGTGTCCGCAAGGTCATCCAGCCCAAGACCCACGGGCAGGCTGAGTACATGCAAGCGATGCTCGACAACGAGATCGTCGTCGGAATCGGACCGGCTGGCACGGGCAAGACGTACCTGGCCGTGGCGGCGGCGGTGGATGCGCTGGCCCGGAAGCGGGTGCGCAGGATCGTCTTGGCGCGGCCGGCGGTGGAAGCGGGCGAATCACTCGGCTTCCTTCCCGGCGACATGCAGGCCAAGGTGGATCCGTACCTGCGGCCGCTCTACGACGCGCTCGACGACCTCATGCCGCCCGAGCGCGTGGCGCGAGCGCTCGAGACCCGCGTGATCGAGATTGCGCCGCTCGCGTACATGCGCGGCCGCACGCTGGCCGACGCGTTCGTGATCCTCGACGAGGCGCAGAACGCGACCAACGCGCAGATGAAGATGTTCCTCACCCGGCTCGGCCTGAACTCGCGGGCGGTGATCACCGGCGACAAGACACAAGTGGATCTCCCGAAGCGCGAGGACAGCGGCCTGTTGCAGATCGAGCGGATCCTGCCGGGCATCGACGGGATAGGCTTCCACTACTTCACCGAGGTGGACGTCGTGCGGCACCGCCTCGTGCGGGAGATCGTGAAGGCCTATGCCGCGGATGCGGGCGCCTGATGCCCTCCGGTGTCGGGGCCGGGATCCGCGTGGTCGTGAGCCGTGAGGGCGTACGCGCCCCCGTGGCGGTTGCCCGCCTGGGCGATGCCGTCGCCTTGGTGATGCGCGCGCAGAAGGTGCGACACGCCATGGTGTCCGTCACGCTGCTGACCCCGCGCCGCATGGCGGCGCTCAATCGCAAGCATCTGGCGCACGCCGGTGCCACCGACGTGATCACGTTCGGCTTCCGGGATCCCGCCGGCGCCGTCATCGGCGACATCTACATCTGCCCTGTCGAGGTCGCCGCCAACGCCCAGCGCTTCGGCGTCCCGGGGCGCGAGGAGTTCCTGCGTGTGGCGGTGCACGGTGCGCTGCACGTGCTCGGCTACGAGCATCCGGAAGGGGACGCGCGCACACGCGCGCCCATGTGGCGCGTGCAGGAACGGCTCCTGCGACGGGTCCTCGACGCGTGAGCGCCATCGCCGCCTTCATGGCGCTCGGCGCCGCCGTCGTCGCTGCCCTCTGCGTTTTCGCCGACGGCGCGCTGCTCGGGCTGGACGAGGACGAGCCTCCATCCGATCCGCGCGTGCGGGCGCTGCTGCATCGGCGCGAGCGGGCGCACCGGGCACTGGCCTTCGGTCGCATCGTCGCGCAGTTGCTTGCCGGTGCCGCTGCGTCGGCGGCGCTGTTGCTCAGCGACTGGGTGCCGGCGGCCTGGCTCGCGCCGCTAGTGGTGGCCGCCGGGGTCGCGCTGGTGGGCGTGACGGAAGTGGGGGCGCGCGCGGCGGGTGACCGCCTTGGCGTGCGCGGGTTGCTGGCCGTGTACGGCGTGGTGGAGGCGGTGGAAGTCCTGTGCGCTCCGGTCGTGGCGTTCGGTGGCTGGGCGGAGAGTGCGTTGAATCGGGTCCTGCCGCCGCCCACGCCGGATGATGAGGACCACGAGGATGCGGTCGAGCGCTTCCGCGAGGTGGTGGCGGCCGAGGCCGACATCGATGAACGCGGCGAGGTGCTCATCCACGGCGTCTTCTCGCTCGGCGACACCAAAGTCAGCGCCATCATGGTGCCGCGCGTGGACATCGTCGGTCTCGAGCGCAACACGCCGTGGTCGGAAGTGGTGGATCGCGTGCGCAGCGCGCAGCACTCGCGTCTGGTGGTCTTCGATGGAACCCTCGACGAAGTCGTCGGCGTGCTCTACGCCAAGGATCTCCTGCCGGCGTTGCTGGCGGATGAGGAGCCGTCGGCCGGCTGGCAGTCGCTCGTACGGCCGGCGCTGTTCATCCCGGAGTCGAAGTCGGTGGAGGCGCAGCTCCGTGATTTCCGCGCGACGCGCCGGCACCTGGCCATCGTGTCCGACGAGTTCGGTGGTACGGCGGGCCTCGTCACGTTGGAGGACGTGCTTGAGCTCATCATCGGCGACATCCAGGACGAGGGAGACAGCGAGCTGCCGGAAGTGGAGCGCGAGGAGGGCGGCCGGCTGTGGGTGGCCGCCAGCGTGACGCTCGATGCGCTCTCGGACTTGACGGACCACGACTTCCGTCGCGGTGACGTGGCGACGGTGGGCGGACTCGTGATGGAGATTCTCGGGCGCGTCCCGAAGGCGGGTGAGTCGTTGGTGGTCGAGGGCTACAAGCTGGTCGTGGAACGGGTGGTGCGGCGCCGCGTGCAGCGCGTCTACCTGGAACCGCTCGAAGCGCCGGCCGGCGTGGAGGATCGCGCATGACGTCTGCCTGGCCCCTGCTCGTGCTGGTGGGCATCGTGGGCGTCCTCACGACCGCGGCGACGGCGCTGCGGTCGGTCAGCCGCATCTGGCTGCGCCACTGGGCCGAGCGTCGCCTCGCCGGCGCGGGGACGGCGGCCTTGTACCTCGAGCGACCCCAGCGACTGCTCATCGCGGCCGGTACCGGCATTGCCGGCATCGTCTTCGGGCTCGGCGCGGTGCTGGGCCTGCAGCACGGTGACACGCCGATGGTGCTGCTGCGGCAGCTGCTGGTCGCGGCCGGGCTGCTGTTGGTGTTCGGGCAGCTGGTCCCGCGGGCCATCGCGCGGCGCTGGCCGGCCGAGACCTTGCCGCTGGTGTTGCCGGTGCTGCGCGGCGTGGAAGGCTTCTCGGCACCGCTGGCGACGCTGGCCATGCATCTGGTGCGGCGGATCTGGGGTGAGACCGCGGTGCTGCCCTCGACGCCGGGCGATGCGCTCGACGAACTCCTCCGGGAAGGTGAGATCGAGGGCGTCGGCGCCGCCGACGAGCGGGCGATCATCAGCGGCGTGGTGGAGTTTGGGGACACGCGGGTGGGTGAGGTGATGACGCCGCGCGGCGAGATCGTCGCCGTGGATCGTGCCGCGCCGGCCGACCAGGTGGCCCACTTGGTGGCGCAGTCGAAGTACACGCGCGTACCGATCTACGACGGGACGCTCGACCACGTCGTCGGGATGGTGACGAGTTGGGACGTCATCGCGCGCCCGGAGGCCCCGCTGCGCGCGCCGCGCCCCGTCGCCATCGCCGCGCCGGACGAACCCTGCCACACCCTGATGACCCGCATGCTCCGCGATCGCCGCCATCTCGCCATCGTGCGTGGCGTCGAGGGTGTGACCCTCGGGTTGGTCACGCTCGAGGATCTCGTGGAGGAGTTCGTCGGTGAGATTCAGGACGAACACGACGATCCCGCCGCCGACCGATGAAGCCGACGTTGATTTCCGAGCTGTTCGAAGGCCGCAAGGTCGCCATCGCGCGCGCGGTGAGTACGGTCGAGGATCGGCGCGCCGGATGGGAACAGCTGCTGGCGGCCTGCCACCCGCGCGTCGGACAGGCGCGACGCGTGGGCATCACCGGACCGCCGGGGGCCGGAAAGAGTACCCTCACCACGCTGCTGGCCGAGCAGTACCTGGCACAGGGACTCCGGGTCGGCGTGGTGGCGGTGGACCCGACCTCGCCGTTCACCGGCGGTGCGCTACTCGGGGATCGCGTGCGGATGGAGCGCGTGGCGCTGCACGAGAACGTGTTCATCCGCTCGATGGCCACACGGGGTTCGCTGGGCGGGCTGGCGGCGGCCACGCGCGAGGTCTGCGACGTGCTCGATGCGGCGGGCATTCAGCGCATCTTGGTGGAGACGGTCGGCGTGGGCCAGAGCGAGCTGGACATCGCGCGGCTGGCCGACACCAGCGCGGTGGTGCTCGTGCCCGAGAGTGGCGACTCCATCCAGACGCTCAAGGCCGGCGTGATGGAGATTGCCGACCTGTTCGTGGTGAACAAGGCCGACCGCCCCGGTGCCGATCGGCTGCGCAACGACATCGAGCTCATGCTCGGCCTGCGTACCGGCGCGACCATGAAGGACGTGCCGGCGCACCACGGCGTGGACCTGAAGCGGCTCAACCCAGCTCGGCTCGCCCGCGAGGCGGCCAGGCAGGCGCTCTCCGACCGGTGGACACCGCCCGTGCTCCGAACCATCGGCTCCACGGGGGAGGGGGTTTCCGAGCTGTTGGACGCCCTCGAGCGGCATTTCGGGTATCTTGAGAAGAGCGGGACGCTGCAATCCCGTCGCCGGGCGCGGCTGCGCGAGCGTGTGGTGGATGCAGTGGAGCAGCGGTTGCGCTCGCGTCTCTGGCGCGATGCGGCAATCAATGAATGGCTGGAGGGGCGGTTGCCCGCGCTGGAACGCGGTGAGACCACCCCGTTGGCGGAGGCCGACGCGCTGATCACCCGAAGCGTGGCGGCCGGGACCCTGACCGGGAACAACGGATGACTTCGATCCCAGACCTCGACCCCACGCTCGCTGCGATGCAGGCGGAGCTCGACACGCTCAAGCAGGAAGTCGAGCAGTGGCGCGCCCGTTACGCCAATGGTGAGAAGCGCGACACGGCCTTCACGAACTCCGAGAGGGAAGTCGCGGCGCTCTACACCGCGCTCGACCTCGAGGGCTCCGGCGGCACCGCGTTCGAGGTGCCGGGGGCATATCCCTTCACCCGCGGCATCCATCCCACGGGCTATCGCGGCAAGCTGTGGACGATGCGCCAGTTCGCCGGCTTCGGCTCGGCCAAGGAGACGAACGAGCGCTACAAGTTCCTGCTCAAGCACGGGACGACGGGCCTCTCGGTGGCCTTCGACTTCCCGACGCTCATGGGCTACGACTCGGACCATCCGCGCTCCGAGGGTGAGGTGGGCAAGTGCGGCGTGGCCATCAGCTCGCTGGCCGACATGGAGCAGCTCTTCGAGGGCATCCCCCTCGACCAGGTCTCCACGTCCATGACCATCAACGGGCCGGCGATCATCCTGTGGTGCTTCTACATCGCCGCAGCCGAGAAGCAGGGCGTGAAGGCCGAACAGCTCCGGGGGACGATCCAGAACGACATCCTCAAGGAGTACATGGCGCAGCACGCCTGGTGCTTCCCGATCGAACCGGCGTTGCGCTTGATCGTGGACATGTTCGAGTTCGGCGCCACGCACGTGCCGCAATGGAACACCATTTCCATCTCCGGCTACCACATCCGCGAGGCGGGCTCCACCGCGGCGCAGGAACTGGCCTTCACCCTGGCCGACGGCTTCACCTACGTGGAGCGCGGCATCGCCCGCGGGCTGGACGTGGACGACTTCGCGCCGCGGCTCTCGTTCTTCTGGGACATCCACAACGATTTCTTCGAGGAGATCGCCAAGCTCCGCGCGGCCCGCCGCATCTGGGCGCGGCACATGAAGGAGCGCTACGGCGCGAAGAGCCCGCGGTCGTGGATCATGCGCTTCCACTCGCAGACGGCCGGCGTGACCCTCACGGCGCAGCAGCCGATGAACAACATCGTGCGCGTGGCCTACCAGGCCATGGCGGCCGTACTGGGCGGGACGCAGTCGCTGCACACCAACTCGATGGACGAGACCCTCGCGTTGCCCACCGAGCATGCGGTGGAGGTGGCCCTGCGCACGCAGCAGGTGCTGGCCTTCGAAACCGGCGTGCCGAACGTGATTGATCCGCTCGGCGGGTCGTACTACGTGGAGAAGCTCACCGACGAGATGGAGCAGCAGGCCGAGGCGCTGTTCGCGCAGATCGAGGAGCAGGGCGGGGTCGTGCCCGGGCTCGAGACGGGCTGGTTCCAGCGCAAGATCGCCGAGGCCGCGGCCCGCCAGCAGTGGGAGATCGAGCAGCACCGCCGGCTGATCGTGGGCGTCAACGCCTTCGAGACGGACGAGTCCGCCCTCACGATTCCGCTGCTCAAGATCGACGAGCAGGCGGCGCGGGACCAGGCCGAGGCGCTGGCGACGCTGCGCATCACCCGCGACAACGCCAAGTGCGAGTCCGACCTGGCGCGCCTCAGGCAGGCGGCGGCAGGGAAGGAGAACGTCGTGCCATTCATCCTCGAGTGCGCGCGCAGTTACTGCACGCTGTACGAGATCCGCGCCGCCATGGAGAGCGTGTTCGGCGCCTATCGCGAACCGGTGTTCTTCTGAGCCGCGTGCGGCGAGAGCCTCCGGAGGCGACGACGGCACGCGCGGACTGGTGGAAGTCCTACTTCGACGGGGGCTACGTGCGAGAGTACGAGCCCCTGTTCGATCTCCGTGAGGATCGCGCCCAGGTGGGGCGGCTCATCGAGCTGCTCGCCCTGCCGTCGGGCTCGCGCATCCTGGACCTTGCCTGCGGCCAAGGGCGGCACGCGCATCTGCTGGCCGAGGCGGGATTCGATGTGGACGGCTACGACCTCTCCAAGGACCTGCTTGCGCGCGCGAAGAAGCGGGGGACCGGCAAGACGCTGCGCTACACGCGCGGCGACATGCGCAGCCTTCCCTTCCGTTGGCGGCGACGCTTCGACGCCGTCGTGAATCTCTTCACGAGCTTCGGGTTCTTCGACGATGCCGCGGACGACGCCAAGGTCATCCGGGAATGTGCCCGTGTCCTCAAGCCGGGCGGCCTGATGGTGTGGCAGGGCGGGAGTCGCGACGGCGTGATGGCGCGGTTTCTCGCCCGTGATGCATGGGAAACCCGCGATGGGACGATAATAGTGCAGGACCGCTCCTTCGATCCCCTCACGGGGTTCCTGACCATCGCGTCGACCTGGCAGGGGCGGACGCGGACCGAACACCGGGAGCACCGCATCCGGCTGTACACCGCCTCCCGGTTGGCGGAAATGATGCTCGACGCCGGCTTGGTCGTCGAACAGGCGTGGGAGTCGTTTACCGATAGACCGTTGAGCCGCCGCTCAAGCGAGATGTTGTTGGTGGCGCGGAAGGAAGCATAGCGCGGCCGTTGGCATGCCAGCGGTCGGGCGGGAGCGTGTGATGTCGCGTCGGGATCCACAACTGTTGGCCATCTCGTTGGTGGGGCTCGCCGGCATCGCCGCCGTGCTGGCGATGCTGTCCCTGTACCTGTGGCGCGGATCGGTGCGGGCCGACGAGCGCGCCGTCGGCGGACTGGCGGCGGCCTTGGGCGAACAGGCCGAGCGGATGATCCTCGATACCCGCACGCTGCTGCAGGAGTTCGAGGCCCTGCCGCACACGCGATGCAGCGTGGCCCATCTCGAGGCCCTGCAGAACGCGGCGATGAGCCGACCGCACATCCGGGCCATCGGGTACTGGCGCGCGGTGGATCGCCTCTGCGGCGTCGGATTCCTGCAGGCGGCGGCACTGCGTCCGCCACGCGCCGACCGCATCTACGCATCCGGCGTCGTCGCGTGGTGGCCAAGTGCCGCCACCGAAGTGGGAGGCGTGCGCCTCTTCCTGATGCGGTTCGGCGATCACGACGTGGCCTTCGATCCGCACGCGCTGCTCGACGAGGGGCTGCTGCAGGGGCGTGAGGCCGGGCTCTGGGTGGAGGGACTGCGGCTCACGGCTCAGCCGGAGAACGCCGCCATTCCGGCGCCGGACGCCCTCCCCGTGGGCCTGACCATCGACCGTGTCGGTGCGCGTGCGCTCTCGCGCTACTCGCGGAGCGGCGAGTTGCCGATCGAGATCGTCGCCACCGAACCGCTCGACCGCTTCTGGAGTCGGTACCGTGGCACCCTCGGCGTCGGCATCGCCGCCGGCCTCCTGCTGCTGAGCGGCTGGCTGTACGTGGTGCTGCGCTACACGCGGCATCGGCTCAGTCGTGGCACCCAGCTGCGGGCGGCAATCGCCCGTGGTCGCATCACCGTCTGCTACCAGCCCATCATGGACCTCGCGTCGGGGCATTGTGTGGGCGCCGAGATCCTGGCGCGGTGGACCACGGACCGCGGCGAAGTGGTCCCGCCCGAAAGCTTCGTGCAACTCGCCGAGCGCGAAGGCTTGACCACCGACTTGACGCTCGCCGTCCTCGGCAACGCCCTCCGCGACGTCGCGCCGGAGTGCATGGCGCGGGGGGGGCTCACGCTCAACCTCAATCTCGGGGCGCAGGACCTCGAGGGCGAACGCTTCAACGACGCGCTGGGGCGCGTGCTCGAGGAACGGGCGGTGTCCCCGGCACTCATCAAGCTCGAGATCACCGAGCGCGCCCTCGTGGACGCCGAGCTCGCGCGTCGCCGGATCTCCGAGTTCCGCGGCCGCGGGCACGAGGTCGCGGTGGACGACTTCGGCACCGGATACTCCAGCCTCTCCTACCTCTCGACCTTCTCGCTGGACGTCCTGAAGATCGATCGGAGTTTCGTGGAAGCCATCGGCACCGGTGCCGCCACCAGCCACGTGATCGTCCATGTCATTGAGATGGCGCGCTCGCTCGGGCTCCGAATGGTCGCCGAAGGGGTAGAATCCGAGATGCAGGCCGCCTGGTTGCGCGCCCATGGCGTCGAGGGTGGGCAGGGGTATCATTTCAGTCGTCCGCTTCTGGCGGAGGAGTTCTTACGGTTTCTCAAGCAACGCGCTGCCGCATGATGCGGCGCATGGTGTGGGCGGGCGTCCGGGTCGCGGCGCTCGGGATTGCCCTCGGGTGCTGGCGGCAGCCGACGCGCGAGGGGGCGTCGCCTGCGAGTGGCCGCACCGCTGCCGTGGTCGGTGATTCGGCCACGGCCACGGCTGCCGTGGCGCGGCCGGTGCCGATGCGCCCGGCCGGCTTGGTGCGGGCCACCGAGTTGGACTCGGCGGTCGAAGCGCGCCAGGCCCGGCTCTCGGTCAGCGGCGACCGCGTGGCGACGGGGGATGTGGGCTATTACGTGGACGTCCAAGAAGCGAGGCTGCGGCAACTCGCCGGGCCCGGCATCGAGGTCACGCGCGAGCGCGAAACGCTGATCTTGCGGTTGACCTCGCGGTTCGCCTTCGAAATCGGCCGGGCGACACTGTCGGCCGAGGCGCGTACCGCCGTGGGACAGATTGCCGGCGTACTGGCGGATTATCGCTTGAGCGTCATCACCATCGTCGGGCATACCGACGATTCCGGTGACGCGGCCCAGAACCAGGCGCTCTCCGAGCAGCGCGCGCTGGCGGTGTTCCGGCAGCTCCTTGAAAATGGCGTGGCGGCGGGACGCATGGTGGCGGTCGGGCTCGGGCCGTCGCGTCCGCTTGGGGACAATCGGACGGAAGTCGGGCGCGAGATGAATCGCCGGGTGGAGCTGCGGATCGAAGTGGTGCGCTGACGGTCCTACGCACTCCGCACCAGCACCGGCGCCTCGTCCAGCGACGCCCGCACACGCTCCGTCAACTCCAGCAGCGTGAACGGTTTCGCCAGGAACGCCGTCTCCGTCCCGATATTCCCCTGCTTCGCGATGAGTTCGGCGCTGTAGCCTGACATGAAGAGCAGTCGGAGCGGCCCCCGGATGGCGCTGATGGCCCGCGCCAGATCCGGACCCGTCATTACCGGCATCATCACGTCGGTCAGCAGCAGGTCAATCGTGCCAGGATGCTCGCGGGCCAGCTCCAGTGCTTCGTCCGGCCCCGAGGCCGGCAGGACGGCGTAGCCCTTGGCGCCGAGTGCCCGGGTGGCCAACCGCAGGATCTCGGGTTCATCCTCGACCACCAGGATGGTCTCCGAGCCCGGTCGCGCCGTCGACACCAGCGTCACCGGCGCGGTGGCGGGCATCGCCTCGATGCGGCGCGGGAAGTAGAGGTCGAATCGCGTCCCCGCGCCCGATGTGCTGGACACGGTGACGCAGCCTTGGTTCTGCCGCACGATGCCGTACACCGTCGCCAAGCCGAGTCCGGTGCCTTCGCCAATCCCCTTCGTCGTGAAGAACGGTTCGAACGCCCGCTGTAACACCTCGGCGGTCATGCCACGACCGTTGTCTTCCACCGTCAGCCGCACGTAGTCGCCGGCCACGGCATCGGCGATGCCAATACAATCGGCCGCCGTCAGTGAGACGTTGGCGGCGACGATGCGGAGCGTGCCCACGCCGGCGATGGCATCGCGTGCGTTGGCACAGAGGTTGGTCAGAATCTGGTCGAACTGCGACGGATCAAGCGTGACGGGCCACAGATCCGCAACGGGCTGCCACTCCAGCGCGATGCTCTCGCCGATGAGGGGCCGCAGCATCCGGAGTGCCTCAGTGACCGAGTGGCTGAGGTCGAGCGCTTGCGGGGCGATCGTCTGGCGCCGCGCGTACGTGAGCAGCTGGCGCGTCAGGGCGGCCGAGTGCTGGGCTGCGCGCTGGATGGCCTGCAGGTCGGCACGCAGCGCGTGGTTTGCCGGCAACTCACCGAGCGCGAACTCGGTGTGCCCGAGGATCACGGCCAAGGTGTTGTTGAAGTCGTGCGCCACGCCGCCGGCGAGGCGGCCGACCGCCTCGAGCTTTTGCGCCTGCCGGACCTGCTCCTCGAGCTGCTTCCGGGCCGAAATGTCGCGCGCCGCGGCGTAGATGGCGCGCTCGCCGTCGAAGTGGATGGCGGTGGCCTGGACCTCGACGTCAATGATCCGCCCGTCGAGGGTGACGAAGCGCATTTCGAGCAGCGGCGCCGGGACGTTGAGCTCAAGGACCAGGCGGCGGCGCGCGATCGCGACGGCATGGTCGTCCGGGTGCACGTGATTGAGGATGTCCGTGCCAATCAGCGCCTCGGCGCTCGGCGCGCCGAAGAGCCGCATGGCGGCCGGGTTCACGTACTCGATGATGCCGTCGCGCACCACGTAGGCGGCTTCCGGTGAGTACTCAACCAACGCGCGGTAGCGCTCGGCGCTGGCGGCGGGGGCGGGGTTGCGCGTCACGGGGCGTCGCTCGGGCACATGCGGTGGAAGCTAATCGACGGTCTCCGGGCTCGGGGTTCTCCTGATGCACTTGAATCGCGACTGTGGTGACATTTCGCATACCCTCAGCGGAGACGGCCATGCTGCTCGAACTCGCTCGCATTGCGACCGCGCCGGTTCTGATACTCATCGCCCAGCCTGTGCCGGCCGCCCAACCGGCGGTCACGGCCAGTCCTGCCATCGCTCAGCGCCTCGCCGACCGACGCCTCACGCCGACATCCATGGCGACACCCACGCCGACACCTGCGCCGCAGGTGCAGTACTCGGACTGGTATTATCGGCGGTTGGACCTGCACCGATTCGGGAGCTTCGCGATGCTGCCACTCTTCGTAGCGCAATACGTGGCCGGCACCCAGCTCGCGAAGGATGGGGAGAGCGACTGGGCGGAGGATGCGCACCCGCTCCTGGCCACCGGCGTGGGCGTCCTCTTCGCTTCGAACACCATCACGGGTGTGTGGAACCTTTGGGAGGGCAGGGCCGATCCGCGCGATCGCAAACGGCGCTTCGCGCACGCCTCGTTGATGCTGCTCGCCGACGCCGGGTTCTTGGCAACAGCCGTGCTTGGCGATGAGCTGGAAGATGGGGCGAATCCGGGAACCCACCGGGCCGTCGCCATCGGCGCCATGACGGTGTCAACGATCGGCTGGACCCTCATGCTCGACGTCTTTCGCGAGTGAGCACGACGCGCCGGGGCATCACCGGCGCGACAGGTCAACTCCGCACGGTCGTGATCACGCCCTCCTCGGCGCTCACCGATACCGTGACCGCGCCACCGTCGCGGTACATCGTGACGCGTGTGCATCCGGCCGTCACGTCCTGGAGGGTGCTCTCGCCCTGCCGGATGGTGCGACGCACCTTGAGCGGGACGACGTTGCCAAGGCAGGGCGCGTACCAGGTCTCGACGATCGGAGCGCTGAGCGTGTTCTCCACGCGAATCCGCCCCGCGCCGGCGGGAATGGGGCCGGACGCCTGCGGTGGGGCTTCCGGATCCGTGAAGTGCTCGCAGGCAGCGACGGGCGCGAGAAGAAGCACGAGGACCAGCAGGGCGCGTTGGCGCGAGGAGAGGGCGCGTGGAATCACGAGAAATCGGGGGTGGTCGGCGATGTCGAAGGCTACCCGATCCGTGGTGTCGCGCGCCATAGGCCGATTGAACACCCATTGTCCGAGGGATAGCTTTCCGCCATGACCCGCCCCATCCGAGTGCTCGTTGCCAAGCCCGGTCTCGACGGCCATGACCGCGGAGCCAAAGTGGTCGCCGCCGCCCTGCGCGATGCCGGCATGGAGGTCATCTACACCGGCCTCCACCAGACCCCCGAGATGATCGCCTCCGCTGCCGTGCAGGAGGACGTGGACGTGGTCGGGTTGAGCATCCTCTCCGGTGCGCACATGACGCTGTTCCCACGCGTGCTGCAGCTGCTGCGCGAACAGGGACGCGACGACGTGCTGATCACTGGCGGCGGGATCATTCCCAAGGAGGACATGGCGGCGCTCGAGGCGCAGGGCACGGGCCGCCTCTTCGGTCCTGGCACCTCCACCGCCGACCTGGTGGACTACATCAAGACCTGGTTCGCCGCGCGGCAGTCGCAGGAAGCGTGAGCAAGGCCCGTCCAGCCGACGCGGGCTCGGCCAAGGGCAGCAGCAGGCTCCGCGAACTCGCCGACGCCGCCAAGGCCCTCGAAGCCAAGCTCCGGCTCGGCGGCGGGCCGGAGCGGATCGCCAAACAGCATGCCCAAGGAAAGCTCACGGCGCGCGAGCGCGTGGCGGGATTGAAGGACCCTGGCTCCCCGTTCCTCGAGTTCGGCCTCCTCGTCGCCCACGATCTGTACGATGGGGAGGCGCCGGGCGCCGGCGTCATCACGGGAATCATCCAAGTCCACGGGCGCGAGTGCGTGGTCGTGGCCAACGATGCCACGGTGAAGGCGGGCTCGTGGTGGCCGGAAACGATTCCGAAGATCCTCCGCGCGCAGGAATGCGCCATGCGCTGCCGCATTCCCATCATCTACTTGGTGGATTCCGCCGGTGTGAACCTGCCGTACCAAGGCGGCGTGTTCCCGGGGCAGTACGGCGCGGCCCGCATCTTCTATTACAACTCGCTGATGCGCCGGTACCTGCGCATCCCGCAGATCGCCGCGGTGATGGGCCAGTGTGTGGCCGGCGGCGCCTACCTTCCGGCGCTCAGTGACGTGATCCTGATGGTGAAGGGCACGTCGTTCATGGGACTCGGTGGTCCGAACCTCGTGAAGGGGGCTACCGGGCAGACGGTGGACGGCGAGACCCTCGGCGGCGCGACGATGCACACCGAGGTGAGCGGCGTCGCGCACTACGCGGCAGCGGACGATGCCGAGTGCCTCCGCATGGTCCGTGACCAGATCACGCGCCTCGCGCCGCCGCCGCGGGTGGCCCCGCACGATCCAGCGGCCAAGCCCGGCACCGATCCCGAGGCGCTCTACGACATCCTGCCCAGTGACCACCGGATGTCGTATGACATGCACGACGTGCTGCGCGCCCTGCTCGACGACGGTTCGCTGGACGAGTTCCAGCCGAATCTCGCCAAGGAGATGCTCTGTGGCGATGCGCGCATCGAGGGGATCCCAGTGGGCGTGATCGCCAACGCCCGTGGACTCATCAAGGGGCGCCCCGGCGAGAAGCCGCGCTTCGGCGGGATCATCTACGCCGAGAGCGCAGAGAAGGTGGCGTTCTTCATCGACCGCTGCGATCGTCAGGGCATCCCGCTGCTGTTCGTGCAGGATGTCTCGGGCTTCATGGTCGGGCAGGAGGCCGAGCACGAGGGCATCATCCGCGCCGGTGCGCGCTGGGTGGAAGCCATGGCCACGGCCACTGTGCCGAAGCTCGTCCTGACGGTGAATCACGCCAGTGGGGCCGGCTATTATGCGATGGCCGGGCAGGGCTTCGACCCCGACTTCATCCTATCCTGGCCCACGGGGCGCATGGCGGTAATGGAAGGCGAGTCCGCAGTGGCCGCCGTACACGGTCCGGCGCTGGCCGCCGCCAAGCAGGCGCAGTCCGATCCGAGCCCGGCAGTGCAGGCTGCGATCGCCGAGATGCGCGAGGACTATGAGCATCAGCTCGATGCGCGTTACGCCGGCGCCCGTGGTTTCATCGACGCCATCGTCTATCCCGAGGAGACGCGCTCCACCCTCGCCCTCGCGCTGCGCGCTGCTTGGCAGAATCCCGGACCGCACCTGGGCCCCTATGTGATTCCGCCGGCCATCGGTCCGCTCCGATGAGCGCTCTCCTCCTCTACGGCGTGACCGGGTACACCGGACGGCTCATCCTCGAGGAGGCGCTCGCGCAGGGTCTGCGGCCGGTGCTGTCGGGGCGCAACGCGGCGTCGGTGCGGGAACTCGCGGCCGCGCATCAGCTCGAGGCGCGCCCGGCGGCGCTCGATGATCCCGCCGCGCTCGACGCGGCATTGCGCGGGATTCGGGTGGTGCTGCATTGCGCCGGCCCGTTCGCCCGAATGTCGCCGCCCATGCTCGATGCCTGCATGCGGAACGGTGCCCACTACCTGGACATTACCGGCGAGATTGCCGTGTTCGAGCGTATCGCGGCACTGACGGCGCGCGTCGCGGCGGCGGGCATCACGGCCATTCCCGGGGTGGGGTTCGATGTCGTTCCCAGCGATTGCCTCGCGGCGCACCTCAAACACCGGCTCCCGACCGCGACGGAACTGACGCTCGCCTTCACGGGCGGTACCGGGCTCTCGCGGGGCACGGCCACGACGATGGTGGAGAACATCGCCGGCGGCGGCGCGGTGCGGCGCGGGGGCAGGATCCAGGCGGTCCCGTCCGCGTGGCGCACCCGCGACGTGGACTTCGGCGATCGCATCCGGCACTGCGTCTCGATTCCCTGGGGCGACGTCTCCACCGCCTACTACTCCACGAACATCCCGGATATCACGGTGTATACGGCCGTGGCTCCGCGCGCGGTCCGCATGATGCGCTGGAGCCGGCCGATCCTGCCGCTGCTGGCGACGGGACCGGCGCAACGCTTTTTGAAAGGTCGCATCAACGCCCGCACGCCCGGCCCGAGCGCGGAACGCCGAGCAGGGGCGCAGAGCCGCCTCTGGGGAGAGGCGCGGGACGCGGCGGGACATGTCGTGCGCGCCAGACTCGTGGCCCCGGATGGATACACCCTCACGGCGATGACGGCGGTGGGTGCGGCGCAGCGGCTCTTGGCCGACGGCGTGGCACTGGGGTTCCAGACCCCATCCTCCGCGTTCGGACGGGACTTCATCCTCGGGTTCCCCGGCACGTCGCGCGAGGACCTGTGATGTCGCCCGCGCTGGTCGCGAAGATTGCCTTGGCCCTCGCCGGGCTGTTCTGTTTCCTGCTCGGGATTCGCACCGGGCTGGACGCTTTGCGGTGGACGGGGATCGCCCTCGTCGCCGTCGCGTGGTTGCTCCGGTTCCTTCCGGAGCGCAACGTGAAGCATCGTTCCACGACATCTCCTTCGGAGGACACATGAAGCGTTCCCGTCACGCACTCTTCTTGATGGCGCTGGCTGCCGGCTCACTCGGGGCCCAGGGCCGCCCCGCCGACCCGGATGTAGCATCCCGCCAGGGCAACGCGCCGGTCCCCGCAGGATGGGAGGTGCGGCTCGATCGGGCGAATGCCAATCGCCCGGATATCCGCTTCGAAACGATGGGATCAGGCATGCACGTAACGGCCGGGCCGGCCGCGATCTACTGGAATCCGCAGTCGCGGGTGTCGGGCACCTACGCGGTGCAGGCAACCTTCACGCAGATGAAGGCACCACAGCATGCCGAGGCATACGGCCTGATCTGGGGCGGCAACGACCTCAACCAGCCCTCCCAGAACTACCTCTACTTCGTGATCCGCAAGGACGGCAAGTTCCTCGTGCGCCACCGGGCCGGGGCCGAAACGCATGACGTCGTGCCGTGGACCGAGCACACGGCCATCGTCAAGGAGGGCGCGGACGGCAAGCAAGAGAACACACTGAAGGTGGAAGTCACCGAGACGTCGTCACGGCTCTTTGCCAACGGGACGCTGATCCGTGAGATCCCGAGGCAGGGCATGACCGGCACCACGGACGGCATCGTCGGGTTCCGCGTGAACCACAATCTGGATGTGCACGTTGGCGGCTTTACACTGGAGCGGTCGGCCGTCCGGCCGCGCTAGGTTGGCGCTGGTGCAGGGCAGCGAAGGGGACGGACTGCCGAGGCGGTCCGTCCCCTTCTCGCTTCCGCGCGGCGCGTCCGCGACTAGCGTCCGTCGCCGAGTCGGTACCCGTGTTTCACATCCGAGGCGCCAGCCCGCGTCCCCAGTCCCACTGCGAGGCCGAAGGCGATGGCGGTGCCGCCGGTGACCAGGGGTAGGAGCCACGCGATGGGCCAAGCCACGACGGCCGCGCCAATCCCGGCGAGGACCGCCGCGCCCGAGGACAGCGCGCCGTCCACGTACCGCAGGCGTTCCCGGACGAAGCGGCGTGCCGTCCCATAGCCGAACCAGGCTGCGCCGAGCGTGATGACGAGCGAAAGGAATCCAAGCATGTGGTGCCTCCTTGCTTCGGCCTACGGCGGGCGAGGGGTGGCGGTTTCGCGAACCGCCGCTGAGATTCCGGACATGCTTGGGACCGACCGACGCGTGCAGGTGCTGGAACAGGAACTGACCCGGGTACGCCGGGAGTTCGAGGACGCGATTCGGGAGGTGCCCGAGTCACGGCGCCACGCGGCGCCGCCGGGGCACTGGACCCCGGCCCAGATCATCTGGCACGTGGCCAAGGTGGAGCGCGGCGTGGCACGGCTCATCGAACGGAAGAACGCCGAGCTCCCGCCCAACGCCACCGTGCCGCCCGGACCCTCCACGCTCGTGGTCCTCAGCCTGCTGGACAAGTTCCCCTTCCTGGACCGCAGCCAGAAGCTCAGCGCACCGGAAGGCTTGGCGCCGCCGGCGGAGATTGACCTGGTGGCCGAGCGGGGCCGGTGGGTGGACGGGCGCGTGCAACTGCTGCAGGCCGCCTACGAGGCGGGGCCGCGCCTCTCGCTGATCCGCCACGACCACCCGTTCTTCGGCGCCTTCGACGGCTGGCAGTGGGTCTTGATGATCGCGCGCCACGAGGAGCGTCATCTGCTGCAGCTGCACGAAGTGGTGGCGCTGACGCGCTGAGCCTCCTCGGGCCCGGTTAGATTCCACGGGTGGCCCGACACCCCATCCCCGAACTCCTCGCGCCCGCCGGCTCGCTCGATGCCGTGCGTGCCGCGGTCGCCAACGGCGCGAACGCGGTCTATCTCGGCGCGTCCAAGTTCAACGCCCGTGACGACGGGGCCCAACTCAGTCTCGACGAACTTGAGCAGGCCTGCCTCATCGCCCACGAGCGAGGCGCACGAATCTACCTCACGCTCAACATCCTCGTGAAGCCGGCCGAGCTGGCCGAGGCACTGGAATACCTCGGCGAGTGCATCGACCGCGGCGTGGACGCGGCCATCGTGCAGGATGTGGGGCTGATCCGGATGATCCAGCGGGTCTATCCCGACTTCGAGATCCACGGCTCCACGCAGCTCACCGTGCACGACGCCTCCGGCGCCCGCGTGATGGCGCGTCTCGGCATCGACCGTGTGGTGCTGGCACGCGAGAATACGCTCGACGACATTCGCGCCATCCGCGCTGCCGTCCCGACGCTCGGGCTCGAGACTTTCGTACACGGCGCGCTGTGCATCTCGTACAGCGGGCAGTGCTACATGTCCGGCATGATCTCCGAGCGCAGTGCCAACCGGGGCTCCTGCGCGCAGTCCTGCCGCAAGGACTACGTGCTGCGCGACGCCGCCGACGGCGCCGAGCTCGATCGCGGCTACCTGATCTCGGCCAAGGACCTGGGCGCTTGGGAGCATCTCGCCGAGATCGCCGAAGCCGGCGTGGGCTGCCTCAAGATCGAGGGGCGCAAGAAGAAGCCGGAGTTCGTCGCCACGGTGACCAGGGGCTATCGCGATTTCCTGCAGCGCGTGGAGCGCGGCACCTTCACCGAGCCCTCGTTCGAGGAAGTGCAGCCGCTGGTGCAGATCTTCTCACGCGGCTTCACCGGCGGGATGTACGGAGGGCGCGAAGGACGCGAATACATCACGCGCACGCAGCCGGATAACCGCGGGCTCGAGGTGGGGACGGTCGTGGGCTTCGAGCGCGGCGAGGTGATCGTCGAGGTGCGTGCGCCGATCGCCGAGCGGGACGGCCTCGGGTTCGAGCCGCCGGCAGGCGGCCATCTCGAGAGCGTGGGGTTCAGTGCCGGCCCGGTGCGCACCTTGTCGCAGCGCGATGGCGTGTGGCGGCAGGCCATCAAGGCCCGTCGCGAGGTGCCGGTGGGGTGGCGCGTGATCCGCAGCGCGCAGGTCTCGCTGCTGGAGTCCTCACGGGCGAGCTACGCCGACGTGGGACAGGGTACACGCCGGAGACGGGTCGGCGTGTCGGTACGCTGCTTCGGCGCCGCAGGCGGGGCCCTCAAGGCGATCTTCGCCGCCGGAGACCACGTAGTGGAGGTGCGCAGCGAGATGGCGCTCGCGCCGGCGCAAAGGCGCGCACTCGATGCAGCACAGCTGCGCGAACAGTTCGGGCGCATGGGTGAAAGTTCGTTCGTGCTGGGAGACCTCGATGTGGCGGCGCTCGCCGGCGACCTGTTCCTCCCCGTCTCCGAGTTGAACCGCATGCGCCAGGAGGCGGTCGAGCAGCTCGAACAGCATCTCGGGTGGACGCACGACGCCGAGCTGGCCGCGCGGCGGGCGACGATCGCTGCGGCACTCGCGGTGCGCCCGGCGTCTGCGGCCGCGCATGCGGTGGACGCCACGACGTCCCCGCGGCTGGTTGCCGAGGTGTGGCGCGTGGAGGACGGCGTCGCGGCGCTGGACGCCGGGGCCGATGAGATCGTCCTCGATCCGTTCCTGCGGCATCCGTTTCCGGCGGTGAGTCGCGTGCGCGCGCTCGCCGATCGCGCTGCGTCGGCGGGGCGCGGGTTCCGCCTGCGGCTGCCGACGATCGTGCGCCCGGAGGAGCGGAAGAGACTCGACAAGTGGATCGCGCTCGGCACACCGTTGCTCAGCGGGCATCTGGGACTCCTCGCGGAACTTGCGGCAGCCGGTCGCGACGTCCACGCCGATTACGCCGTGAACTGCTTCAATGCCCAGGCCGCGGAGGAGCTGTTCGCGCTCGGCGCGAGCGGCATCACGCCGTCGGTGGAGCTCACCACGGATGAGATCGGCGCGGTGGTGGCCCCGTGGACAGGCGCCGGATTCGAGGTGCTCATCCACGGGCGTCCCGAGGGCATGACATTGGAGCACTGCGTGCTCAGCGCGGCATTCGATCGGACCCCGACGCATTGTCGCGACCTGTGCACCCAGCGACACGTGGACACGCGGCTCACCGATCCAGCGGGCTACGAGTTCCCGGTGGCCACCGATTACGCGTGCCGCAATCGCCTGCTGCATTCGCGGCCGATCGAGGCGAGCGAGTTCCTGCCGCGACTCTGGGCGCAGGGTCTGCGGCGCTTCCGGCTGGTGTTCAACGTGCCTGGCGATGCCGTGGCCGAGCGCGTCGCGGCGTACCGCGCGGCCGTTGATGCCGTCGCCCGAGGCGAACGGCCCTCGCGTCGGCCGCGCGAGCTGCTGCCGGACGGGTTCACGCGCGGCCACTTCGCGCGCGCCGTCTAGTCGCCGCGGCCCAGCGCCTCGGCGACGGCGGCGGCGAGTTCCTGCACGGTGAAAGGCTTGGCGAGCAGGCGGCCCGCGCTCGGCATGCCATCGCGCCAGCGTAGCGCCTCCTCGCTGAATCCCGAGATGAAGATGGCGGGCAGCGTCGGCCGCAGCGCCTGGATCTGGCGCACCGCCTCGACACCGTTGATGCCTGGCATCATCAGGTCGCTCACCACGAGGTCAATGGGCTCGGTGCGCGCCGCAACCAAGGCGACCGCCCGTTCGCCATCCTCGGCGGTGAGGACCTCGTAGCCGAGTTTGCGGAGGATCTTGGCCGTCACGTCGCGGACGCCGGCTTCATCCTCGATCAGCAGCACGATCTCCCCGGGCACGGCCTTCGCGGCGTCCACCGGCGTCGACGGCCGCTTGGGTGCGGCCGGTGGGATAACGCGCGGGAGGAACAGGGAGAACGTCGTGCCCGCGCCGACGGCGGAGCGCACGCGCACGTGGCCGCCCGCCTGCGTCATCGCACCGTACACCGTGGCCAGGCCCAGCCCGGTGCCTCCGCTGCGGTCCTTCGTCGTGAAGAAAGGCTCGAAGATCTGGCCGATCACCGATTCCTCGATGCCCGCGCCGGTATCACTGAGGTCGAGGCGCACCCATTCGCCGCGCGGGATGCCGAGGGACTCGTGACCGCTCTCGGCGATGGCGAGATTGCTGCCCACCAGACGCAGCGTGCCGCCGTCCGGCATGGCATCGCGGGCGTTGACCGCGAGGTTCACCAGGATCTGTTCCAGCGACGTCGGGTCGGCGCGGACCGACCAGAGGTCCGGCGCCAACTCGATGGAGAGCGTGATGTCACTGCCGAGGAGGCGGCGCAGCAGGCGCTCAAGATCGGACACGCGCTCCGTGACGTTCAGGATGCGGGGCTCGATCATCTGGCGGCGGGCGAAGGCCAGCAGGCGCCGCGTCAGCTCGGCGCCGCGTTGCACGGCGTGATCGATTTCCTCGAGGTGCGTGCTGAGCACGCCGTCGCCCGCGACTCGCTCTCGCATCAGGCTCACGTTCCCCACGACGGCGGTGAGGAGGTTGTTGAAATCGTGGGCCACGCCACCGGCGAGGCGCCCGACGCTCTCGAGCCGCCGCGCCGCGAGCAGCTCGCCCTCGAGGCGCCGGCGTTCGCGGATATCCCGCGCGGCGACGATCAGGCGCGGCGAGCCGTCCGTTTCCTCGTACGGCCGCGAGACGGCTTCCATCTCGAGGTACTCGCCGTGCCGTGCGCGCGCCCGGAAGGGGACAGTGGTCGGCACGGTGTCGTCGCGCGCGAATGAGCGCTCCATGGCGTCGCGCAGCGTCGGGGCGTCGTCCGGGTGGACGAAGGTGAAGGCCGGGCTGCCGATCACGTCGCCCGGGCGATGCCCGAGCAGGCGTTCCAGCGACGGACTGGCGTACTCGATGACGCCATCGCGGGAGATCTGGAAGATGATGTCGCTGGCGTTCTCGATCATCGAGCGAAACCACTCCTCGCGCCGTTCCAGGGCGGCGCGGAGCTTCTCCTCCTCGGTGGCGTCGTGGGCCACGACGAGGACCCCGATGATCTGTCCCGACTCGCGCACGGGCGTGAGGCGGACGGCAAAGGAGCGTGGCGGCTCGCCGTGCGCGAGGTGGAAGGGCTGGCGACGGAGCAGGGCCTCACCGTCGCGGGCGCGGGCGAAGGCCTCATCCCAGAACGTGCGGGTCGGGGCGTCCATGTAGCCGTGGATTTCCTCGCCGGGGCGCACGGTGCGCCCGGTGATCTGCCGGACCAGGTCCACGAAGCGCAGGTTGGCGCTGAGCACAATCCCGTCGCGGTCCACGATCAACACTGGATCCGTGCTGCTGGCGAGGGCCGTGGCGAGGGTCGCTTCGGAGGCGACGGCGGTACGCTCCGCGGTGCTTCGCGCGGCGGCCTCGTTGAGGGCGCGCGTGCGTTCCACCTCCAGAAGCGTGATGAGCATCCCTCCGCCCATCGCCACGAGCAGGGGGAGGCCACCGAAGGTGAGCACCTGTGCGAGGACAGGGCGCTCATCGAGGAGGTGCAACGCGGGTTCCACCACCCGCAGGATGCCGTAGGTGACGAGCGCGGCCGCCAGGATCCCGCGGGCGAGCTCCGTGGCGTCCGTCCGGCGGCGGAGGAGCAGGAGACCGGCGGAGATGTAGGTCACGCCCCACGCCGCGGCCAGCATCGCGACGCGCGCGAGGTAACGCATGAACGCTGCCTCGGAACGCGGTGCGACCGGCATCAGCACCAACAGCGCCGCACCGGCGATGAGCACGGCCGTCAGCCACTCGCGCCAGGCGGGAAGGTCCTCCTCCGGAGCGCAGAGGTCGCGCATGCCGACGCCCAGCGCGCGGAGGTGCCACCATGCCGCCCCGATGGAGGCCAGCGATGCCACCCGACGCCACGGCGTCAGCGACGGGAGGTCCACTGAGAGCAGGGCCAGTCCGGCGAAGCAGGCGTACACCGCCAGCGCCAGCCAGGCGTACTGCCACGACCGCACGTAACGCCGGTGGTACGTCGCGCTCAGCCGCCCGAGCGCGAACACGAACCCGAGCGCGATCAGAACCAAGATGCCCGACGCGGAGACGAACAGCGGGATGTGCACGCGGGAAAGTTATCCCGTCCCCCCGGGCAAGGAACCGATGCCGCGGCGGCGGCGACACCGACTATCCTTCGGCGTGTCCACAGTGGCGTCCGCCAATCCCCGACTCGCCGCCGCCCTCGCGCTGCTGCGAGAACGCTTCGGCTATCCCGGGTTCCGTCCCGGGCAGACGCAGGCGGTGCAGTCCGTGCTCGATGGGCGAGACACCCTGGTGATCCTGCCCACCGGCGGAGGTAAGTCGCTCTGCTTCCAGGTGCCGGCCCTCGTCCTCCCGGGGCTCACCGTCGTGATCTCCCCGCTCATCTCGCTGATGAAGGACCAGGTGGATGCGCTGGAAGCGCGCGGCCTGCCGGCGACATTCCTCAACAGTACCTTGAGCCAGGCCGAGGTGAGCGCGCGCATGGCGCGGGTGACGAGCGGGGAGGTCAAGCTCCTTTACCTCGCCCCCGAACGCTTCGACCTCGGCAGCACCGCTGAGCGACTGCGCGCCATTGGCGTGACGCTGCTGGCGGTGGACGAGGCGCACTGCATCAGCGAGTGGGGGCACGATTTCCGGCCGAGTTACCTCCGGGTGAAGGAGGTACGGAAGCGCCTCGGGAATCCTCCCACGGTGGCGCTCACCGCGACCGCCACGCCTGAGGTGCGCGAGGACATCGCGCGGCAGCTGGAGCTCCACAACCCGACGGTGGTGATCACGGGATTCGACCGGACCAACCTCGCCTACCACGTTGTGCCCACCAAGAACGACGCGGCCAAGGATGAGTCGCTGGTGGCGCTGCTTCGCGAGCAGGTCGAGGCGCATCGGGACGGGGTGGCCATCGTGTACGCGAGCACGCGGAAGACGGTCGAGCGGATTGCTGGCGCGCTCACCAAGGCCAGGCTCCCCGCTCTTGCCTACCATGCCGGGCTCGACGACGCGCATCGCGCCGAGGTGCAGGACGCCTTCATGACCGAGCGCGTGCGCGTGATCGTCGCGACCAATGCGTTCGGGATGGGGATCGACAAGCCGAATGTGCGACTGGTGGTGCATCACGCCATGCCGGGGACACTGGAGGCCTACTATCAAGAGGCGGGCCGGGCGGGACGCGATCGTTTGCCCGCCACGGCGGTCCTCCTGCACGCCTTTCCCGATCGCTTCACCCACGAGTTCTTCATCAAGGGCGCGCTGCCGGAGCGTGAGACCATCGCAAGCGTCTACGAGGCGCTGCGACGCCTCGCCGACCCCGATGGCCTGGTGGCGGCGTCCAGCGCGGAGGTGGCGGCGACCGCGCGGGGCAAGGTGAGCGATCGCGAGGCGGAATCGGCGCTGCGCATCCTGACTCGGAGCGGCGCGGTGGCGGTCGCCGACGCCTCGCGGACGCACGCCCACCTGCGCCTGCTGGCCACGCCCGAGCGACTGAAGGCCGAGTTGACGGAGGAGCGCGATGGCCTCGCGCTGGCGCTCCTGCGCTCGCTGTGGAGGCGTGCCCGCGGCACGCTGCACGCTGGCATCGTGGCGGATCTCGACGCCCTTCCGCCTGGCCTCGGCGGCGCGCTTGCTGCCATGCGGCAGCTCGACGCGCTGCAGAGCCAGCAAATGCTCGTGTGGCGCAAGTTGGGGGAGGGTATCACGGTGGTGGATCCGTCCCGCGACCTCGCCGGCTGGCCGGTGGACTGGGCTGGGCTCGACCGCCGCCGCCACGGGGAACTACGCAAGCTCGAGATGGTGCAGCAGTACGCGTATACCAAGTACTGCCGACGCGCGTTCGTGCTCCGCTATTTCGGCGACCCGGCCGCGCGCCCCCGCTGCGACAATTGCGACAACTGCCTCGGCATCAAACACGAGCCGCGAAGCGGGCCAGCCACGCGCGGACGGAGCAGAAAGCCGGCGGCGGCGAAGGCCGGTGTCACGGACTCACCGCTCTCTCGCGAAGAGATCGCTCGTCTCGATGCGCTCAAGGTACTGCGCTCGCGTCTGGCCAAGGCGGACGACGTGCCGGCGTATGTGATATTTCCCGATCGCGCGCTGCGCGAAATCGCCCGAGCCAACCCGCGATCGAGGGACCAACTCGCCGGCGTCCACGGCGTGGGCCCGGCGCGACTCGACCGGTTCGGGCGGGACGTGCTCGACACCCTGCGCGGCCTCGACTGAGGGCCGCGCCGGCGTCGCCCGCGCCTCAGGTCAGTTGCCGTCCGGGCGACAGGTCTCGATCACCTCGCGACGGAACCGGCGCTCGTCGTCGAGGATTGGCCAGAACTCGTCCACGTAGCGCTTCGCCTCGGCGAGCTTGCGCGGATCCTGCCCGGGCAGCGGGGTGCTGAACAGTGCATCGATCGCCGGCCGCCGCTCCTTGAAGTAGGCGATGGTCGGTGCCCATTGCTCGGCGGTGCGGCAGGGGCCGCGGTGCAGCCGCTGGCGCACCGACCGAATCGGCAGGATCGGATTGGGTGTCGCGTAGCGCGCGTTCACCAGGCCAGTCCAGTCGAAGTCGTACGGGATGGCGCGATACGTCGCTTCGGGCGACCGCAGGACGATGATGTTGTGCAGGCCCGACGTGGACCAATCGGTGTTGCCGATCATGAACTGGAACAGCGAGATGCGCGCGATGATCTCGTCTTCGAGGAAATCCCAGGTGGTGCCGGGGCTCTCGAAGTTCGCGAGGTCGTAGTGGTCGGCCACCTCTTCCGCGGTCTCGAGGAAGAATCCCGTGACGGTGATCGGCCGTCCGCGACCGGCCGAGTCCACGTAGGTGATCTGCGCGAGCCGCGTGCGATGATGCATCGTATCGATGATCTCGTACGCCTTGTACGCGAGATACTCGGTGAAGATGTACTGCTGGTAGTCCGCCGAGGCCGGGCGGCAGGGCGTGACAATCTTCACCCGGGGGTTGCCCTGCAGGATCGTGCCCTCGCGATCCCCGCGCGCCGCGCGGAGGAAGAGCGGCGGAAACGCGCAGTTCGCCGTCTGCCGCCGGAAGTGCCCGCGGGCCCGCAGTTCCGCCGGCATCGTGCGTTCGGCGCCGGCGGAGTCCAACCACTTCAGCTCGGTGCCGAACCAACGCAGGTTCGTCGAGTCGCGCTCACGCGTGAGGTCGCGCAGGTTGGTGGTCAGCGTGATCGTGAGCGGCTCGTCGGAGCGGAACAACCCCTGGGCGGAGAGCCCATCGGCCGCAAGTAGCACGGCGACCAGCAGGCAGAGCGGACGAAGCATCAACGCAACTCCACGCCGCGAAGCGGCGAATCGGGAATGGCACCGAGGTCGTCGCCGACGACGCCGGGGGTGACGGTATCGGCCAGCGTGACCCCGTATTCAAGCACGCGGATGTCGTTCTCCTTCACGCTGCCGAGGTACTTCCACTGGGCGAAGAGCGCCGTGAAGCGCGGTTCGCAGAGTGCGCGGGCGCGCTCCGCGTCGGCCGTCCGCAGGCGCAGCAGCTTGTCGAACTGGGGGCGTGCGTCGCCCTTCTCCCCATCCCTGTCGTCGTCCTCGGCGAGGTCGGGGTCGTTGCGTTTGCGCCGGCGCCAGGCGCGGTCGGCCAAGGCCTCCAGCTGCTCGGGCGACATGGCCTTGAGCACCTCGTCGTCGATCTTGGCGAGGAACATGCCGGTGCGGTTGGCCGTCGCGAGCGCGCGTTCGAGGCGCTTCTCGGCCGTGCGGCCCTCGAGGGCAAGCGGCTTTCCGAAATCGGTGAACCAGAGGAACAGCATCAGCACGTTGAATCCAATCGAGATCACCCACGACACCGACGGCGCGACTGCCGCCGCCATGCCGATGCCGATGACCACGAAGATGCCGGCCGCGTCCTTGCTGTCGTCGAGCGAGGTGCGGAACCGCACCGCCGCGACAATGCCACCCAGCGAGAACGCCAGCGCCAGCGAGTGCTTGACGAGCACCACGATGCCGGCGGCGACCACCGGCAGGATCAGGTAGGTCTGCACCACGGACTGCTGGAACCCCTTCTTGCGCCGGGTGAGCGTGTAGATCCACGCCACCGGAAGCGAGGTCGCGAAGGCGGTCACCATCGCGATGGTGGCGGCGAGGGCGGTCGGCGTGGAGCTACTCTCGCCATCGAGTACGGCCGGCGCGCCGCCCACGAGATCCTTCAGCGTTTCGCCGCCGAGCACGCCCCAGGTGGGCGTCACGTACTCGCGCAACGCCCAGGCGACGGTGCCGCAGATGGCGTAGTAGACGAGCGTGCGCGCAACGAGATTGCGCCAGAGATAGTGCTGGGAAAGGTCAGGCATGTGGGGAATGTGGGAGCCACGCCGGGACGAAAGTGTGACGAAGCGCGCCGGAGGGCAACTGCACGCCGATCGGCGGTCTAGGGTATAATCCGAGGACCCTCACCCGAGAGCGATGTCGACCTTCCGTCTGGTGCCTGTTCTCCCGATGCTCGCACTGCTCGCCGTTCCGGCCTGCGTGCAACGCCCGGCCACCCTGCCGCCGCCGCCGGTGGCGGAGGTCGCGCCCGTCGCCATCCCCGATCCCGGCCATCGCGTCCGACCGAAACTGGTGTTGCTGCTCACGGTGGATCAACTGCGCCCGGACTATCTCGAGCGCTGGGACGCTCAGTTCACGGGGGGATTCCGCCGTCTGCTCGATGAAGGCGTGTTCTTCTCGAGGGCCGCCCACGATCACGGCATCACAGAAACCGCGCCAGGCCACGCCTCGACGCTCTCGGGGCGCTTCCCGTACAGCACCGGCATCGCCAGCAACTCGGCCGGCGTGAACACCACCGAAGCCCCGCTCGTGGACGCCGATGGCATCGGGGCGTCGCCCTTCCGCTTCCAGGGCACCACGCTTGCCGATTGGATGGTTGCTGCCGACTCGCGTACGCGCGTGCTCTCGGTCTCCCGCAAGGATCGGGGGGCCATCCTCCCGATCGGACGCGGCAAGCATCCGGTGTTTTGGTACGCGCAGCGGAGCGGCACGTTCACCACCAGCACGTATTACGCCGACACGCTGCCGAGCTGGGTGCAGGCCTTCAACGCCGAGGATCGCGCGGCCACCCGGTACGCTGGCCGCCGCTGGGAGCTGTTGTTGCCCGAGCAGTACTATCCCGAGCCGGACTCGGTGGAAGCTGAGAGCGGGGGACAGGGCTTCCTGTTCCCGCACGTCATGGCGACGGACGCCGGCATGGCACGCAACGTCATCGCCGGACAGCCGTGGATGGATGAGCTCACGTTCGACTTTGCGTGGCGCGGGGTGCGAGAGATGGATCTGGGCGGCGGCCCGCAGACGGACCTGCTCGCGGTGTCGCTGTCGACGATGGACGCCGTCGGACACCGCTGGGGGCCCGACTCCCGTGAGTTGCACGATCACGCGTTGCGGCTCGACCGCTTTCTCGGCGTCTTCCTCGACTCACTCTTCGCCCTGCGCGGGCGGGACAACATCGTGATTGCGCTTACGTCGGACCACGGGGTGGCCCCGGTGCCGGAGGTGCGCTCCACCTTCGGAAACAATGTCGGCGCCCGCCGCGTCGGCGGTCGCGCCTTCGATCCGGTGTTTACCGCCATCTCGCCGTTGGTAACGCGCTCGGGCATCGCCCCGATCGCCTTCACCTGGGACTGGCCCGCGTTCGAAGTGGATCGCGCGCAGGCCGTGGGGAAGGAGCGCGACATCCAGCGCATTGCGCGGGAGTTCGCCGCCGAGGCGCGCAAGGTGCCGGGTGTGATGCGCGTGGACGTCATTGACGACCTGGCGCGCGCCGATACGGTGAAGGATCACATCGCGCGTCGGTGGTTGCACATGTTCCGGCCCGGGGGCAACACGCTCGCGGTGGTGACCCTCGATCCGTTCAACTACATCGGTACCGGCATCGCGTCGCACGGCACGCCGCACGACTACGACGCGCTCGTGCCCGTGATGTTCTGGGGCGATGCGTTCGGGCAGGGCACCGACACCGGCCCCGCGCGTGTGGTGGACATCGCGCCAACGCTGGCCCGGCTGCTCGGGCTGACGCCGGCGGAAAAGCTGGACGGCGTCGTACTCGAACGCGCGTTCCGGTCGTCGCCCGACTAAGTTGCGGGGATAGCTGCCGCCGACCCGCCTCCACGTCCCTCGCCGCCGACCCGATGCACGACGCGCTCTACTTCCAGGACCATCACCTCGCCACGCGGGAGATGGTCCGCGCCTTCGCCCGTGAGGAGGTCGCGCCCGTCGCGCGCCACTTTGACGACACCCAGGAGTTTCCCTGGGACAACGTCAAGAAGATGGCGGACCTGGGCCTGCTCGGGATCCCGTGGAGCGAGGAACTCGGCGGCGCCGGGCTCGATACGATCTCGTTCATGATCGCCATCGAAGAGTTGGCGCGCGTCTGCGCGTCGCACTCCATCACGATCTCCGCCCACACGACGCTCGGCACGTCGCCGATCGTCAACTTCGGCAACGCATCCCAGATCGCCCGCTACGTGCCGCGCCTCGCCTCGGGCAAGGTGCTCGGTGGCTTCGGGCTCACCGAGCCCAACGCCGGCTCAGACGCCGGCGGCACCGAGACGACCGCCGTCAAGAAGGGCGGCAAGTACGTGCTCAACGGCACCAAGCGCTTCATCACGCACGGCGGCGTCGGTGAGGTCTTCATTGTCACGGCGGTGACGGATCCGGGGCAGGGCACGCGCGGCATCTCCAGCTTCATCCTCACCAAGGAGACCTGTGACCTCGAGCGTGTGAAGGATCTCGGGATGGGACACGATCCCGAGCTCGTGCCGATGCGCGGATTCCGTGCCGGAAAGAAGGAGGACAAGCTCGGCTGGCGCGCGTCCGACACCCGCGAACTCATCTTCGAGGATGTGGAAGTGCCAGCGGAGAACCTGCTCGGCGAGGAAGGCCGCGGCTTCATCAACTTCATGAAGACGCTCGATGCGGGACGCATCGGCATCGCCGCCCTGTCGCTCGGCGTCGCGCAGGGGGCCTTCGACGAGGCGCTGAAGTACACGACCGAGCGCAAGCAGTTCGGCAAGCGGATCGCCGAGTTCCAGGGCGTGCACTTCCAGCTCTCGGACATGGCCACGGAGTTGGAGGCGGCGCGGCATCTCGTGTACCACGCGGCCTGGCTGAGCCAGAACGGGCAGCCGTACTCCAAGGAAGCCGCGATGGCCAAGCTGTTCTGCTCAGAGCTGGCCATGCGGAACACCATCAAGGCCATCCAGCTGCACGGCGGCTACGGGTACACGAAGGACTATCCCGTGGAGCGCTTCATGCGCGACGCCAAGATCGGCGAGATCGGGGAAGG
>JANJUF010000063.1 GCA_024710705.1 Gemmatimonadaceae bacterium | reverse complement strand
TTGTCAAGTCCGCTCATCGTGACGGAATGTAGCCGAGCCGCCGCGCACGCTCTATGCTTTGGGGGTGACCGACCGCCGCATCCTCCTCGCCGACGCCGACGCCTTCTTCGTGGCGGTCGCCCGCATGGCGGATCCGGATGGTGCCGGTCGGGCACCGCTGCTCATCGTCGGCGGGCGCCCCGGCGGGCGCGGGGTGGTCTGCTCCGCGTCGTACGAGACCCGGGCCTTCGGCGTGCGCTCGGCGATGCCCATCGCCCAGGCCCTGCGACTCTGCCCCGACGCGCTGTGCGTTCCCGTGCCGCGCGCCGCCTGCAGCGCCACGTCCAGGTCCATCGCCGCGGTGCTGGGGCGATTCACTCCGGTGGTGGAAGGCGCGAGCATTGACGAGTGGTACCTCGATCTCACCGGCACCGAGGCCCTGCACGGCCACGAGACGCTCGAGCAGACGGCGACCCGCATCCGGCACACGGTGCAGAAGGAAACGGGGATGTGGCTCTCGCTCGGCGGCGGCACGTCCAAGCTCATCGCCAAGCTGGCGGCCGAGCGGGCCAAGCCGCGCGCCGGCACCGATGCCACCGGCGTGCGCATCATCGCGCCGGGCGCCGAGGGCGAGTTCATGCAGACGCTGGCCCTCGCCGAGCTCCCGGGCATCGGCCCCAAGCTCCAGGCCAAGCTGAAGACGCTCGGCCTCGAGCGGGTGGAGGATGTGCTCCCGCACGACCGCCTCACGTTGAGCCGGTGGATCGGCCGCCGTCCCGCCGAATGGCTGTGGGCCCGCGTACGCGGCATCCACACCGCGCCCGTGGAGTCGCGTGGCAGCGCACGGCAGATCAGCCGCGAGTGCACGTTCTCGCGCGACCTCTCCGACGACACCCAGTTGCAGGCGCACCTCCGTGCGCTCGGCGCCAAGGCGGCCTCGGAGCTGCGCGCCGAACGGCTCTCGGCGCGCACCGTCACCGTGAAGCTACGCGACAGCGACTTCACCACCCGGCTCGCCAGCCGCACGCTGCCCGAACCGCTGGAGAGCGATCGCGCGATCGGCGACGTGGCGGTGGGATTGCTCAAGAAGCTCCGCGCCGCGCGGCGGCATCCGGCGCGGCTGGTTGGGGTGGCACTCGGAGGACTCAGCGCCGCCCGCGACGCCGAGCAGTTGGGACTCTTCGGCGCCCCGGCGAACGCCGTGGAGCGCGCCGAGGACCGGGCGCTGGCCCGGGCCGTGGACAGAGTCCGCGAGCGCTTTGGGGCTGAGGCCATCCAGGCCGCGTCAACGCCGACTCGACGCGCGCCGTAGCCAGGAGTCCGTTCCAAGGGGCATCTTTCGTCCCGTTGTCCAAAACCCCCGCCGTCACCTACACCCTGAGTCGCATGCGACCCACACGTCCGTTCCTCGTTTCCGCTGGTCTCGCGCTCGCGCTGGCGTCGTGCACGCCAGCCACCGCCACGACCACGACCCCGGCGCCGGCACGACCGGCCAACGGGACTCCGCCCGCCGCGACCCCGCAGGGGGGCGCGCCCGGCGGCGCACAGCAGGGGGCACCCGGCGGCGGCGCTGCCCAAGATCCCCAGCCGCGGCCGTACGCGCAGGTGATCCGCGGCGAGGTCGTCACCAAGGAAGGGTTGTTCAAGACGCACCGGATCGGGGCGAATCGGCTGTACTATGAGATTCCGGCCGCGCAGCTCGACAAGGAACTCCTCCTCGTGACGCGCGTGGCGCGCAACATGGCCTCGGACGGGCTCGGCGGTGAGGAGATCGCCCAGTCCCGAGTGGTGAAGTGGGAGCGGCGCGGCAATCGCGTGCTCCTCCGAGCCATCTCCTACGCCAACATTTCATCGGACGAGGACGCGCCCATCGCCGACGCGGTCGCCCGCTCCAATAACCCGGTGATCCTCGCGTCGTTCAACGTCGAGGCCTATGGCCCCGACTCCGCAGCCGTGATCGAGGTCGGCCGCCTGTACACGAACCCGCCGAACGAGATCAGCATCGTACAGCAGTCGCGCGGCACGCTCGACGCGGCGCGGTCCTTCCTCGAGACCGTCTGGACCTTCCCGACCAACATCGAGGTCGAGGCCACCCTCACGATCAACGCGCCGCTCGGCGGCGGGTTCGGCGCCCCGGCGGCTCCTCCCGGAACGCCGACGGTGTCGAAGTCCTTCGTGATGCACTGGTCCATGGTGCAGCTGCCGGAGACGCCGATGCGTCCGCGCCTCCGTGACTCGCGCGTGGGATACTTCCACGGCACACTGACGGACTACGCCCGGCCGGAACAGCGGGCGCAGCAGCGCGCCTTCATTTCGCGCTGGCGGCTCGAGAAGGCCGATCCGAACCAGGCGATGGCCGAGCCCATCAAGCCGATCGTCTATTACATCGACCCCGCCACGCCCGACTGGCTCAAGCCCTACGTGCGGGCTGGCATCGAGGATTGGCAGCCGGCCTTCGAGTCGGCCGGCTTCCGTCGCGCGATCATTGCGGCCGACGCCCCGACGAAGGAACAGGATCCGGATTGGTCGCCTGAGGATGCCCGCTACTCCGTGGTCCGCTGGACGGCGTCCCCGGTGGAGAACGCCTACGGCCCGCACGTGCGCGACCCCCGCTCCGGTGAGATCATCGAGGCGGACGTCGTGATGTTCCACAACATCATGAACCTGCAGACCTGGTGGTACTGGACGCAGGTCGGCCCGCTCGATCCGCGCGCCGCGCGGCTCCCGCTGCCCGATTCGCTCCAGGGTCGCCTCGTGCAATTCGTCGTCGCCCACGAAGTGGGGCATACGCTCGGCCTGCCGCACAACCAGCTCGCCTCGGCGATGTACCCGGCCGACTCGGTGCGGTCACGCTCGTGGGTAGAGCGCATGGGCCATTCGCCCACGATCATGGACTACGCCCGGTTCAACTACGTCGCCCAGCCGGAGGACAATCTCCCGCTCGAGACGCTGATCCCGGACATCGGACCCTACGACCACTTCTCGATCAAGTGGGGCTACTCGGTGTTCCCGGGCACCACCAACGAGGACGACGAGCGGCCCATGCTCGACGCGCTCGCCCGGACGCAGGATTCGATCCCGTGGCATCGCTACGGCATCCCGGATGACTTCGGGGCGATTCCGTTCAGCGCCTACTCCGAAGCCGTCGGCGACCAGGATGCGATCAAGAGCACCGAGCTCGGACTCCGCAACCTGAAGCGGCTCATCCCGATGCTCCTGCCGGCCACGACGCAGCCGCTGGAGGATGTCGCGTTCACGAAGGAAGGGTACAACCGCATCCTGGGCCAATTCACCAACGAGATTCGCCACGTGGCGGCCATCGTGGGCAGCGCGACCGGCCAGGAGAAGTACGGCTCGCAGCCCGGCGGGCGCTTCACGCCGATCCCGCGCGAGCGGCAGCGCGCGGCGGTGCAGTTCGTGCACCAGAATCTGTTCCAGACGCCGACGTGGTTGCTGGAGCCGACGATCCTGAGCCGGCTCGAGCCGGAAGGGTCGGTGGCGCGCATCAACGCCACGCAGCGGGGCATCCTGTTGTACATGATGGATGACAATCGGCTGGCCCGCCTCGTGGAGTTCGAGGCACAGCCGACGACGGTGCGCCCCTATCCACTGTCGGAGTACCTCGCCGACCTCCGGAGCGGGATCTTCAGCGAGCTGGCAGCACCATCGGTGCGCGTGGATGCGTTCCGTCGCGGCCTGCAGCGCATCTATCTCGAAGGCGTGGCCGCGAAGCTGGCCGCCACCACCTCGCCTACACGGTTCTCAGGCACGGCCGCCAACGGGCAGTTCTTCCAGCTTCCCCCGCGTCCGACGACCGACGTGAAGGGCATGCTCCGCATGGAGTTGCGCACATTGGATCGTGCGCTGGCGGCCGCCGAGTCGAAGGCGGGTGATGCGGCCACGCGGGCGCATCTCGCCGATGCACGGTTCCAGATCGCGAAGATGTTGGATCCGACGAACTAGGGATGGTGGTAGGAGTCGAAAGGCCCCGGCGCTGTCGCGCCGGGGCCTTTCGCTTGCTGACGGCGATCGAGGGAGGGGCTCCACACGCCCCCGCACAAGACCAACAAAGGCTACCGCACGCGGACAAACTCCAGCGGCACACCAGCAGGCCCGAACTTCAGCACCCGATGCGGCGCCGACAATTCGATCCAGTACGTCCCCGGCGCCTCACCACCTTCGTAGCTCACGCGGTACGCCGCGAACGTCCCCAGCGGCACCACCACCGCCTCTTCCGACACCACGCGGAACGTCCGCTGCTCCACCACGCCCTTGCCCGACGCGAACACCGAGACCCGCACCGTCGCGTTCGGTGCCCATTGGAAATACGGCAGCAGCGCCACCATCAGGTTGTCGTCCACCGTGCCCGCCGGCACCGCCACGTCGCGGTACGTCACCGGCTGCATCCCGCCCTGCCCCGGCGTCACGCCCTCGCCCGTCGCATTGCCGTCCGCGTACTGCACGGTCAGCCGCAGCTCGTTGCCCTGGAAGCGCCCCGACTGCTCCGTGCGCAGCATCGTGATCGCGTTCGAGAACTCCACCGTCGTCTGCTGCTGGATGATCGGCCCCAGCACGCTCTGCTCGCGGAACGTCCAACCGGTCGCGCTGCGCTCCAGCGACGTCGTTTGGTAGCCGAAGTTCTGCCCCTGCACCATCACCGCGAACGAATCGCTGCTCGCGCGTAGCGCCGCCGGGTCCGTGCACCTCGAACGCCAGCTCGCCGTCGCCGAGTCCACCCGCCGCGACCGCCAGATCGGCGCCGCGCCGCACCGCTACCGCGAACCGCCGGCACAGCCACCACCGCTCAGACGAAAACGCGACGAACACCGAACACAAC
>JANJUF010000053.1 GCA_024710705.1 Gemmatimonadaceae bacterium | reverse complement strand
CGCACGCCGTAGTGGGTCGGGCCGCGGGGGCAGTCGTTCGGAGCGGGCGCCGCGTTAAACTTCCAGGCGGGAAGTCTCTTCGCTGGTGCCCCCTCTTGGGGGCGGCCCCCGTGGCGTTCGGGGGCGGGGACGCCCGTCGCTCATCCGGCGCCGCTCCCACCGCCATCGGGCCCGACGCGGTGTTGCTCCGCCTCCCGATCGGAGGCGGGCTGGCCCGCGCCCACCGCGTGGGCAGCGACAGCGTGCTCTGGCAGTCGCGCGTGCGCGCCCCGGCCATGGAGCAGATGCTCGGATTCGACGAGTTCCTCGGCCTGTTGATCTCGCAGGACCGGTCGGGACAGGTCCTCGCACTCGACCTCCGGCTCGGCACCCTCGACACGCTGAGCCAGGAGCGGATCGGTGGACGCATCGTCTCGGAGGGCGGCGCCGCGTACAGCCTTGACCGGCAGGGACGCGTCATCCGCGTGACGCCGGCGGGCACCTGGAACTGGCCCCCGCCGGGCGGTGCGAGCGACCTGGTGCCGAACCCCGACGGCTCCCTGCTCGTGCTCACCGACAGCGGCACACGCACGATGATTCGCCGCCTCATTCCCCCCGAGACGCGCATCACCGACTCCACGACGGTCCCGCGCGTCCGGCTGACCGCCCGCACGCTGGCCGGCGATCGGCTCTGGGCGGTCACGAGCGAGGGCATCATCTCGCTCCGCGCCCGGGACCTCGAGCAGGCCTTTGCGTTCTCGCTCCGCGATTCGGTCGTGGCCATGGCCCTCACGCCGAGTGGCGACCGCCTGTTCGTCGCCACCAACGACGAGCTGCGCATCGTGGACCGTTACGCCGAGCGGGAGCGGGGGTCCATTGACCTGCCGGCCCCCGTCTCGGAACTGCGGATGGATCCCGATGGCCACTACCTGCTGGCCAAGGTGCACGACCGGGATTCGGTGCACGTGATTTCCATCGGCACAAGCCGGATCGTGAGCACCGTCGCGACCAAGTGGCGTCGCGACCTCCCGCTCATCACGCCCGACGGGCGCATCCTGGTGGTGCGCGACAACAACGCGGTGCTGATCGATGCCGAGTCGTCGCGGGAGCGCCTGGTGTACCGAGGCGGCGCGACCGACGAGTGGGCACTGGTGCGCTGGAACGGATTCCGTCCGCGTGCCGCCGGCCTCGACCGTCCGGTGGAGTTCGAGGAGTTCGCCGCCGACTCGGCGCGCACCGACAGCGCACTCACGGCGATGATCGCCGCGCGCTATGGAGACCTCTCCGGCCTGGCCAAGGCCGCCCCGCTTGCGAAGGCCGACGACGCACCGGAGCCGGACCTGCCGCAGCGACCCGCCGGCACCATGCGCGGCACCTGGATGGTGTCCTTCGCCACGTTGCTCACGGAAGAGCGGGCGCGGGCCATGGCCGACAGCATCGTGGTGGATGGGCGCTTGGCGCGCGTGGTGCCGGGGAACCGTGACGGCGTGCCCGTCTGGCGCGTGCTGCTCGGCCCCTTCAACAGCCGGCAGGAAGCGGAACGGGCCGGGATGCGTTCGCGGCTCTCGTATTGGGTGTTCGAGGGCACGCCGTGACGCCAGACCTCGTGCCGCCCGAGGTCTGGGCGGCCGAAGGGATGCGTGCCGCCCCTGCCCTGAGCGACGTCACCGCGGCACTGATCGTCGGCCGCGATCCGGAGGCCGCCGCGCAGGTGGCTCTCGGCCTCGCCCGGTTTCACGCCCGGGAGCGCCGCGTGGCCGTGGCGGACCTCGTGGGCGGGCTGGACGCCCTCACGCCGCTGGCCGATCAACCCGGGCTCCTGGAGTGCCTCCGCGACGGCGAGCCCATCTCGGGCATCGGCCAGCCGCTCGCGGACGCCGAGGGCGTGTACCTGCTGCCGTCGGGGCGCGGGCCCATTGCCGAGCGCTGGGTGTTCGAGAGCGGTCGATGGGAGCGCTTGATCGCGGGGTTCCGCGAGGTGGACGCGCTGCTCCTGCTGGTAGCGCCCTCCGGCTCGCCGGGGCTTGAACGCCTCATCGCGCGCGTGGATGGGGTGGTGGCGGTGGATCTCCCGCCTGGCGAGGTGCGGGCGTGGCCATTGCTGGCGACCATTGACCATCCAGAGCCCGAACTGCCCCCCATCCCGGTCAACCGGAAGATGACGCCTGACGGCCGGCCCATCGTCCCTGCCGCGCCCCGACGGAAGCGCCGTTGGGGACGCTGGATAGCCCTGTCGCTGGTCGTCGTGGCCAGCTCGGCCTGGGGCCTGATCCGCTCCGGCAAGCTCACCTTTGATGCAGCGGCGGCTGACCGCGCGGCGGATGCGGTGGACCGTCCCGAACCGCCGGCCCCTCCAGCCGAGCAAGTCAAGATTACCCTCGGGCCCATCGTCAACCCCGGCGACTCGTCGAATGCCCTGACTTTCGCTGTGGAAGTCGTAGCGGCGAACACCCTCGCGAGTGCAAATTCCCGTCTTGTCTCTCCGGTGGCGCCATTCCCGGCGCCGACCGTGGCACCGGTGGTCCTGCGGTCCGGGTCCCCCCTCTGGTATCGCGCCATCGTGGGCGCGTGGCCGGCACGGCAGGAGGCGGAAGCATGGCTCGACGCGCAGCGCGCGACTGGCATCCTGCGCGCCTCGGCGGGACGGGTGGTCGCGGTGCCCTTTGCATTGCTGCTCGAGGAAGTGCGCGGCGCCGACGTGGCCGCGGCGGTGACGCGTTGGGAGCGACGGGGAGTGCGGGCCTACGGCCTGCGGCAGGATGATGGCAGCGTCCGCATCTTCGCGGGCGCCTTCGAGACGGCGGCCCAGGCAGTCTGGCTCGCCAGCACGTTGCGCGACCTCGGGGCCGACCCGCAGGTGGCGTATCGAACCGGGAGAATGTTCTAAGTGCGGTTGACCAAGCTCGAGTTGCACGGCTTCAAGTCCTTCGCGGACCCGACCTATCTCACCTTCGACACGGGGGTGACGGCGATCGTCGGGCCCAACGGCTGCGGCAAGTCGAACGTGTCCGATGCGGTGCGGTGGGTGCTGGGCGAGCAGCGCGCGCGCCTGCTGCGCGGCGGGAAGATGGAGGACGTGATCTTTCAGGGCTCGTCGGCGCGGCGTGCCACGAACATCGCCGAGGTCTCGTTGCACTTCGAGAACAGCGATGGCATGCTCCCGGTGCCATTCAAGGAAGTCGTGATCACGCGGCGCCTTTCGCGCAGCGGGGAGTCCGACTACTTCCTCAATCGCGCTCCCTGCCGCCTGCGCGACATCCATGATCTCGTGCGCGGCACCGGACTCGGGGCCGACTCCGGCGTGGTGATCGAGAGCCGCATGATCGACGCCCTGCTCTCCGACCGCCCTGACGACCGGCGCGAGCTCTTCGAGGAAGCGGCAGGTGTCGGGCTCTACCGCGATCGCCGTCGCAGCACGGAGCGGCAGCTCGAGGCGACCAGTGCGGACCTGATCCGCATTGATGACCTCACCTCCGAAGTGCAGACGCAGGTGCGGTCCCTGCTCCGCCAGCGCAACCGTGCCGAGAAGCACGCCGGCATCACCACGCGGCGCTTTGCGGTGGAACTCACATTGGCTTCGCGCGAGATGGCGTCGTGGCAGGCCGAGCTGGCCGACCTCGACGCGCGCCTGGGCTCGCTGCGCGAGGCCCTGCCGGAGCGCCAACACGCCGTGCGCGACGCCGAAGTCACGCGCGATCTGGCACAGGCCGCCCGTGCGGCAGCCGAGACGGCGCGCCACGAGCGCGCCGCGGTGGCGGCATCGGCGCGGCAGAGCGTGCTCGAGCTGCAGCAGGAGCTCGCGGTGGCCGAGGAACGGCATCGCAATGCCCTCTCGCGCCGCGAACGGGCGGCGCAGGAGCGCTCCGAAGGTGCGGCGTTCGGCGATCGCCTGCGCAGCGAGACCGAAGCCGCTCTCGCCGAGGAGGCGCAATGCGCCGAAGCATTGAGCGCGGCCTTGGAAGCGTTGCGCGTCAAGGCGTCGTCTGAGGAATCCGCTCGTGGTGCCGTGGCCCAGGCGCGTCAAACGGCCGATGCGGCCGATCGAGCCGTCCGCGAACTGCGCGATAACGCGCGCCGACTCGAACTGGAGCGCGAGAACGCTGAGCGCGAGTTGGCCGATGTGGCCCAGCGCTCGGCCGCGCTGGTGGCCGAGCACGAGGCTCTCGCCTCGCGGCTCGCCCTTGCCGAGCGCGAGTTGGCTAGCGCCGACGAGTCGCTGGCCATCGCCCAGGAGGCCGCCGCGCGAGCCGAGGCGGCCCTGGAGCAGTCGCGCGCCGCCGCTCGTGAGGCGCGCGAGCGCGAGGCCGCAGCCCGCGCCGACGTGCGGCGCATGGAAGAGGAGCACACCGCATTGCAGGGCCGGCTGGCCGCGCTTGAAGGCCTCGAGCGCGAGCGCGTGGGCCTGGCTCCCGCCGCCGCCAAGTTGCTCCGCGAGCGTGAGCGCTTCGGGCGCGATGCCGTGCTCGGGCCCCTCTCCGACTTCATCGGGGCCGACGCCGCCGCCGCGTCGCAGATTGAGCGCTTCCTCGGCGCCTCGGTGCACGCCGTGGTCGTGCGAGATGCCGCGGCCGCCGACGCCGTCCGCGCCTGGCACGCCGAGCAGAACCCCGGTGCACTGCTACTCCTCCCGCTCGATGCCCTGCACAACGGTGCGAGCGCGAGCGATCCGACCGAACTCGCGGCTCGTGTGCGCGCCGAGGGCGCCGGCAGCGGCTGGGTGCGCGCCTTGCTCGGCAAGGTGCGCGCGACGTCTGACGGCAATGGCTTCGTGGATGCCCGCGGCGCCGTCTGGCTCCCCGCGCGCGACGCCGGGGCGGGCCCGCTCACGCGGCGCGCCGAACTCGAGGCACTGCGCGCCTCGCTGAACACGATGGAAGCGCGCCGGCAGGCCGTGCAGGCGAAGGCCCAGCAGGTACACGACGAAGTGGTGCAGGCCGAGGCCGGTGCCGCCCACGCCGCCGACGCGGCCGCGGCCGCGCAGCAGTCGCAGGCCCAGGCAGCCCAGGTACGCGGTGAGCGCGATCGCGTGCGTGAGCGTGCGGCCCGCGAGCTGGCCGATGCGGTCGCCCTGCAGGAGCGGCTTGCCGGACGCCACACCGAACTTGGCGACCGCGTGAACGCGAGCCTCGCGGCGCAGGACGCGCTGGCGCTGCGTCTCACGGACGCCGATGAACAGGCCACGCAGGCGCGCAGCCTGTTGGCCACGGCCGAGCGGGCGCAGGACGAGGCCCGCGAGGCCCGGGCGGCGCAGCAGGTCGCGCACGCGCAGGCCGAGGCGCGGCGCCAGGTGGCCACCGAACGCCGCGAGCGGCTGGACCGTGAGCGCAGCGCCGCCGAGGATCGCCTCGCCGCGCTCGAACGGGAGATGCAGAACCTGGCGCAGGAGGACGGCGCGCTCGAGCAGCAGATGGGCGTGTGGCAGCAGGAGCTTGCCGCGCGCCGTGGCTCGCTGACCGAAGCCGAGGAGGCGTTGGCAGGTGCCGAAGCCGCGGTCCGCGACACCGAGAGCGAGTTGCAGGCCGCGTTGAGCGGCCTCGACGCCGCACGGACGGAAGCCAGCAGCGCCAGCGATACCCTGCACCACGCCGAATTGCGCCATACGGAACTGGCCGGCAAGCGGGCCGCCATTCGCGAGCGTCTCGAGGCCGAGTGGCGCCGTCCGCTCGACGAACTCTTCGCCGACTACCAGCCCGTGGACGCCGACGAGGAGGCGCTGCGCATCGAGGCCGAGGAGCTACGTCGCCAGATCGAGCAGTTGGGCCCGGTGAATCCGCTGGCCATCGAGGAGCACGAGGAGGAGACCAAGCGCCTGGAGTTCCTCACCACCCAGCGCGCCGACCTCGTGGAGGCTCAGGCCAAGCTCACGCAGGCCATCAAGGAGATCGACGTCACCGCCCGCGATCTCTTCCTGGCGACCTTCGCGCAGGTGCGGGCGCACTTCCGCGAGATCTTCATGACTCTCTTCGGCGGCGGCGAATGCGACCTCCGCCTCGAGGACCCGGAGCGTCCGCTGGACTGCGACATCGAGATCCACGCCAGCCCGCGCGGCAAGCGTACGCAGCGCATCCACCTGCTCTCGAGCGGGGAACGCGCGTTGGTGGCGCTGAGTTTGTTGTTCGGCATTTTCCTCACCAAGCCCAGCCCCTTCTGCCTGCTGGACGAAGTGGACGCCCCGCTCGACGACCAGAACATCGGGCGCTTCGTGAAGATGCTGAACGAGTTCAAGAAGAAGACGCAGTTCATCGTGATCACGCACAACCCGCGCACGACCACCGAGGCGGCCGACGCCGTGTACGGTGTGACGATGCAGGAGCCCGGGGTGTCGTCGCTGGTGTCCGTGCGCATGCGCGGGCCGGCGGTGGACGCCGCCGAGCCTGAACCGGCGGACGCCGCACTCCCCGCCTAAAGGACCGACACAATGCTGGTGGTGATGAAGCAGGGCGCGACCCCGGAGCAGATCGACCGGGTGTGCGCGTGGATCAAGGAACGGGGCTACACCCCGCAGCCGATGCCGGGCGCCCAGCGCACCGCCGTCGGCCTCGTCGGGAACGACGGGCGCGTGGATGGCTCGCCGCTGGAGGACTTCCCCGGCGTCGCCGAGGTCATTTACGTCTCCAATCCGTACAAGCAGGTTTCGCGCGAGTGGAAGCACGAGAGCACCATCGTCGAGATCGCGCCGGGGGTGCGCTTCGGCGGCACGGACGTGCCGATCATCGCCGGGCCCTGCTCGGTGGAGAGCGAGGAACAGATCGTCACCGTGGCGCAGCAGGTGAAGGCAGCGGGTGCGGTGGCGCTGCGCGGTGGCGCATTCAAGCCGCGTTCGTCACCGTACTCGTTCCAAGGGCTCGGCAAGAAGGGGCTCGAGCTTCTCGCGCTCGCCAAGCGTGAGACCGGACTGCCCATCGTCACCGAGGCCATGGACGAGGCCGGCGCCGAACTCGTGGCCGAGTTCGCCGACTGCATCCAGATCGGTGCGCGCAACATGCAGAACTACTCGCTGCTCAAGGTGGCAGGCAAGCTGAAGAAGCCGGTGCTGCTCAAGCGCGGCATGGCGGCCACCATTCAGGATCTCCTGCTCTCGGCCGAGTACATCCTGGCTGAGGGGAATCCGAACGTGATTCTCTGCGAGCGGGGCTTGAGGTCGTTCGATACCACGTCGCGGAACCTGTTTGACCTCACGGCAATCCCGGTGGTGCAGCAGCTCTCGCATCTGCCGATCGTCGCGGATCCGTCGCACGGCACGGGGCGGCGGGACAAGGTACTGGCCATGTCGAGGGCGGCGATCGCGGCGGGGGCGGACGGGATCCTGATTGAGGTGCATCCGCGGCCGGAGAAGGCCATGAGCGACGGGGCGCAGTCGCAGACGCCGGAGCAGTTTGCGGAGACGGTGGTGCAGTTGCGGCGAGTGGCGGCGGCGATTGATCGAGCGATCGCCAGCTAATCGCTCGCTACTCCGTCGCGAATACGTCCTGCGGATGCTTCGCGCGCCGCAGCACCTCCACCGCCCGTGCCACCACCTGATCGTTCCGCACCTGCCGTCGCTGCGCGTAGGCGACGCTGAAGCCCTGACGCGCAATTTCATTCCCCAGCGCGCGGTCCACGTACGCCGCCGCTTCGCTGAAGGTGCTCGCCGATACCTTCAGGTTCGCCACGCGCGCGCGGCTGCGAAGCCGTGTCCGCCACTCGGCACGCACGGTGAACAGCGAGTCGCGCACCGCGCCCTCGCGTAGCAAGGCACGCGCCTCGGCGGCCACCGCCTCACGCCACTTGGGCACGTCGCCGCCGAGTTCGGCGAAGAATCGGCGCTCGGCAACATCGGGCACACTATCGCCCGCCGTGAGGTCCGGCACGATGCCTCCCCCACCATACACGGCACGCCCTGACGCCGTGCGGAAGAGCGGACGCGCGGTGTCGGCGTCGGCCAGCCGCTCCTCGTCCGGCGGCGCAACCTCGAGGCTACGACCCAGCGGCGTGAACCAGCGCGCGTGCGTGAGCATCACCGCCGCGCCGTTGTCGAGCGGGTACACCGCCTGCGCACTGCCCTTCCCGTACGTCACGCGCCCGATCACGATGGCGCGGTCATTGTCCTGCAGCGCGCCCGCCACGATCTCCGCCGAACTCGCCGTGTTGCCGTTCACGAGCACCGCGATTGGCATCCCCGTCCACCGCTCGGCGCGCTCGTCCACGTAGCTGCGGTTGGCATCATCCACACGCCCGCGCGTGGTGACGATGTGCTGCCCGGCATTCAGGAAGAGATCGGCCACGCCGACGCCCTGCTCGAGCAGCCCGCCGGGATTGCCACGCAGATCGAGGATCAGCGATTGCGCGCCAGCGCGGCGCAGTGAATCCACGGCGGCGATAAGCTCGGCTTCAGTGGAGTCGCTGAAGGTGGTCACGGCCAGGTAGCCCACGCCGTCGCTCAGGACCGTCGCGCGCGCGATGGCACTGACGCGGATGTCGGCCCGCTCGAGCACCACGGGGATGCGCGTGCCGAGTCCGCGCTCGATCACGATGTCCACGGTGGAGCCCAGCGGCCCTCGGAGCACGTTGCGCGCCTCGTCCACCGTCCAGCCCCTGGCCGAACGCCCACCGATCTCCACCAGCCGGTCACCCGCCTGGATCCCCGCCCGCTCGGCGGGCGACCCCGGACGCGGCTGCGCCACGGTGATCCAGCCCTCGCGCACATCCACCTGCAACCCGACGCCGCGATACGCGTTGGCCGAGGCCTGCGCGAGCCGCTCGAGACGCTCGGGTGTGAGGTACGCCGAGTTCGGATCGCCCAGTTCGTCGATCATCCCCGAGACGGCCGCCAGCCACAGCTGGTCCTCTGTGACGGCTTCCACATAGTGATCGCGCACTCGCTGCATCACGGCGTCGAGCAATGCAGCGCCTTCCTGCTCCTGGCGCGCCTCGCGATTCATGGCGCGACCAAGCAGCCAGCCACCGGCAACGAGCGCCGAGACGACGAGCACCGCCGGCGGCACGAGCTTGAATCGACCCATCAGCGGGCTCCGGCGGTGGCGAGGACGGCGGGGAGATGCGTGCGCAGCGCCTCGTCCACGCGCGATTCCACGTGCTCGACGCTGCCCGCTGCCTCCACCGGGACGATGGGACCGCACTCGGGATGTGCGCGCTGCCACGAGGCGGTCGCGAATGTGTCGAAGGCGGCCGACACGCGGTCGTGGAAAGCCCGCTCTGCCCGCTCCATACGGTCGGCCGAACCGCGCGAGGATGCGCGCGCGAGGCCTTCGCCCACGGACACCCGCAGCAGCAGCGTCAGGTCGGGCACCACCCCTCGCACCGCCAGCTGGTTGGCCGCGCGCACATTCGCTTCGTCGAGCCCGCGGCCGTGGATCTGATACGCGTACGTCGAGAGCAGGAAGCGATCGAGCAGCACGTGCCGTCCGGCTTCGAGTGCCGGCTGCACGGCCATCTGCACCAACTGCGCGCGCGAGGCGATGAACAGCGCCGCCTCGGCTGCTGGCGCCATGGGCCCGTCGGCGTGCAGCAGGATCTCGCGGATGCGATCACCGATCGGCGTGCCGCCGGGTTCGCGGAACACCTCGTGCGCCACGCCAGCCGCCGACAATCGCAACGCGAGGCGCTGGAGCTGGGTGGACTTCCCCGCTCCCTCGCCGCCCTCGAAGACGATCAGCCGGCCGCGCATGCGCTGCCCGTCAGCCGAGCGTGATGATGGAGCTCGTGGCGCCCTTCTTGATGCCGTCGAGCATCCACTGGTTGATCTGGTGCATCACCTTGTCGAAGTTCTCGTTCGCCGAGATGAAGCGCTGGTACAGATCGTTGGCTTGGACCTTCTGCAGGAGCTGGTCGAGTTCTTGCTCCATCTCCGGCGTGGGGTTGTTGCCGGCGGCGAGCATCTCCTGCGCCTCCAGGCGCAGCTGCTCCATGCGCTGGAGCGCCGCGACCACGTCGCGGTCGCCGTTGAGGGCCTCGTTGGCGCGCTTCACGGCCTGATACTCGGCGCTCTGGCCGATCATGCGGCCAAGCTCCACTGCCTTGTCGTTCAACATCACCGCTCCTGTCGTCGGGCCACCACCATGCGGGGGCGGCCGGTCAAGTCGAGTCGTTGCTCCACATCGGTGAACCGTCCATCCGCCGAGACGGCGTCGGCCGCGAGGCCGGCGCGTCGCGCGTCCACTTCCAGCGCGAGCAGCCCGCCCGGCACCAGCACCGCGGCAGCCTGCGGCACCAGCGCCCGGATGGCCGCCATGCCGTCATCATCGGAAAAGAGCGCGAGGTGGGGTTCCCAGTCGTGCACCAAGGCCGGGAGTTCGCGCGCTTCGGTCCGGGAAATATAGGGGGGGTTGCTCACCACCACCTCCACCTGACGGCCAGAAATTGGGGCCAGGAGATTGCCCTCCAGGAACCGCACGATGCCCCGCTTTTCCTCCGGAATGGCCGTCAGGTTCAGGGTGGCAACCTCGAGGGCGTCGAGGGAGAGGTCAATGCCGATGACCTCGGTGAACGCCCCCTCGGCCGCGAGGGCGAGGGCAATGGCCCCGGAGCCCGTGCCCACATCCACGGCCGTGCCCTTTCCGCCGCGCTGGGCGCTGAGGACGAGGTCCACCAGCAACTCCGTCTCGGGGCGCGGAATCAGCACGCGGGGATCCACGCGAAGTGTGAGGTGGCGGAAGGCCGCTCGCCCCACGGCGTACTGCATCGGCATCCCACGGCGGAGCTTGGCCGCGGCGGCCCGCAGCTCGGTGGCCTCGGCGCCGGTCAGGGGGCGTTGCTGGTTGGCCGAGGGCCAGAACTTGGGTTGGTCGAGCACGCCGGCGATGAGGTCGCGCGCCAGGGCTCGGGCGGGGGGAACCCCGGGGCCTGCGAGCTCCGCCGCCAGTTCGTCGAGCGCATCGCCGATGGTGAGTGCGCTCATCGGTGCGTGCGGTCGATCGTCACGATTGCCATGGCGCGCACATTGCGCATGCCCGTGTGGCGCAAGAGCACCCGCGTGGGCTGCGTCACGCGGCAGGCGATGGTCTCGTCGGGCTCAGCCCGATCGGGTACACAGAGAAGATCGGCGGCCAGCTCCAGCGCCCGCGCTTCGCCGGGGCGCACCTCGTTCTGCACCGTGATGCGGTGCCAGCCGGGCCGCAGCTCCCAGGCGCGCACTTCACCGGGCCCGAGCCAAACCGAGTCGCGGGCGATGCGCTCGCGCACGATGGCAACGCCGCGCACCCAGGACCCGTCCACATCGAAGCGCAGGACCGACTGGCCCACCTGCAGCCCGACGAGCCCGCCATCCACCACGCGCACCATGTTCGTGTCCTCCACCGTGATGTCGCGCGCCGCCACCGTGTCCACGTGGCCGGACATCCGCTCGACGTAGGCCTCGAAGTAGGTCGCGGGCTCGCCGAGGGTGAGTGTCACGAACGATTGGAGCGAGACGCGGCGCACGTCGTTGGTGACGCGCGGGGGGGATGCCGCGGCCGCGGAACGCGCGGGCGAGGGTGAGTCACAGGCCGCGGCCACGCAGAGCGAAACACCGAGCGCCAGCGCTGGGCTGGTCGCGCGCGCGCGCGGCAGGCGTCGACGCGAGGGCATACTCGCCCTCAGCCCGCGTCGCCGGCCAGCCGCTCCTCAATGTCGGCGAGGTGCAGCGCGTCCATCAGCTCGTCGAGCTTGCCGTCCATCACACCCGCCAAGTCATGCGTGGTGTACCCGATGCGATGGTCGGTCACGCGACTCTGGGGATAGTTGTACGTACGGATCTTCGCCGAGCGGTCGCCGGTGGAGACCTGGCTCTTCCGCATCCGTGAACGTTCCGCTTCCTGCTCGGCAATCCTCAGGTCGAGCAGACGAGACCTCAGCACTTCCATCGCCTTCAGCTTGTTCTGCAGCTGCGACTTCTGGTCCTGTTGCGAGACCACGAGCCCGCTCGGCAGGTGCGTGATGCGCACAGCCGAGTCGGTGGTGTTCACGCTCTGGCCGCCAGGGCCGGAGGAGCGGAAGACGTCAATACGGAGATCTTTGTCCTCGATCTTGAGGTCAATCTCCTCAGCCTCTGGCAGCACGGCGACGGTAGCCGCCGAGGTGTGGATGCGCCCCTGGGCTTCGGTGGCGGGCACGCGCTGCACGCGATGCACGCCGGATTCGAATCGCAGCGCACCGAAGGCCTGCTGCCCGCTGACCTTGAAGATCGCTTCCTTGAGGCCGCCGAGCGTGCCGTCGGCCAGCGTGATGATCTCGATCTTCCAGCCGCCGTGTCGCTCGATGTAGCGCGTGTACATGCGATAGAGGTCGGCGGCGAAGAGCGCCGCCTCGTCACCGCCGGTACCAGCCCGGATCTCGACGATCGCATTGCGATCGTGGAGGGGATCGGGCGGAACGAGCAGGGGGCGGAGGGCGACTTCTTCGGCTTCGATGGCCGTGGAGAGCTTTTCGACCTCCTGGCGCGCCTCGGCGGCCATGTCGGCATCTTCGAACGACAAGAGCTCGCGCGCCTGCGCGAGCTCCAGGTCCAACTTCTCCAGATGGCGGGCGCGCTCAACCACCTGGCCGAGGCGCTGGTGCTCCCGACCGAGGGACGCCATCAGCTTGGCGTCCTTGACGGTCTTGGGATCAAGGAGATCGCGCTCGACCGCTTCGGCGCGTAGGAGCGCGTCGGCGAGCCGGTCGCGGATACTCAGGCGGACGCCTTCCCGTACTTCTGGCGGAAGCGCTCAACACGGCCAGCGGTGTCGATAAGCTTCTGCTTGCCGGTGAAGAAGGGGTGGCAAGCCGCACAGATGTCGGTATGGATCGCATCCACCGTGCTGCGCGTCTGGAAGGTGTTGCCGCAGGCGCAGGAGACGGTGGACGTGGCGTACGTGGGATGGATTTCGGGCTTCATGGCTGCCTCAGGAACGGTTTGTGACGAGCCGATAATGATATCCGGGGTGGGGGGTAAAATGCAAGGTGACAAGGGGTTGGGCGGTCTCCCCCTATCTGCCCCGCCTGGTCCACACGAAGATGGCGGCGCAGGCGTTCCCGACTGCCTCGGCCGGCAGCTGAGAGGAGCCCCGGTAAACCTCGATGGCCTCGATGTCGTTGTCCTGCAGGTCTGGCGCGCTGAGGGTGCGCATTCCGTCCACGAACCAGGCGATTGTCGGCGGGCCGCTGTCGATCTGGCCCGGACACCTCGTCATGCTGACACCTGATAGTCGGTTATTGCCGTCGACCGACGGCCGCACCCCCGGCACCGTCGCTACCGCGGCCCGCACGCTGCCAAGCCGCTCAATCTCCTCACGCGTGAACGTGCGCCCCCGCCCCTCGGCGCGGCGGCGGTAGAAGTCGTCCAATGCCGCCGGTGCACCCGGCGGCATGTAGCTGCGCCGGCTGCGTGTCTCCACGGCCTCGAGCTGGTAGGGAATTGCCCGCAGCACCACCCGAAACCGACGGTCCCTACCCGGCTCAAACTCCACCTCGGCCACGAACGACTCGTAGCCCAAGCGCCGCACGATCAGCAGCGACGGCCCCACCGGCACGCGCACCAGGAACGACCCGCTGGAGTCCGTAAGCACCATCCGGGAATCAGGCTCCACGAACACCTGCGCCGCTGGCACGCCGGCGCCGGCGCTGTCCACCACGAGGCCGGCAACCCACACGGAGTCGGCCTCCTGCGCGGTCATCTCCGACGCTGACGCCGCCAACGCCAAGAGCACGGCGGGCACCGCGAGTCGCATCGTCCTCAGGGCTCGGGGCATATGGAAGGGTGATCGTGGGGCGCGCAGGGAGTGAGCCGAATTTCACGCTCCGCCACGGCTCCGGCAACGAGCGAGACCGTCGCGTAGCCCGTCCGGTACCCGCGCGCCGCGAGAGCGATCCGCACCGGCACCCCCGCCCGGAGCCCACAGAGCACCAGGTGCCCAATCTCGTCCGTCTCCCCGCGCTCGGCGCCGGCCCGTACGAAGGTCGGCAGCAGTCGCCCTCGCCACGTGGCCAGCGCCGCCGCGCTGGCGACGCCGTGGCCGAGCGACGCGTCCACCACCCGCGCCACCACGGCGCCTCGCCCATCCACGTCCGCGTCGGTCGTGGGACACAGGACCGCAAGGGCCGCACGCCCCGCCGGCAGCTGCAGCGTCACGAACACGGAATCGCCGGAAGGAACATCAAGGTCCACGCGCGAGGGCACCCGATAGAGCCGCAGCCGCTCGTGGTCCACGCGGAGCGTGGCCGGACCGGGCGGCAGGCCAGCGATTCTGAATCGCCCGAGGGAATCGGTCAGCGCGCCGCGACCCACGCCGAGGACCACAGCGCGCGCCACCGGCAACCCACCGCGTGGGTTGCTGGGATCGCGCACGATGCCGACGACCACGCCGGTGGCGGCGGCCGCATTCGGCCCCGATTCGACTGCGGGCGACACCGCCGCCGACAGCAACGCGCCTTCTTCGCGCAGGCCAACCAGCGTGTCGCGCGTCGAAACCTCTCCGCGTGCGCCCCGGACGCGCGCCGTGCCCAGGCGCGGCGTGCGCACCGTCCAGCCGACGATGCCACGTATGCTCGGTGCCACCTCGCCGAACAGCAGTTCGCCCCCCGCCCCGGCCTCCTCCGCGTCCTCGCCGGCGTTGCGGTACCGATACTCCACGCGATCCAGCAGGCTCGTCTCGCGGTCGAGCCAGAAGGTGCCGGCGATGTCCACGACCTCGCGTCCTGGTGTCGGCGCGAAGCTGAGCCCAATCAACTCGGGCGCCCGTGGATCGGCGACGAGCCGAAAACAGTGGTCACGAGCGAACTCGTCCGAGAGCAACGTGCGCGCGTCAGGCGCGAAGAGGAGATCCACCGTCTCACCGACGACGCGATAGCCATCGCGCGAGATCACCGCCGGCGTCAGGGTGCGGAATGGTTCAGCGCTCCGCACGACCATTGTGTCCACTCGCTCCTCGATCACGCGGCCCTGTCGGTCCACGGCGCGATCGAACCGGGCCACACGGATCGCGGGGGCGGCGCGCTCGGCGCCGCGTTGCGAGGTGAAGAGCGCGGTCCGCGCCGCGTCCCAGACGCTCCCGATGTCCCCCTCGGAGCCGGAGGGTGCGCAGGCCGAGGCGCCGACGATGCGGATGGCGTCGAGGGAGCGCGGCCGCACGGGCACGCGCAGCGTGAGGCGCAGGGTGTCCCCGGGACCCAGGCCGAACAGCATTCCCCGGTGCGGAGCGATGCCGGCGCGATCCACTCGCAGCCGGAAGCGGCCTGCGGCAGGCGCACGGAGCATGGCCGCCCCCGAGGCGTCGGTAAGCTCGGCCGCGAGGCGCGCGCCCGCGGAGTCCTCGAGGGAGACGATCGCGAACGGCATCGCGGCGCGGGCCGCGCTGTCGAGTACGGTGACCGCGACCACCTGCGCCTCCGCCGCCAGCCCCACCGAGGCGAGCAGGGCGACGCAGGCCAGCCCGGAACGGATCCGGGGCGAGCATATCGCCAACGGGCGTTCTGCACCCCATATTCTGCACGCGGTCCGTCCGCCCCACCCGACCATCGAAAGAATGTCCACTGCCGATTTCCTCGCCACTGTCCCGCTGTTCCGTTCCCTGGGTGCTTCCGAGGTCGCCAACTTCGCCGGGCTCGCCCGCGAGAAGAGCTATCCCCGCGGGAGCGTGATCCTCTTCGAGGATGATCCCGGCGACTCCTTGTTCGTCGTCCGCGACGGCCGTGTCAAGGTCGTGCTGGTGGCCGAGGATGGTCGCGAGGTGATCCTCGGCATCCTCGGGAACGGGGAACACTTCGGCGAACTCTCGCTGATCGATGACCAGCCGCGCTCGGCGCACGTGGTCGCCATGGAGGACAGCACGCTGCTCGTGCTGCGCCGCGAAGATTTCAGGCGCCGCGTGGAACAGAATCCGGCGGTGGCCTGGGCCTTGTTGATCGAGCTGTCGCGCCGGTTGCGCCGTGCCGATGACAAGATCGGCTCGCTGGTGCTGCTGGACGTCCCGGGCCGCATCGCCCGCGTGATCCTCGATGCCGCCGAAGAAGGCGGGTCGGACGAGATTGCCAAGCCGCTGACGCACCAGACCATTGCGCACGTCATCGGTGCCTCGCGCGAGACCGTCTCGCGCGCGATGCGCGAGTTCGTGGACGCCGGCTGGATCAGCACCGAGCGCCGCCGCATCAGAATCACCGACCGCCCCGCGCTCGAGAAGCGCTCGCAGCAGCGCCTCTGACCGTCTCCGCCACTGTGACCGCCGTCACCCGGACCCCGTGATGCCCTTCCTTCACCTTGAGCCCTTCCACACGGCATCTTTCGGCGTGTTCCGGGGGACGCGATGACACTGCGGGTCCGTTTCTGGGGGACCCGTGGGTCCATCCCGACTCCTGGATCGAATACGGTGCGATACGGGGGCAACACCCCGTGCGTGGAGGTGCGGACGGATTCGGGATGGCTGGTGATCCTGGACGCCGGAACCGGCATCCGCGAGCTGGGGAGGAACCTGCTGGAACGGTCCAATGGCGCGCCGATCAAGGGAGACATCTTCCTGACGCACGCGCACTGGGATCACATCCAAGGCATCCCCTTCTTCGCACCGATCTTCGGTCGCGGGAATCATTTCACGATCTGGGGCTCCGAGAGCCTGCAGCGGAGCTTCGACAAGGTGTTGCGGGACCAGATGTCGCCGGTGGTGTTCCCCGTGTCGTTCGAGGAGCTGGATGCCACAATCGACTTCCGGGGGTTGCCCGAAGGCACTCCCACCGAAGGGACGGGGTACGAAGTGACGGCTTTTGCCGTGCAACACCCCGGTGGGGCACTCGGGTACCGGTTCACCGAAACGGGCGGCAAGGGCGGATCGCTGGTGTATGTATCGGACAACGAGCTCGCGGCGCATCCGCGCTACGACTCGCCGGCCGACTGGCGGAACCAGATGGTGACGTTCGTGCGCGGATCGGCAGTCCTTATCCATGACACGACGTACACCACCGAGGAGTATGACCACCACCGCGGCTGGGGGCACTCGACCTACGCCGAGGCGGTGACCTTGGCGATGGATGCGGAGGTGGAGACGCTGGTGCTGTACCACCACGAGCCGCGTCGGACGGATGAACAGCTGGACCACCACTTGGCGCTCTGCCGGGCGATGGTGAAGGACCGCGGGAGCAGCCTGCAAGTGATTGCCGCCGCGGAAGGATTGACCCTGACTCTCTAACCTCTCCGGAGGCAGTGATGCTGAAGCAACTCTCCCGTGCCACCGCGGTCCTCGCCATCGTGGCGATGCCGCTCTTCGCGCAGGAGGACACGCGACCCACGCTCGCGGTGCTCCCGTTCGTGAATAGTGCAATCGGTGCGGCCAACGACGAGCTCGCCCCGCTGTCCAAGGGCATCGCCGACCTCCTGCTGTTCGAACTCGCGCAGAACACCGGCATCCGGATCGTCGAACGCGAGAACCTCGTGAACATCCTGCGCGAGCAGGACCTCGGGCAGAACGGCCGCGTGGATGACGCGACGGCCGCGCGCATCGGCCGCCTCCTCGGCGCCAAGCACATGATCACGGGCTCGTTCGTGACCGACCGCTCCGGCACGATGGTCATCACGCTCAAGACCATCGACTCCGAGACGGGTCGCATCGCGTGGACCCACATGGACCGCGACAAGACGGAGAACTTCATGGCCCTCGTCGCCAAGGTGGGCCAGGCCGCGAACCGTGGGCTGCAGCTGCCGGCGCTGACGCCGGCCGCCCGGCAGAACAGCGAGGCGCGCAACACGCGTCAGGCCCGCGTGCCGTTCCAGGCCGTGATGATGTATTCGCGGGCCATCAGCGCCCAGGACGCGGGCAACCGCGACGAGGCGCTGACGCTCTTCAGCCAGGTGATTGACCGCTTCCCGGACTTCGAGGACGCCCGCACCGCCAAGGCGCGTCTCGAGGGAGCCTCGCGCTGACCGCTCTCTAGCGGGTGCCCGTGATTCCGCTGTAACCTTGAGCCGCCGTCGTCCAGCAACCCGGACGGCGGCGGCTCCAGTTTCACCCCCACTCGACCCGTGCAACCACTCGTCATCGTTCCCGAGGGCCGCACCCTCGCCGCCTTCCCCACCCTCGGGGCCGACGCGGCGCTCGAGGTGCGGCGCGTGCGCGAGCTGCCGGCCGCCGGCACGCTCGAGGCCGACCGCCCAACGGTGATCCTCGTGGATGGGGCGCTGGCAGCCAACGCGCCGCTCGACGCCCTGGACGCGCTGGCCAAGCGGGCCGCGCTGGTGGGCGTGGGCGACCACGGGCAGACCGCCCCGGCCTCCTCGCTGGAGCACGCGGCGCTGCTCACATGGATTGCCGCCGACGCCGCTCCGGCCCTCGGCCGCACGGCCCTGCAGGGCGCGCTGCGGCACGCCGCCGCCATCGTCGCCGAGGCCCGCGCCGAGCGCCTGCAGCAGTCGAGCGCCACTGACCTGCGCGAGCTCTCGCGCGTGGGCGCCGCGCTCGCCACCGAGCGCAACCTCGACACCCTGCTGGGGATGATCCTCACGCAGGCCAAGCGGCTCTCGAGCGCCGACGCCGGCTCGCTGTACCTGGTCTGGAACGACGCCGACGACAGCAACAAGCCCCCAACCTTGCGCTTCAAGCTTTCGCAGAACACTACACTGCCTGACCTGCCCTTCACCGAGTTCTCGATTCCCATCGACCACACCAGCCTCTCCGGCTACGTGGCGGCCACTGGGGAGCGCCTGATGATCAGCGACGTGTACCTGCTCCCGGAACACGTCACCTACCGGCAGAACCGCTCCTTCGACGAGAAGTTTGGCTATCGCACGAAGTCCATGCTGGTGATCCCGATGTTCACCCTGCGCGACGAGGTGATCGGGGTCCTCCAGCTCATCAACAAGAAGCGAGACGCCTCGGTGCCGCTCACCTCGCAGGCGGTGGTGGACGCACAGGTGATTCCCTTCGACCAGCATTCGGCGGAACTGGTCGCGGCCCTGGCGGCGCAGGCGGCAGTGGCCATCGAGAACTCGCAGCTCTACGAAGACATCGAGCGCCTCTTCGAAGGCTTCGTGACGGCGGCGGTCACGGCCATCGAATCGCGAGACCCGACCACCTCTGGCCACTCATTCCGCGTCGCGACCCTCACCACCGGCATCGCCGAATCGGTGGACCGCGCCGGGGAAGGCCCGTACAAGGGCCTCACCTTCACGAAGGACCAGCTCCGCGAGATCCGCTACGCCGGATTGCTGCACGACTTCGGCAAGGTCGGCGTCCGCGAGCAGGTACTGGTGAAGCAGAAGAAGCTGTACGGCTCGGACCTCGCCCTGGTGCGCGGTCGCTTCCAGTTCCTGATGCAGCAGGCGGACCTGGAGTACGAACGCGAACGCGCCGAGTACCTCGCCGAGCACGGCCAGCGCGATTACGCGGAGGCGACGGCACGGCTCGACGCGATGCGCCGCGAGGAGCGCGACCGGCTCCTCCGCTGGCTCGACGCCATCACCCGGGCCAACGAGCCGACAATCCTGCCGGAGGGCACGTTCACCGAGCTCGAAGAGATCCACCGGCACACGTATGTGGATTTCGACGGCGTGGTGCGTCCGTTGCTCAGCGAGGAGGAATTGCGTTTCCTGATGATCAACAAGGGCAACCTCGATCCGCGCGAGCGCCGCGAGATCGAGTCGCACGTGACGCACACGTATCGCTTCCTGCAGCAGATCCCGTGGACGAAGGAACTCAAGGGCATCCCGGAGATCGCCTACGGGCACCACGAGAAACTCAACGGCAAGGGCTATCCCCGCGGCGTGGACGAACAGGCCATCCCTGTGCAAACGCGCATGATGACGATCGCCGACATCTACGACGCGCTCACGGCCACCGACCGCCCGTACAAGCGCGCCGTGCCGACGGAGCGGGCGCTGGACATCCTGCACGCCGAGGCCAAGGGCGGGCTGATCGATCCGCACCTGCTCGCGACCTTCACGGCGGCACAGGTGTGGACGCGGGTGACGCCGAGCGAAGGCACGTCGCGGCGGAGTGGGCAGACCGGGACTTGGGCGATTCCGTAGCCAGTTCCGGAAACTGCGTTGCCACAGAGATACAGGGGCACAGAGGGTTTGGCGCCGGGTGTGGGCGCAGTTCCCCTTTGAGGTCTCTTCTTCTCGGGAACTAAGTCGCCGCCGACAGCCGACGATGCCCGCTGTGTCCCTGTGCCTCTGTGGCAATCCGCGCCGAATTCTAGCCCCACCCTCCGCCACCAGGCGTGCGAATCTCTAGCACGTCACCCGGCTTGAGCGCGCGGCGACACTTGGCCGGCAGCGGCTCGCCATTCAGCAGGTTCTCCCCACTGGCACCCGGGCCGCCGCCGTGGGCGCCGAGCGGGGCGCGGGAGCGGCGCTCGGTCAGCAGCGTCACCATGCACGGCTCGAGCACGCGGTACCGACGGATCACACCATCACCGCCGGGATGCTTGCCGCTGCCACCCGACCCGCGACGGATCGCGTACCGCTCAATGACGATCGGATACGCATGCTCCAGCGATTCGATCGGCGTGTTGCGAGTGTTGCTCATGCCCACGTGCACGGCGCTCGGCCCCGGTCCCGCGGCACTCGCGCCCTGCCCGCCGCCGAGCGTCTCGTAGAAGGTCCAGCCCGCCCCACCAAACGTCACGTTGTTCATCGTGCCCTGCCCCTGGGCCGGGACGTCCACACCCGCGTCGGCCAGGGCGGCGAAGAGCAGGTCCGTGACGCGCTGGCTCATCTCCACGTTGCCTGCGGCCACCGCGGCCGGGCTCCGCGCCGCCACGCAGCAATTGTCGGGCGTCGTGATGTGGATCGGGCGGGCGATGCCGTCGTTGGTGGGCACGTCGTCGTCGAGCAAGGAGCGCAGCACGAACAGCGCCGCCGCGCGCGTGACTTGGATGGGACAGTTCACGTTGCCGGCGACCATCGGCGAGGTGCCAGCGAAATCGAGGTGCAACGCGCCCTCGCGCACGCGCAGCGCCACCCTCAGCGGGATCGGCGCGTCCGTGACGCCATCTCCTTCGAGGATGTCCTCGGCCGTTCCGTTCGCGCCCTCCAGGCCCTGCAACCGCGAGACCGCGCGCCGCTCGGCGTAGTCCAACAGGCTCGTGCCTGCGACCTGCACCGCGTCGCGTCCATGGCGCGCCATCAGGGCCCGCCAGCCATTCGCGCCCGCGGCACAGGCGGCACGCTGGGCCGCGAGGTCGCCGCGACGCTCGTCCGGCGTGCGCACGTTGGCGAGCACGAGCGCGAGGAGTTCATCGTCCATCACGCCCTCGCGCACCAGACGCACCGGCGGGAGCACCAACCCTTCCTGCACGAGCTCGGTCGCGCCCTGGGGCATCGAGCCAGGACTCATGCCACCCACGTCTGCGTGGTGGGCGCGCACCACCGCGAATCCCGCCACGCGAGCGCCGTCGGCGATGGCCTCGATCATCGTGAGATCCGGGAGATGCGATCCTCCGGCCCAGGGACTGTTCAGGAGGAACACGTCCCCGGGCCGCGGCTCGCGCGCACGCACCGCGCGCACGGCCTCGGGCAAGGCGCCCAAGTGCACCGGGATGTGGGCCGCCTGCGCCACCATCCGTCCCTCGGCGTCAAAGAGCGCACAGGACGCATCGCGCCGCTCGCGGATGTTCGGCGACAGCGCGCCGCGGATCAGCACGCTGCCCATTTCTTCGGCGATGGTCGCCAACGCCGAACCCCACACCGCGAGTGCGAGGGCGTCGCTCACGTGCGCTCCCGCGTGAGGCGCCAGCCGCCGATGGCGAGCGCCGAGGCGCGCCAGCCCTCGGCAACCCAGAGCGTTGCGTCCGGAAGCGAAACAGCGCGCGGACCGTGAACGACCGCGCCGTCGGCCGGCCCGCCGGCGTCGGCGTGGCCCGCCGCGTCGTAGCCCGCGACCGCCGGATCCCGCGCGAACTGCGCCTCGCGCGCCACCTCGCCGGCCTCGTGGCGCAACGCCACGAGCTCCGCCTCCTGCGGCAGCCCAAACCCGTAGCGCTCCCGATGCGCCGCGGCAAAGCGGTTCCGCAGCGAGCTCCCATCGTCGGCCTGGTGCACGGGAATCTCCAACTCGTGCCCCTGCCCGCGATACCGCATGCGGGCGAGGGTGCGTCGAGCGCTGCCCTGCACTTTGGACGCCAGCGCCTCGACCGCGGCCGCCAATGCCGAGGCATCGAGGGCCGCGCAGTCCACGAGCAGGCTCATCGCGGCGTCGTGTCGCTCCGGCGCGAGCGCCAGTCCCACCGCGCTGAGTACGCCCGCGAAAGGCGGCACGATCACCTCGGGCATGGCCAGCGCGCCGGCGAGGGCGCAGGCGTGCAACGGTCCGCCGCCGCCGAAGGCCACGAGGGCGCAGCCCCGCGGGTCCACGCCCCGTTCCACGCTCACGCGGCGCAGCGCCCGCGCCATTTCGGCGTCAGCGATGTCCACGATGGCCTGTGCCGTGGCCTGCGCCGTGCTCCCGAGTCGTCGGGCGAGCGCCGCGATCGCCTCGCTCGCCCCTGCCGCATCGAGCGCGACGCCTCCACTCATCGCACGGGCAGCGATGCGGCCGAGCACCAGCTGCGCATCGGTCACGGTCGGCTCCGTCCCACCCTGGCCGAACGCGACCGGGCCCGGACGTGCCCCCGCACTCCGCGGGCCCACGCGCAACGCGCCGCCATCGTCCACCCAGGCGATGCTGCCGCCGCCCGCCGAGACCGTCTCCACGAGCACGCGTGGCAGGGCGATGGGCACGCCGGCCACTTCCCCACCCGACTCCACCAGTGGTTCACCGGCGAGAATGAGACCCGCGTCGGCGCTGGTGCCCCCGATGTCGATCGTGAGCGCATCGACGGCGCCGAGCGCACGCAGGACGGCCGCCGCACCCACCACCCCTCCGGCCGGCCCGCTCAGCGCGAGCGAGGCGGCGTGCTGCGCCGCCGCCGACGCTGGGCGCATGCCCCCGCCCGACGTCATCACGGCGGGGGCGGGTTGCCCCGCCCGCTCCACGCGCTCCGTGAGGCGCGAGAGATATCGCATCACCGCCGGACGCGCGTAGCCTTCGGCGCAGGCCGTGGACGTGCGCTCGTATTCGCGAATCTCCGGGAGCACGGCGGCGCTGGTCACTACGTCCAGGTCAGGGCGTGCCGCGCGCAGCGCGTCGGCCAGGGTGCGTTCGTGGGTGTCATCGGCGTAGGAGTGCAGGAGCGCGATGACCACGATCTGCGGCTCGAGGGCCAGCACCGCGCGCAGCGTCTCGCCGATGCCCTCCGCCGCGAGCGGCCGCTCGATCCCGCGTGCGGTCCGTCGCTCGGGGACCGCGACCACGCGCTCGTGCGGCACCAGCGGCGCCGGGTGATGGCGCGTGAGGTCATACAGCGAGATGCGTTCCTGCCGTCGGAGCTCGAGGAGATCGCTCGCGCCCTCAGTGGCGCAGAGCACCACGCGCGCGCCGCGGCGCTCGAGCAGCAGGTTGGTCACCACCGTGGTGCCATGCACGATGGCGGCGGCGCGCGCGCCGAGGCCGTCGAGAGACGCCACCACGCCCTCGCCCTGGTCTGCCGGCGTGGAGAGCACCTTCTTCGCCACCACGCGACCGTCTGACGCCAGCGCGGCGCGGTCGGTGAAGGTACCGCCGACATCCACCCCGACGCGCCACGCCGGCGTGGTCAGGGGGCCGGCTCCGCCGCGGGGCGCGTGTGGCGATAGATGGCGATGGCGAGGCCGATGTGCGCCGGGAGGAACAGCAGCAGCGGCCCGCCGAGCCGCTGGGACACCAGCGGCGCCAGCACCGCGGCCAGCATCGCGCAGATGGCCACGCACGAGACGAGCCCCTTCGACAGCGGCGTGAAGGTCCCGCGCAACACCGCCCGTGCGGCGGGAACCGCTGCCACGAGCGCCACCGGCGAGTAGATCAGCAGGCCAAAGTTCTCGTACCAGAACACGTGCGCCGAGCCGATCCACATGCCCAGCACCAAGAGGCCGACGAGCCCAACCGCGCCGTAGAAGAGCAGCGCCATCACCGCCGCCGGAACGCGCGTGCGCCGCCGCGCCGCCGCGCTCACCGGGGCAAGCAGCAGCATCCACGCACCGAGCACAGGGCCCCACGCGCCGATGGTGAGTCCACGGCGTTCCGTGGGCTCCGGCGTGCGCTGCGACACGTGCAGCACACGCTCCTCCTTCACCAAGGGCTTCGTGCCGCCCTCAGCCCTCGGCACCGTCACCTCACGCAGGTAGTCGCGCAGCCGCATCGGCACGAACATCGCCTCCCAGGCCGTGAGCGGAACGTCGGCTCGGGGCCCCAGCGCGATGTCGATGCCAGCCTGCGAGAACATCGTCGGGCCGGTCAGGCGCACCGACTCGCTCCGGTACGTCCACTCGGTACGCAATGGCGTGAAACGACGCTGCAGCGATCCGCCCAGCACCCGATCCAACGCATCACGCACACGGGTGGAGCAGTTGTCGCGGAAGTACTCGTAGCGGTAGTACCGGTTCTCCTCGAGCGCCTGGGTTGCCACGAAGGCCGCGAGTTCGGCGCGTTCCGCCAGCGTCAGGTCCAGGACCTGTTCGACGGTCTCCCGATCCAACCGCGCGTACTCGCGCAGCATCCAATCGGTGGGAAAGGCCTCGACCCAGTAGCGCGTATCGCCCGAGAGGAAGCGCTGGAGAAAGCGGGGTTGGTCGAAGTCGAACATCCCCCAGTTGTAGGCGAGATCCGTGCCGCGGGCGGCATCCTGGATGCGGATGGCGTTGTGGCCGAAGCGCTCGAAGACGAGATCGCCAGGGCCCCAGGTGATGACGCTGATCGTGACCTGCTCGCCGGAGGCCGCAGCCTGTGCCCCGAGCGGTGCGCTCGCGACCAGTCCGAGGAGGAGCGCCGCCGGATGCCACGCCCTCACAGCCGGATCTCTTTGGCCTCGTCGGCTGCCTTGTAGATCAAGTCGAGCAGCTTGTACACGCGCACTTGATCCTTGGGCTGCTCGTAGGTGGTCTCACCGCGCAGCACCGCCACGAAATGCGCCAACTCCGAGCGATACGACTGGATCGTCACCGTGTCGCGCTGTGCCGCGCCGCTGGGTGAGACGTCCACCGCATCGCCATGGAGCTCCTTGGTGATGCGCAGCGGCGAAAGGCGCGCCGAACCCTGCGTGCCAATGACCTCGAACCACCAGCGGTCTTCCTCGCCGACGTAGTTCCAGCGCACGTCGATCGTGACGGTGAACCCGCCGTGGCACTCGATCATCACGAGCGCCGAGTCCTCGACGGCACTCGCCCCCTTGCCGCGCTCCATCGTGGCGCTCACGCGTACGATGCGAGGGAAGTCGGTGAGCCAGCCGGCGAGGTCGAGCAGCGGAAGCCCGAGCTCGAGGAAGGCGCCGCCACCGGCTTCCTGACGGCGCAGGCGCCACGGGGCGCTGGGGCCGCGGCGCCGGTACGAGCCCACGCGCACCGCACTCACCTTGCCGAGCTCCCCGCCGCGCAGGAAGGCGTCGAGCGTCTGGGCGTCGTGCCGGAACCGGTGGTTGTTCGCCACCATCACGAAGCGGTCGGCCTTCTCCGCCGCCGCCACGATGCGCTCCACGCCGCGGGTGTTCAGCGCGAGGGGGCGCTCGCAGAGCACGTGGAGCCCAGCCTTCAGCGCCGAGAGCACGTGCACCTCGTGCGCGTGATTGGGCGAGCAGATCACCACCGCGTCGAGGCCGTCGATCTCCAGCAGCTCCTCGATGTCGGTGCACCAATCGCGCACGCCGAAGCGCTGGGCGATGCCGCGCGCCTTGGACAATTCGTTGTCGCAGAGTGCCCCGATCTGCACGCCACGCATCTTCGAGAGCACGGGAAGATGGGCGGTCTGGGCAATCGCGCCGAGTCCGAGCACGCCGAAGCGGATGGGTCCGGTCTTTCCGGTGGAGACTGAGGGCACGGTGGGCTGGCTCGTGGCTACAGGGAAGGAAGCCCGGAGGGGAGCGGGCCGATGGTCGTACCGGGGAAATACGTGCGCAGGATGGTCCGGGCGCTCTGGCCGGCCCGGGCCCGTCCGATCGCTCCCCACTGGCACATGCCGACGCCGTGGCCGAAACCATTGCCGCGGAGCACGACCCGAGCGATGCCGGTGGAAGACGATTCGGACGTGACGGAAAAATAGGAGCTGGGCAAGAGCTCGCCACCACCGGTGCGGATCACCGAGCGGGCATCGTTGCCCCTGACGGTGAACGTCCCGCGCGCGGTGCGCAGCTCGAGCTCGCCAACCCGCCCGCTCGGCGTCCGGTTGGCCACCCTGATGGACTCTACCCCGCCGGGCCCTCCGGAGGGCACACGCGCATACGCGGCGAGGTAGCGGGCCACGGTCGCGTCGAGCTGCTCGCCGGTGAGGGTGCGCTCCCAGTAGAACCGCGGGGCGATGTCGCAGAAGTAGCGGGGTTCGCGCCCCGGCATCCGATCGCTGACGCGCTGGAGATAGGGCTCCCCTTCGGAGCGCCAGACTTCCTCGGCGGCGGCCGTCTCGCCACCGCAGGTGGAACTGTAGGGCGCCACGATCACGCGGTCGCCGTAGCGCAGGACCAGCCCTCGGGTGGCCACCACTGCGGCGCTGGCGTTCGGCTGCTCGGCGTCGTAGCCGCCATAGACCTGGTCGGCGGTGGAGGCGACAAGATCGTAATCGCGACTGCGCCCCTGACCGGCCCGGGCCGCGTTCAGACGGGTCACCGTGAAGGAACGCGCCGCGATGGCTTGGGCCTCCAATGCCGCGAGTTCTGCCCTGGGCCGCTCTCCCAGCTCCAGCGGCACGACACCGCGGAGGTAGTCCTCCAACCCCACGAGGTTGACGATGAGGACGCCCGAGTCAGTGGGAATAGCGCGGAGGGAGCCGCGGTACGCCTTCCCCCTGAAGCGCACCAATTGGCCGCGCGGCGGCACGAGCACGGTGGGCACGTCGGCCCGGGGCACGGTGCCGAGAGCCACCCGGATCACCGGAGCGCCGGCACTGCCCCCACCCCGCGAGCTGGGCACGCAGGCAACCACCACGGCGGCCAGCACCAGCGCCGCCGCAGCCCTCACCGGCCGAAGCTCCCCATCGAGCTGGCCATCATCGGCAAGGCGCGGCGGCGCGGCGACTCGGCGGCAGCCACCGGTGCGGGCACGAGTACCCCGAGCGCCGTGGCGAGGAAGTCATAGTCGTCCACCACGTCGGTGACCCGGGCTTCGATGATGCTCCCGGCCGGCGCATCGGTGCGAATCCAGGTGAGGCCGTCGATGTCATCGGCCTGCCATGGGAGGCGTGCGCGCGCCGGTTCGTCGGCGGTTGCGGCCGCCTCGACCAGCGCCGGCGCCACGGCACCGATGCGCGATTCGTATCGCTCGGCGGTGATGTGCCGTTGCAGCTCCTGCACCGCTTCAAGACGCTGGTGCTTGAGACTCTCGGGCACGTCGTCCTCGAGCTCGGCCCCGCGCGTGCCCTCCTGCGGCGAGTAGGTGAACACGCCCACCCGCTCGAACTGGATCTCCTGCAGGAAGTCCATCAGCTGCCGGAAATCATCGTCCGTCTCGCCGGGGAATCCCACGATGCAGGTGGTCCGGATGGCCACGCCCGGCACGGCATCGCGGAACCGTGCGACCTTCTCGCGAATGGACTTTTGCCGTTCGGGACGGCGCATGCGCTGCAGGACCGGATCGGCCGCGTGCTGCATGGGCATGTCGAGATAGCGCAGGATCCGCGGCTCGCCCGCGATGACCTCGAGCAGGCGGGGCGTGATGCCCGCCGAGTAGAGGTACATGTTGCGGATCCACGGGATCGAGGTCTCGCGCACCAAGGCCTCGAGCAGCTCGGGCAAGCGCACGTTCGCGTCGCGCAGGTCTCGGCCGTAGTGTGCGAGGTCCTGGGCGACGAGATTCACCTCGCGCGCGCCCTGCAGCTCCAGCAGTTGCGCCTCGCGGATGATCTCGTCGAGCGCGAAGGAGCGGTGCTTCCCGCGCATCAGCGGAATGGCGCAGAACGCGCAGCCGTGGTCGCAGCCCTCGCTCACCTTGAGGTAGCGCACGAAGGGCGTGTCGCCGGCGTGGATGCGCACGCCCGGGTGCTGCGTGACGGGATCGCCGATCAGCCCGCGCTCGCGCAGCTTCGGCAGCAACTGCTCGGTTTCCGAGGCGCCGAGGAAGAAATCCACCTCGGGGATGGCCTCGGCGAGTTCGTCCTTGTGCCGCTCGACCATGCAGCCCACGGCGACGACCGCGGTGGCGCTGCCCGTCTCCTTGAGTCGCCCGGCGGCGACGATGGCGTCAATGGACTCGCGCTTGGCGGCGTCAATGAACCCGCAGGTGTTGACGATGATGAGCTCGGCGTCCTCGGCGTCGGCGACCTGCTCGGCGCCGTGGTCGAGCAGCTGCGCGAGGTAGCGTTCGGAATCGACCGTGTTCTTGTCGCAGCCGAGGGTGACGAGCTTCACTCTCACCGATAGTTCCCGAACGAGAGCGCGACCTTGAAGTCCTGCGTCTTGAGGAAGCTCATCACGGCCTGCAGCTCGTCGCGGCTGGGCGAGACGCAGCGCACGGTGTCGCCCTGGATGGAGGCCTGGACCTTCTTGAACTTCTGCTCCTTGATGGCCGCCACGACCTTCTTGCAGGTCTCGGCGTCGAGCGACTGCTTGAGCTTGATGTCGCGGTGCCAGGTGTCGCCGCCGCCCGGGACGGGCTCGCCGGCGTCGAGGTTCTGCACGGGCACGCCGCGCTTGATGAGCTTGCTCTGGAGGATGTCCCACATCGCGCGCAGCCGCATGTCGGTGTCGCTCGAGAGCTTGACCAGCCCCTCGGTGCGCTTGAACTCGAGAGTGGCGAGCTTGGCGTCCTTGAAGTCGTAGCGCTGGGCGATCTCCTTGGACGCCTGGTTGACGGCGTTGTCCACTTCCTGGAGATCCACCGAGGTGGTGATGTCGAACGAGGCGTCTTTGGCCATGCCCAAAACTAACCGCATTCACTGCGGGGAGACGAGGACACGTAGGGCGAAGACGCGGCAGGGGGAAACAAGAAAGGGCCCCCCGCTCGGGGGCCCTTCGTGCCTCTGTGCCTCTGTGGCAAGTCCGTCCTAACCCAGGTACGACTCCAGAGCCCGCGCCCGCGACACGTGCCGCAGCCGCGAGAGGGCCTTCTCCTTGATCTGCCGCACCCGCTCGCGGGTGATGTTGAGCACCGCGCCGATCTGCTCGAGGGTCATGGGCTCCGAGCCGTCGAGCCCGAAGTAGAGCCGGAGGATCTTGGCCTCACGCTCCTTCAGTCCCGCCAGCGCCTCGTGCACCGAGTCGGCGAGGGCCTTCTCGAAGGTCTCCTCGTCGGGCGTGGCACTCTGGGTGTCGGGGATGTAGTCGAGGAGGCGGTTGTCCTCGCCGGGCGCCATGGGGGCGTCGAGCGAGAGGTGGGTCTGGGAGATCGCCATCGTCTTGGCGACTTCCTCCTCGGTGATCTCCATGCCGTCGGCGATCTCGGCGTGCGTGGCCTCGCGTCCCAGTTCCTGCAACAGCGCGTTGGCGCGCTTGCCGATGCGGTGCAGCGTGCCGGCGCGGTTCAGCGGCACTCGCACGATGCGGCTCTGCTCGGCGAGGGCCTGGAGGATCGCCTGGCGGATCCACCACACCGCGTAGGAGATGAACTTGATCCCCTTGGTCTCGTCGAACTTGTGGGCCGCGCGGATGAGGCCGAGGTTGCCCTCGTTGATCAGGTCGGAGAGGTTCACGCCCTGATTCTGGTACTTCTTGGCGACGGAGACGACGAAGCGGAGGTTCGAGCGCACGAGGGTATCGAGCGCCTCCTGGTCGTCCTGGCGGATCCGCTGCGCGAGTCGGACTTCCTCCTCACGGGAGATCAGCGGATAGACGCTGATGTCGCGGAGGTATTGGTCGAGTGACCCTTCGTCGAACGAGCTTCGCTTGTGCTGCGCTCGGGCCATACCCTCACCTTCGCTGCGGTGATCTTCCGACTGCTCGCTGGCGGAATGTGCAGTGCGTTCACGCGCGGGGGAAGCACCCCCGACGCGCCCCAATGCCTAGCGGATCAGTTCTCCCAACCGAGTCCATCGGACGCGGGTGAGCCAGTCCAAGGCCCGACCGCTGTCGGGCGAGTAGCTGTAGTAGACGAAGATCGGGCTGCCGCGCACGAGGGAGTCCGGTACGAACCCCCAGTAGCGGCTGTCCAGCGAGTTGTCGCGATTGTCGCCGAGCACGAAGTAGTGGCCGGCGGGGACAACCAGCGGTCCCCAATCATTGCGGGTGGGGTTGTATCCGTTCGGCGACACGGCCGGGGCGAGGAAGTCGCGCTGCCAGCGGAACTCGTCGCTGGCCGGCTCGCGCATGGCCAGGCCGCGCACGGCATAGGGTTCGTGGACCGGTTCGCCGTTCCGGCGCAGGGCGCCCGCCCGCATCTCGAGCGTGTCGCCGCCGATGCCGACCAGGCGCTTCACGAAGTTCTTCTGGGGATCCTCGGGCCACTGAAAGACCATCACGTCCCCGAGCGCCGGACGGCGCACGGCGGGGAGGTTCTTCCCGACGAAGGGGACTTCGGCCCCATAGACCATCTTGTTCACGAGCAGGAAATCGCCGACGAGCAGCGTCCCCTCCATGGAGCCGCTGGGGATCTTGAAGGCCTCCACGAGGAAGGCCCGCACCAACAGGAACAGGATGATGGCGAGCTGGACCGACTTGGCCCATTCCCAGGCCACGCGCAGGACACGGAAGCGCGTCCGCGGCGCGGCCGCGATCGGCCCCGTCCGTTCGCTTGGTTCGGTCTCAGGCGTTCCCGGCTCGGTCATGCGTCCTCCCAGGCGGACCACTGGAAGTACACCGAACTGGGCAAATCGGGCAAGGGGCCCGCTGCAACCGTGGTGACTAGTAGTTGTCGATCTGCGCCCGCTGCAGCGTCCCCGAGAAATCCACGTAGCCGACCTTGGTCTCGGAATAGAACTCGTACACCTCCCACCCGCCTTCGCGGTGGCCATTCCCGGTCTGCTTCACGCCACCGAACGGCATGTGGGCCTCGGCGCCGATGGTCGGGGCGTTGATGTACGTGATGCCGTTGTCGAGCGACTGCAGGGCCTGGAAGGCGAGGTTCACGTCCTGCGTGTACAGCGAGCTGGAGAGCCCGTACTTCACGCCGTTGTTCACGCGGAAGGCCTCGGCGGCGTCCTTCACCTTGATCACGCTGAGCACAGGGCCGAAGATCTCCTCCTGCTCGAGCCGCGACCCGGCCTGCACGCCGGTGAAGATCGTCGGCTCGAAGAAGAACCCCTTGTCGAGCCCCGCGCCGGTGGCGCGACGGCCTCCGAGCGCCAGCGTCGCGCCCTCGGTGAGCCCGATCTCCACATAGCGCTCGATCTTCGACATGCTGTCGGCGTGAATCACCGGGCCCACGTCCGTCCCCGCCTTGCGGCCGTCGCCGAGCTTGAGCGCCTTGGCACGCTCCACGAGCATCGCGACAAAGCGGTCGTGGATGCCCTCCTGCAGGATCAGCCGGCTCGTGGCGGTGCACCGCTGCCCGGTGGTGCCGAAGGCGCCCCAGAGCACCCCGTCCAGCGCCAGATCGAGCTTCGCGTCGTCGAGCACGATCTGCGCGTTCTTGCCGCCCATCTCGAGCGAGAGCCGCTTGTGCAGGCGGCCGCAGGTCTCGCCCACCTTGCTCCCCGTCTCGGTGGAGCCGGTGAACGAGACCAAGGCCACATCCGGATGCTCAACGATCGCCGCGCCCACGGCCCCGTCGCCGTGCACGAGCTGGATCACCTCGGGCGGGAGTCCGGCCTCGAGCAGGATCTCCACGAACACGTGTCCCGTGTGCGGCACGTCCTCGGCCGGCTTGAACACCACCGCGTTGCCGCAGACCAGCGCCGGGAAGATCTTCCACGTGGGAATCGCCAGCGGGAAGTTGAACGGAGTGATGATGCCGGCCACGCCGATGGGGCGGCGGTAGCTCATCGCCCACTTGTCGCGCAGCTCGCTGGGCACGGTGTGGCCGAAGAGCCGCCGTCCCTCGGTGGCCGCGTAGAAGGCGGTATCAATGCCTTCCTGCACGTCCCCACGCGTCTCGGCGAGGGGCTTGCCCATCTCGCGCGTCATCAGGTCGGCGAGTTCTTCCTTGCGGGCCACCAGGATCTCGCCGACGCGCCGCAGCACGTCGCCGCGCGCCGGGGCCGGCGTGCGCTTCCACTTCTCGAAGCCGAGCTTGGCGGATTCCACCGCCCGCGCCACGTCGGCCGCGCCGGAGAGCGGAAAGCGGCCGATCACGTCCGTGGTATCGGCGGGATTGGTGTTGTCGAAGTGCTTGCCCGTGGACGGATCGACCCACGCCCCGGCGATGTAGTTTTGGAAGGTACGCATCCCATCAATCTAACCGACGATGATCGCCCTCCGCCCTGCGGCCCTCGACGACCTCGCCCTGCTGCGGCGCTGGGACGAAGATCCAGACGTCCTGGCATCCGATCCCAACGACGACTGGCACTGGGAAGACGAACTGGTCCGGACGCCTCCCTGGCGCGAGCAGCTCATCGCCGAATGGGATGGGGAGCCGATCGGCTTCGTGCAGATCATCGACCCACGGACCGAGGAGAGCCACTACTGGGGCGACGTGCCCGCTGGGCTGCGCGCCATCGACATCTGGATCGGCGAGCCTGACTATCGCGGCCAGGGCATCGGCACCGAGGTGATGCGGCTCGCCATCTCGCGCTGTTTCGCCAGCGCTGACGTGAGCGCCATCATCATTGACCCGCTCGCGAGCAACACCCGCGCCATCCAGTTTTATGAGCGCCTCGGGTTTGCCGCGGTGGAGCGACGAATGTTCGGCGAGGACGACTGCCTCGTGATGCGCCTCGAACGGCCGCGGCCAGGCGGCTAGCCTAGCTGCAACTCCAGGTCGCCGGATGCTCGGCGGTGGGGATGGCGTACCCGATGCGCGGCAGGACGTCGAGGCCCGCGAGCACGAGGCCCCAGAGCACCAACAGCAGGGAGAGAACGTGGGCGCGCGCGGCGCGGTGGCGGAAGGTCCAGACCGCCGACCAGGCACCGGAGATGACCACGATGCCGACGGCACCGAGGTAGCCGGCGAGCCCGAGACCGCAGCGATTCGCGTAGGGCCAGAAGATGATGCCCACGCCGATGGCGACGGCAAGCAGGAGCCGTGCGTACACGCCCACGTTGGTCGTGGCCGGCGAGGCCACCGGAAATCCCGCGCCGCCCGACGGCACGGACACCGGTGCGCTGGCACTCGGCGTCGGCGCGGTCGGCGGGCGCCCCGCCGACTTCGCCATCTCGGCGTCAATTTTCCGCAGCTCGGCATCCCAGTCGCGCTCGCTCATCCCTGCCCCCGCGCCAGCCCGTGGCGCTCGATCTTCTTGTACAGGTTCGACCGGGGCATATCAATCGCCCGCGCCGTCTCGGCCACGTTCCAGTCGTGCTGCTTGAGCTTCGCCGTCAGGAAGGCCCGCTCGGCCGCCAACTTGAACTCCTCGTATGTCGTGAAGGCGTCCAACGAGCCAAGCCCGGTCGTCGCATCGCCAGCCCGCGTCCCCACGAGGCGGTCCACGTCGGTGCGGACAATCCGCGGCCCGCTCGCGAGGATCAGCAGCCGCTCCACCGTGTTGCGCAGCTCGCGGATGTTCCCCTGCCACTCGAGGGACGCGAGCCGGGCCATGGCCTCGTCGTCCACCGTCCGCAGCGGGAGCCCGCTCTCCTTACTGAGCCGTTCGAGGAAATGTTGCACCAGCATCGGGATGTCCTCCCGGCGCTCGCGCAGCGGCGGGACCGTGATGGGCACCACGTTCAGCCGATAGTACAGGTCCTCGCGGAAGCGCCCGGCCGCGATCTCCTCGTCGAGCCGCTTGTTGGTGGCGGCGATGATGCGCACGTCCACCTTGCGCGACTTCGCGCCGCCGATGCGCGTGACTTCGCCCTCCTGAAGCACGCGGAGGACCTTGGCCTGCGCCGCCAGCGACATGTCGCCGATCTCGTCCAGGAACAGCGTCCCGCCGTCGGCCTGCTCGAACTTGCCGGCCCGGTCCTGGATGGCGCCAGTGAACGAGCCCTTCATGTGGCCGAACAGCTCGCTCTCGATGAGTTCGGACGGGATGGCCGCGCAGTTCACTTCCACGAACGGGGCCTTGGCCTTGCCCGACTGCGCGTGCAACGCGCGCGCCACCAGCTCCTTGCCCGTGCCGTTCTCTCCGGTGATGAGCACGCGCGCCCCGGTGGCCGCCACCCGCTCGATCTGCTGCACCAGCCCGCGCACCGCCTCCGAGGCCCCGACGATCTCGCCGTGCCGCTCCACCGACTGCCGCAATCGCGCGTTCTCCTCGCGCAGGTCGAGGTGCCCGATGGCGTTGCGCAGCGTGACGAGGATGCGATCGGTGTCGAGCGGCTTTTCGAGGATGTCGTAGGCCCCGAGGTGCGTCGCGCCGACGGCGTCCTGGATGGTCGCGTGGCCGGAGATCATCACGACCACGGCCGCGGGGTCGAGGGCGCGGATCCGCTTCAGCGTCTCCAGCCCGTCAATGCCCTCCATCTTCACGTCGAGGAAGACGAGTTGCGGGCGCCACTGCTCGTACGAGGCGAGTCCCTCGTGGCCGCTGGCGACGGCCTTCACATCGTACCCTTCGTACTCGAGGAGCTGCGCCAGCGCGGCGCGGATCCCCGATTCGTCGTCCACGATCAGGACCCGACGGCTCACGCGATCTCCGGGGTGATGTACCGGAGGGTATACCCGGGCGGCAGCTGGGTGACTCCTGGCACGTCAATCTCGATCTCGGAGGCCTTCTTCTCGAGCAGCGCCTTCGCCTTCGGCACCCAGGCGTCACGGAAGTGCCAGAGCACGGCACCGGCAATCAGCAGTATCGCTGCCATCACGATGCGGCCAACGCATCCGAAGAGCATCAGCCCGCTCCGGGGATGCCCGCGAGCACGTTCAGCGCGCCAGAACGGAACGGGTGCAGCTCGACCTCGTCGAATCCCGCCTGCCGCACCGCGGCCTCCAGCGGGGCACGCGCGGCGTCCTCGGACCACACCGCGAGCATCGCGCCGCCGAGTTCCACGCGCGCCCGCGCGCCCAAGTGCCGAACCCGCAGGTCACCGGAAATCCCGAGCGCACGCAGCGCGGACTCGGCGCGCTCGACCTGCTGCAACCGTTCCGGCGTTACTGCGGTGCCATACGGCAGCCGCGACGACAGGCAGGGCGACGACGGTTGGTCCCACGTGGGCAGCCCTCGCGCGTGCGACAGCGCGCGGATCTGCGCCTTGGTGAAGCCCAACTCGGCCAGCGGCGATGCGACCCGCCGCTCGCGGGCCGCCTGTGCGCCCGGGCGATGGTCGTTGCCGTCGTCGGCATTGCTGCCATCCACCACCACCGCCAAGCCCCGTTCCGCAGCCAGCGGCACGAGTCGGCTCCACAGTTCGGACTTGCAGAAGTAGCAACGGTTGGTCGGATTCGCCGCGTACTGCGGGTCGTTGAGCTCGTCCGTGTCCACTTCCAGCACCGGCACCCCGAAGCGATCGGCCACGGCGCGCGCATTGGCCCACTGCGCGGCGGGGTAGGAGGCGCTGCGCCCGATCACCGCCAGCGTGCGCTCCGGCCCCAAAGCGGCGACGGCGACACAGGCCAGGTAGGCAGAATCCACGCCGCCGGAGAAGCCGACGAGCACGGAGCCCCGCTCGCGAAACCAGGCGATGAGGGCCTGCTCGCGCGCGAGGAGTTCGGGCTCGAGTCGAGGCGGAAGGACGGCGTCGGGCATCACGGGGGAAAGCTAAGCCGACGTCCCACCGCCGTCACGGCGACGGCGCGGTGCCGGCGGTACGGATGCCCGAGCCGCCGGCCGTGGCCCCGGGCCCGCGCAATGCGCGGCCCGGTCGCGCGTTGGTGTGACTGCCGTTGCGCCACACGGGCACCCCGTTCACGTACGTGGCCACGATGCCGGCCGAGACCTGGTGCGGTCGCTCGAAGGTCGCGCGATCTCCGATCGTCGCGGGATCGAAGAGGACGAGGTCGGCGAACATGCCTGGTGCCAGCAATCCGCGCTCGGCAATCCCCAGGCGCCGTGCCGTGGCCCACGTCATCTTGCGCACCGCTTCCTCCAGCGGCATCACCTGCTGGTCGCGCACGTAGTGGCCGAGGATGCGTGTGAAGGTGCCGTAGGAGCGTGGGTGCACCAACCCGGCGGCCGCGCGCGGATTCGGCCCACCGGCATCCGAACCCACCTTCATCCAGGGCTGCTGCAGGTTCCGCACGACGTTCTCCTCGCTCATCAGGAAGTAGATCGTCTCCACGCGGTTCCGTTCGGCGCGAATGAGCGTCATCGCCGTCTCGATCCAATCGGTGCCGCGATCGGCGGCAATCTCCGAGAGGCGCATGCCCGAGTAGCGGCGCAGCGAGTCCGTGGCGAGCCGCGAGATCAGCACGCCTTCGGGCCCGGCGAGGGCGCAGAAGTTCTCCCAGGCCGTGGTCGGACGCTCAATCTCGGCGCGGATCTGCGCCCGCTGCCCTGGATCAGCGAGCCGCGCCTGCAGGCGACCGCCTTCGGACGCCGAGGGCGGGAGGCAGGAGGTGAGTCCAGTGGCGGCGGCCACGTACGGATACGTGTTGGCTTCGATGTCGAGTCCGGTGGCGCGCGCGTCCTCGATCCGGCGCAGCGTCTCCGGGCCCTTCTCCCAGTTCCGGCGTCCCGCCGCCTTCAAGTGATAGATCTCCACGCGCACGCCGGCCTCTCGGCCAATCTCGATGGCTTCGTCGAGCGCCTCGAGGATGCCATCGCCCTCGGAGCGCAGGTGCGTGACGTAGAGGCCGTCGAAAGGCGCCATGGCCTTGGCGACCTCGACGAGCTCGTCCTTCTCGGCGAAGGTGCCTGGCGCGTAGATGAGCGCGGTGGCGAGACCGAAGGCGCCGTCCCGCATGGCGCGCTCGAGGGCAGCTTGCATCTCGCGCACGGCCTCGGTGGGTGCGGGGCCGGTGCGCGTCCCCATCCCGTACTGGCGGATGCTGTGGCCTCCCACGAAGGCGCCCACGTTGGTGGAGATGCCGCGCTTCTCCATGGCCTCCAGCCAATTGGCGAAGCCGTTGGGCTGCGCGAAGCTGCGCACCATCGCCGTGCTGCGCGCATTCACGCTGCGGGGATGCACCGGTGCGTACGTGGTGCCTTCGCCCACGATCTCGGTGGTCACGCCCTGCGAGACTTTGGAGATCACACGTCCGTCGCCGTAGAGGAAGTACCAGTGGCTCTGGCCCAGGAGGTCAATGAAGCCTGGGGAGATGGCCAGTCCGCTGGCATCCACGGTGTCCTTGGCCTGGCGGCCCGCGAGCACGCCGGCCGGCGCCACGAGGGCGATGCGGTCACCGCGCACGAACACGTCCCCGATGAACGACGGCGCGCCGCTGCCGTCGATCACGCGGGCGTTGAGGATCATGATGTCGTACGGCGGCACGGTCGCCTGCGCGCCGAGGGGCAGCGCGACGAGCGCGAGGGCGGCGAGGGCGCGGCGCGCCGACGGGAGGGCGATGGGCATCGCCCGGAAGCTATCGGGGTGCCCCACCCTCCTGCGAGTCGTTGCCGCGAAAGAGCAGCGCCTCGGCGATGGCCGAGGCCTCGATGCGCTCCTCGCCCTCGAGGTCGGCCACCGTGCGGGCCACCCGCAGGGTGCGGTGGAAAGCCCGCGCCGAGAGGCGGAGCCGCTCAGCCGCCTCGGCGAGCAGGCTCCGCGCGGCGGCGGCCAGCGCGCCGTGCTGCTGGAGCCAACGGCCGGGGGCCTCACCGTTCACGCGCACGCCGGGCAGCACGGCGTAGCGATCCCGCTGCCGCGTCCGCGCCGCGACCACTCGGGCCCGAATGTGTGCGCTCGGTTCCTCCTGCGCCATCTGCCCGAGTGCGGCCAGGGCGACGGCGCCGATGCGGACATGCAGGTCAATGCGATCGGCCAACGGGCCGCTGAGGCGACTGCGGTAGCGCGCGATCTCCGCGGCGGCGCAGCGGCAGCGTCCGGTGGGCTCGCCATCGTGCCCGCAGGGACAGGGGTTGGCGGCGCCGACCAGGAGGAAGCGGGCCGGGAAGGCCACCGACTGCGCCGCTCGCACGATCGTGACGCGGGCGTCCTCGAGGGGCTGCCGCATGGCGTCGAGCACGTAGCGCGGGAGCTCGAGCAGTTCGTCGAGGAAGAGCACGCCGCGGTGGGCGAGGGAGACCTCGCCGGGGCGCGGCCCCGGGCCACCGCCGATGAGGCCCGGCAGGGAGATCGTGTGGTGCGGCGCGCGGAATGGCGGCGTGCGCGTGGGCACGCGATCGGTGGGAAGGATGCCGCCGACGGAATGCACGGCGACGACCTCGAGCAGCGCGTCGTCGTCGAGCGGCGGCAGGATGGACGGCAGACGGCGCGCGAGCATCGTCTTCCCCGCCCCTGGCGGGCCGATGAGCAACACGTTGTGCCCGCCGGCGGCGGCGATCTCGAGGGCGCGCTTGGCCAGCGGTTGTCCTACCACCTCGCTGAAGCAGGCTTGGTCCGGCGCAATCTCTGGCGTGGGCGCTGGGGGGGCTGACGGCAGCGTGCCGGCACGGAGGTGGTCCACCAGCGAGGCGAGGGAGTCGCAGGGCGCGAGCCGCACATCGCGCAGGAGGGCGGCCTCGTGCGCGTTGGCGGCCGGCAGCACCAAGGCCCGTGCGCCCGCATCGCGCGCCGCGCGTGCGAGCGGCAGCGCCCCGCGAATGGGGCGGATGCCGCCGTCGAGTCCCAGTTCGCCGACGCAGAGCAGCCCTGCCACCGCATCGGCCTCGAGCTGTCCACTGGCCACCAGCGTCCCCAGCGCCACCGGCAGGTCGAAGGCCGTGCCGTCCTTGCGCACGTCGGCCGGCGAGAGGTTGATGGTCCATCGTCGGGGCGGCAGCTGGAGTCCGGCGTTGACGAGCGCGGCTCCGACGCGTTCGCGCGCCTCCTTCACGCTGCCAGAGGGCAGGCCGACCATGGTCCATCCAGGGAGCCCCGCGGCGGCATCCACCTCCACCGTGACGGCGAAGGCGTCCACGCCGAGCACGGCAGCGGAGCGGATGGCGGCAAGCACGGGGCGATGATCGCGCGGGCCGGCCCGTGCGCCGACACCGCGACACTGCGCGCGTCAGCGCGGGAGCGCAGCGGCGCCCGACGCTGCCACTTCGTGGTGATGTCAGCGCACCCGGCTCCGCACTATCTTCATTCCATGCGACCCCTCGCGCTCCTCGCCCTCGCGCTGCTCGCGATCCCGGCCAGCTTGGCCGCGCAACGGAGCGTCGCCGGCACCTTCATGGCGTCGCGGATCGACCGCGAGCCGCTGCCCGTCACGGACCGCGTGATTGACGCCGACAGCACCGAGTACCTCATCGAATTCGACCGGCTGATTCTCTCGCTGCGCGACGACCGACGCTTCCGGGCCTCGATCCGGTATCGCCGCACCCTGTTCTCGAGCGATCCGCGCGGTCGCGCCCGTGGCACGCCCCTGCAATCCATGACCGTCACGGGCACCTATGCGATCGACGGCGACTCCATCCGCTTCACTCCCGACGAGACGGGCGAGACGCGCGGCCTTCGCATGCAGGTCGCCACGATCCGCAGCGCGCGCGAGATCAGCCTCCCCTTCCACTACCGCAATGGCACGCACGCGCGCGACCGCACGCTCGTGATGCAGAAGCGGGACGACATCCTATGAACCGACTCCTCCCGCTCGCGGTGCTCGTCGCCGGCCTCGCCTGTGCCGGCGCACCTGCCCCCTCGCTGGGTTCCGAGCCGGCGCCGCCTCCGTACGTGCCAGGCGTGGTGCCCGACTCCTTCATCGTGCGGCTCGCCACCTCGCAGGGAGACGTGGACCTCATGCTCCGCCGCGACTGGGCCCCCTTGGGCGTGGCCCAGATCTACGAGGCCGTCTCCACCGGCTTCTACGATGGCGCGCGCTTCTTCCGCTCCATCCGCGGCTTCGTCACGCAGTTCGGCATCGCCGCCGATCCGGCCGTCACCGCCCAGTGGGCTTCCCGCCGCATCCAGGACGACCCCGTCACCCAGAGCAACGGTCGCGGGACGATCGTCTTCGCCAGCAGCGGACCCAACACGCGCACCGTCCAGCTCTTCATCAACCTGCGCAACAACGCCCGGCTCGACGCCATGGGGTTCGCCCCACTCGGCGAAGTCGTGCGCGGGATGGACGCGGTGGACGCCTTCTACACCGGCTACGGCCGCGGCGCGCCGGAGCCCGAACAGGGGCGCATCACCCGCGAGGGCGACGCCTACTTGGCGGCGGAGTTTCCCCTGCTCGATCGGATCCTGACGGCCAAGGTCGTACGGGCGTGGATGCCAGCTCCACCGACCGCGCCGTGAGTGAACTGTTCGGTTTCACCCATCGATGGGAGCCGCGCGAGGGCAGCGACCACACGCTGCTCCTCCTGCACGGCACTGGCGGCGATGAGAGCGATCTCATCCCCCTCGGCGACCTGATCGACCCGAGCGCCAACCTGCTCAGCCCCCGCGGACAGGTGCTCGAGCACGGCATGCCGCGATTCTTCCGGCGCCTGGCGGAGGGCGTGTTCGACTTGGATGACCTCCGGAAGCGCACGCAGGGGCTCGCGGACTTCGTGGCCGGCGCCACCCGGCACTACGGCGTCCCGGCAGCAGGCGTCACGGCGGTCGGGTTCTCGAACGGCGCCAACATCGCCGCCGCGATGCTCCTCCTGCGTCCAGGCCTGGTAACGCGGGCCATCCTGCTGCGGGCGATGGTGCCACTGGTACCGGACCCCTTGCCGGACCTGACAGGTACCCGCGTCTTCCTCGCCGGTGGCATGCAGGACCCGATCATCCCGCCCAGCAACACCGAGCGCCTCGGCGAGATGCTGCGATCAGCCGGTGCCGACGTGGAGCTGCACTGGAGCCCCGTGGGGCATCAGCTCACGCGCGCTGACGTTGACGCGGCGCGCGCGTGGCTTGCCGCTTCCGCTGACGCGCCCGGAACGTCGCCACCGGCTCCATGATCGAGCCGCGGCACTTGGCCGTGCCGCACAGGCAGCGGTAGCGCGCCTCGTCCTCCTCGGTCTCGTCGCCGCTGCGCTCGTAGGCGTAGTCGTAGTGCAGCTCCTCCCCCTCGGCGATGTCGGCGATGGCCGAGATCCACACGCGGCCGTTGCTGATCTCGGCCTCGCAGTTGGGATCGCAGGAGTGGTTGATATAGCGCGACTCGTTGCCGTCCACCGTTGCGTCAATCACCGTGCGGCTGGAGACGGTGAAGAGGAAGGTGTGGTGCTCGTCCATGGACTCGTCGTCGTAGCGCTGGTCGGCCTCGGCGTGGCTGATGCGCTCACCGACGTACTCGATGAGGCGCTCGCCCTTGGCGATGGGACGGAGGGCGAAGGCCCCCTTGCCGGCGATGACGGAGTCGCGAATCTCGAAAGCCAATGCATTGGGCATGGCGCGGAAATCTAATCGCCGGACAGCGCGGAATCACCGGATGAGCGGCGCGCCCAGTTCAAGGCCGATGTAGAAGTTGCGCCCGGGGGCGGGCTCGAGCACGCGACTGAAGGAGCCATTCAGCGTCACGGCGCCGATATAACGCTCGTCGAGGACGTTCTGCACCGACACGAAGGGCTCGGCGTGCCATCCGTTCAGGCGTCCGCGCCACGAGGCGCGCAGGTTGAGCTGGCCAGCGCCCCATCCATCCACGCGGACCAGGTTGCGATCATCGGCGAACATGGACCCCTGCGTGGTGTGATCCAGGTCGAAGGCGAAGTCCCGCCAGCGCGTGCGGGCGCCCACCCGGATGGCCTGCTGCGGCACGCCGGCCAAGCGGTTGCCGTTGAGCGTGTCCACGGCGAGGGGATCGTCCATGGTCGGCGCCGGCGTGGTGTACTGCGTGAAGCGGTAGTCGGCCAGCGTCCACGCTGCCTGCAGGTCGAGCCAGCGCGTGGCGGCGGCCGACAACCCGACCTCGAGCCCGCGGCTGCGCGTGCTCCCGGCGTTGCGGAAGAAAGCACGGCCGGCCGTCTCGAGGAATTGCACGATGGCGTCCTGGGCGTCGGCCTGGAACACTGCGAGTTCGTACTGCACCCGTGCACCCAGGCGCCCGCGTGCACCGAGCTCCATGGTGCGGATGCGCTGCGGTCCCAGTTCGGGATTGAACCCGCCCTGCCCGTCCGGCCGCACCTGGAGTTCAGTGGTGGTCGGCGTCTCGAACGCCGTCGAGACATTGGCATAGGGGGCGAGCGCCTCACGCCAACGCCACACGAGCCCGACGTGCCCCGTCGCGGCGGTCATGTCGCGCGTGCCGGTATTGTCGCGGCCGTCGCTCAGGAAGTTGTCCTGGACCTCGAAGGTCAGGCGGTCCCAGCGCGCGCCGACACTGGCGGTGAGCTGCGGGTGCGGCTCCCACTGGAACTGGGCGAAGGGCCCGACGCTCACCACGATCTCGTTCTGGTCGAGCAGGAGGGTATCCTCCGGCGCGGTGGGACGTCCGCCGGTGGCGGCCTGGTTGCGTCGCACGTCGAACGAGCGCTGCAGGTCAATGCCCGCGGCAACGCGGCCCGTTGTGCCCACGGCGCGCGAGGCATCCACGCGCGCGCCGGTGACGCGCCGGTCGAGCGTGGAGAACGTGCCGCGCGGCGAGGTCGCGGCCGTGGGCGCACCGGGCGGCGGTACGGCCAGCGCGTTGTCCACGAAGCGTCGCTGGCCGAAGAGCGCGGCACTCCATTCGCCGATCGCGGTCGCGCCCTTGAGGCGCAGGGAGAGATATCGCTGCGACACCTCGCGGCTCGCGCCGCGGTTCAGGTTCGCCAGCGCGGCGGTGTCGGGATTGAGGGCATACTCGGCGGGCGTGAGCGCCCCCGGATTGAGGGCGCGCGGCGTCTCCGCCGCTCCGCTCCGCACCGAGAGCGTCAGGCGATCGGAAAAGGCGTGGTCGAGCGCCGCCAACAGCTGCCGCGTGTCGGCGGCACTGTACTGCCGGAACCCCTCCACCATGGTGCGCGATGCCGACACGGCGCCGAGCGTGTTCCCGGCACGGCCGCTGAGCCGCGCCTGCGTCTTGTTGAGGCCGAAGCTGCCCGACGTCTGGCGCAGCGTGAAACCCAAGGGGTCCGGCGCGCTGAGGTCGGTGGTGAAGGCGATGACACCGCCCGAGCCATTCCCGTACAGCGAACTTGCCGAGCCGCGCAGGACCTCCACCGCGGAAATCGCGCCCAAGTCCACGTTGGTGAGCTGGCTCTGGCCGTCCGGCAGCGACTGCGGGATGCCGTCGAGCAGGACCTTCACGCCGCGCAGTCCGAAATTCGCGCGGCTTCCGGCGCCGCGGATCGAGACCCGTTGGTCGAGCGCGAAGTTGTAGCGGTTCGCCACGACCACGCCGGGGATATTGGCCAGGGCCTCATCGATGCCCACCGTGGCCTGGCCGCGGCGGATCTGCTCCACGCGCTGCGTGCCGACGGCCCACGGGACCTTGTCCAGGGTCGCCTCACCTCGGGTGACGCTCACGCGCATCGCGGCCAGGCGCTGGGCACGCACGGAATCGGCGGCCGCAGAGTCGGCCGGGGACTGCTGCGCGGTCAAGGTGCCGGCAGCGAGCAGAAGCAGGGCAAGGCATCGCATGGATGGGCGAAGCATACCTAGAACGGGAGCGACACGGGACCACCCCGACGTGGTTGACGGACGGCGGTCCCACCCGCAGACTGGCGGGCATCCCGTTGGGCCGCCCTCTTCCCTGCCGATGCCCTCACCCGACCAGTTTGACTCCACGGACGGCGCGCTGATCCGCGACCTTCGGCGCTGGCGTCACGTCCTGGTCGCCTCGGCCATCGCGATTGCCGTGGTGGTGACGGCGGCCTTCATCACCGAGCGGCTGGTGATGGGATGGATCCTGCACTCCGGCAACGTGCTCAGCTTGGCCACTGGCGCGCAACGGGAGGCGTGGGAGTCCGAAGAGACTCTGCGTCGGCTGGCGTTGCAGGCCGGCGACGACACCCTCGATGCGATCCGCCTGCGCGCCACGGAGGACACGGTTCGGCGCAGCTTGCGCGCACTGCGCGACACGGTCGCCACCAAGCCGGCGCAGGCCACCCGCGTGGATTCGCTGGCCGTGGCCTTCGAGCGCTGGCACGACGTCTTTGCCGCCCCGATCCTCGCGGGTGAGCCACTCACGCGCGCCCTCGCCATCGACGGGACACAGGCATTCGACGTGGTCATGGCGCGTTTCGACGCCCTCATCTCCGAGGAATCGCAGATCCGGACGCAGCGCATCGCCCGCCAGGCCGTGCTGTTGTGGTCGGCCTACCTGCTCTGCATCGCGTTGCTGGCCATCATCGCGATCGCCGTGGGCCGTCTCGCGCGGGGACTCGAGACCAAGGCCACCGAGGCCGCCGAACGGCAGCACCTCATCGAAGACCAGGCCACCGAGCTGGAGAGCCAGGCCGCGTCCCTCGAAGAGCAGGCGTCCCAACTTGAGGAACAGGCCGCGGCGCTTCGCGAGCGCGTAGCCGAGCGCGACGAGACGAACCGGCTGCTGCAGCAAGCCTCCACCTTCCTGGATTCAGCGCTGGAAAGCGCCCCATTCGGGATTGCCTTCTACGATCGCGCGCTCCGTTTCCAGCGCATCAACTCGGCGCTCGCGCGCATCAACGGGGCGACCGTCGACCTGCATCTCGGGCGCAGGATCGAGGAGATGATTCCCGACATCGCGCCGCAGGTCCGCCCGGTCCTTGAGCAGGTGCTGGCCACGGGCGAGCCCGCCACCGATGTGGTCATCGAAGGGACGACGGCGGCCGACCCGACGCGGGTGCATCGCTGGCTGGTCACCTACTACCCGATCCGCCAGCCTGGCGCGGCGCCGGTGGGGGTGGGATGCATGGTGCTGGACGTCACCGAGCAGTACCGGCTGGAACAACAGTTGCGGCAGGCGCAGAAGCTCGAGGCAGTGGGACGGCTGGCCGGCGGCATCGCGCACGATTTCAACAACGTGCTCACCGTCATCCAGAGCTACGCCGAGGTCCTGGCCTTCGAACTCGACGAGCGCGACCAGTCCCGTGAGGAAGTGGAGGCGATCCGCGCCGCCGCCGATCGCGCCGCCGCCCTCGCCCGGCAACTGCTCGCCTTCAGTCGCCGCGACGTGATCATCACGCGTGACGTCGACATCCGCGAGGTCGTGCGCGGCATGGAACTCATCCTCCGCCGGTTGGTGACGCAGGGCGTGGAGCTGACGCTCTCGTTCGCCGATCAGCCACTCATCGTGCGCATAGACGCCGGCCAGCTGGAACAGGTCGTGATGAACCTGACCATCAACGCCGTGGATGCCATGCCGGACGGCGGCCGGCTCATCGTCGCCATCGAGCCCATGCCAGGCGGCAACGGCCAGCCAAACCGTGCGCGGATCCGCGTGTCCGACACCGGCACCGGGATGTCACGCGAGGTCCTGGATCGGCTCTTCGAGCCCTTCTTCACCACGAAGCCGGCGGGGCGCGGCACCGGGCTCGGGCTCGCCACCACCTATGCCATCGTACACGAAGCCGGGGGCGAGATCACCGTCGAGAGCACGCCCGGCGCGGGCGCGCGGTTCGACGTCATCCTCCCGCTCTCGGCGGCAACCGAGGCCGATGCCCTCCGCCGGCTGAGCCCGGTGCGCGGCACGCCCACGTCGAGCGGCAACGAGGTGATTCTGCTGGCCGAGGACGAACCGGCGATCCGCACGGCGCTCTCGCGCATCCTGCGCGCCAGCGGCTACCGCGTGATCGAAGCGTCCAACGGCGGCGAGGCCCTTCGGCTGGCCGCGACCGAGTCCGGTCCCATCCACCTGCTGCTCACCGACGTGATGATGCCGGGGATTGGCGGTAAGGAGTTGGTGCGGCGACTGCGCGAGAAACGCCCGGAAACGCGCGTGATCCTTATGTCGGGCTACACCGACGACGCCGACCTGCGGGCGGACTTGGGCTCGGCGCGCTTCAGCTTCCTGCAGAAGCCCTTCGCGGCCCGGCAAGTGGTGGCCGCGGTCCGCGACGCGCTGGACGCGCCGCCCGCAGCCTAGCGGAGCGCGCTACCCCAGTCGAGGGCGGTCGCGCAGCCCGGCCCCGAGCCGACGGACCAGACGCCAGAATCCACTCTGGCCGCGTCGCTCCTCCCGCGACACACTGCGCACCACCTGCCGCCACGCGGCCCGCATGGTCTCCGCATCGGCGAAGCGCTCGGCCGGCTCAGGCGACAGCGCACGGCGGAGCCAAGCGGCCAAGGCATCAGGGAACTCCTCGAGATCCACCCGCCCGGCCAACTGCGCGGCGAGGATCGCGCGCCCATCCTCTCCGGCGAACGGCACACGACCGGTCAGCGTGAAGATCACGATGCCGGCGACGGCGAAGAGATCGGTGCCGACTCCCTGGTCCTCGCCCAGCAACTGTTCCGGCGCCGCGAAGTTCGGCGTGCCCGAGGCGCCGGCCACCTGTGAGCCGAGCGCGTTGGCGATGCCGAAGTCGGCGATGCGCCAGCGGCGGTAGCGATCGATCAGGATGTTCTCGGGCTTGAGGTCGCGATGGATGATCCCCGCGCCGTGCGCCACGGCGAGGCCGTCGAGCACGGCGTCCACCTGCGGCGCAATCTCCACGAAGGGCCGCGGCCCTTGCCGCTTCACGAGATCGGCCACCGAGCCCTCTTCCTCGAGCTCCATGATGTACCAGTTCACATCGCCCTTGGAATCCCACGCGAAGATCGGGACGATGGCCGGGTGCTGCAGTTGCGCCGCCAACTGGGCTTCGCGGCGGAAGCGGGCCACCGCCGTCGCGTTCCGCGCCACGCTCGGGTGCAACATCTTCAGCGCCACCTCCCGCTCCAGCGACAGGTCGCGCACCCGCCACACGCTGCCGTACATGCCCTGGCCGAGCGGCGAGAGCACTTCGTAATCGTCGCCGGTGGCCCAGCGCAGACGGTCCTCCTCGCTGACGGCGACGTGTTCGCCACTGGCCTGCTCGGTGCCTGGAAACGCCAGCGCCGCCGTGCCCGAGATGCGCTCGATGCGGCGCAACATCCCGGCGATGCTCGAGAAACGGTTGGCCGGGTCTGGCGCGAGCATGCGGTCCACCAGCTCGGCCACCGTCGCCGGCGTATCGGGACGCGCGTAGCGGATCGGCGGCGTGGAACCCGCCATCGGCATCTCGCCGGTGAGCAATGCGAAGGCCAGCGCACCCAACTGCCACTGGTCGGCCGTCGCGCTCGGTTGCCACTGCGTGCCCCACTCGGGGACGAACGGGCACCAACGCGCGTCGGGCGCGATTCCTGCCGGGCGCTCCTCGGCCGGCACCGCCCACTGCCAGCCCAGCAGCCACACGCGACCGGTAGGCGTGAAGTAGACCGTCTCGGGTGAGATGGCGCCGTGCTGTCCACCCGAATCGTGCAGATAGGCGAGCGTGGAGCCGATGGCGCGCAGCAGCCGGAGCGTGAACGGCACCGTCTCGCGCTCGGCGGAGCGGCGCAGGCGCTCCCCGACCGTCTCGCCAGTGATCCAGCGACGCAGGTACCCGGGCCCGCGACGGCTCCCCACGTGCTGCTGCCAGAAGTGGTAGGTGGTGGGGATGCTCGGGTGGTTCCGCAACGCGAGGTGACGCGCTTCGGCGAACAGCCACGCGTGATGCGCCGGATCAGGAGCCGTGACGAGCGCCAGCGAGCGACCGAGCGAATCAATCACTTCATGCGCGTGCCGATACGGCGTGTAGACGCCGCCGAGTCCCCACCGCCAGTCCGGGGGCAATTGCCACCCATCCAGATGCGGGGGAATCCCCGTCACATGACGGTTCGGAACGGCCTGTTCTGCGGTGTGCATTCGGGTGGGAAGATACTCAGCCGTCGATCACCGGAGCCAGCCGCACGGTGAGCACCGCACCGCCACCCGTGGAGTTCTCGGCGAGGATGGTGCCTCCCCATCCATTGATGATGCGTCGGCTCACGGCCAGCCCGAGTCCGCTGCCGCTGGTGCGCGTGGAGAAATGCGGTTCGAAGATCCGCTCCAGCAGATGGGGCGGGATGCCGCTGCCATCGTCCGTCACCACGATCTCGGCCCCCCCCTCGGCCAACGCGCGCAGCGCCAGCACCACTCGACGGGCACCGGCCAAGCGGGCGTTCTCCAGGAGGTTCAGGAGCACCTCGCGCAGTTCCCGGGGCCGCGCCATCGCGACCACCGTGTGGTCGGGGATCTCCCCCTCCCAGCGCACGTCGGCCTGCCCCATGCGCTCGAGCTCGAGGACGTCACGGGCCACCGCCCCGACGTCCACCGCCTCGGGGGCAGCGTCGTGCATCGGCGCGGTGCCGTAGCGGCTGAAGGCGCGGGCGATCTCGTCCAGCCGGTCGATTTCCGCGAGGATCCGCGCCGTGTTCTCCTCGAGCACCTTGTCGAAATCCACGCGCGCGTCGAGCCGGGCCCTTCGCAAGTGCTGCATGCCCAGCCGCATCGGGGTGAGGGGGTTCTTGATCTCGTGGGCCACCTGCCGCGCCATCTCGCCCCACGCCAGCACACGCTCGGCGCGGGTCACCTCGGTGACGTCGTCAATGGTCACCACCGTCCGGCGCGAGCCCGGGGAGAGCCGCGTGAGACGGATGCTGAGGCGGCGCCCGGCCTGCTCCACCTCGCCGCCGCCTTCGTCCCCGTTGCCCGAGCGGAAGTCCTCGAGCATCGTCCCGAGGAGCGCCCGCGCCTCGTCGGGAAGCCGCCCTCCGACCGCCAAGGCGACCCCGAGCACCGCCTCGGCGCGTGGATTGGCAAAGGTGACGCGGTCCCCTTCATCCACCGCCAGCACGCCGCTCGCCACACTGCGGAGCGTGGCGGCCAGCCGTCGCTCGGCGGTCTCGAGCGCTTCGCGGCTCTGGGCGAGGTCGGTCGTCATCTGGCGGAACGCCTGGAACACCGGCGTGAACTCCAGCGGCGGGTCCTCTCGCAAGGCTGGCGAGCGAGTGCCGCGAGCGAGCGCGAGCGCCGATTCGCGCAGTTCATTGATCGGCCGCGAGAGTTGCCGCGACGCCGCCCCGCTGGCCCAGAGCGCACCGATGGCGCCGAGGGCCAGGGCGAAGAGCAGGAACATCGCGAGGTCGTTGCGTCGCCGATCCAGCAACCGCTCGTCGAGGCGAGCCGGGGCCGCGAGCACGTACTGCACCCCGGCCGAGTCGGTGGCGGCCCGGTAGCCAAGGCGCACCGCCGCCGGCCCGATCTCCTCCTCGCGCCCGGTCGTGACCTCGTCGCCCTCGGCCAAGGTGCGCAAGACGCTCGGCGGGAGCAGTCGCCCCACCGGTGCGATGGCGTCGAGCAGCGGATCGCTGGTGCCGACGAGCAATCCCTGGGCGTAGAGGAACAGCGGTGTGTCGAAGCGTGCCGCGGCCTCGGAGAGTTGCACCGAGTCGGTGGACGCCACGCCGCGCAGGGTCTCGCGCACCAGGAGGTCACGGGCCTGCCGGTCATCGGCCTGCAGGCGCCGGAACGACCAGAAGCCAAACAGCAGCGACGGCACGAGGAAGCAGACGAAGAGTGCCGCCGTGAGGCGTGTTCGATAGCTGCTGAGGACCTCGCGGCGACGTGTCCGCCACCAGCGTGGCAACGCGCCGTCGGCGGACACGATGAGCATCCAGATGAGGCCCAGCACGCTGAGGTTCACCAACACGAGCAGCACGCCGCGGGTCAGGAGGATGTCGAAGGAGCGCAGCTCCACGACGGCGTGCAGCCGCCGACTCATGCCGCCGGCGCTCGCCAGTTGCCAGTCGCCGTGCAGCTCGTTGCCGATGCGGGTCCACGCGCCGCGCGCGGTCGGTGGGGACGGCGGCTGTGCCGTCACGTCGCCGAGGCGCAGCAGATACGGCGGCTCTGGCGCGGGCGGTGGCGAGAACCCGATGAAGGCGCCGAACGGATCCTGGGCCACCAGCCGCGAGCGGGGCGCGACCACCGCCGTGGTGGCGCTGCCATCGGCGTGCGGCACGGCCAGCACCAGATGGATGCCGGGATCGCCGCGCACCTCGGTCAGGGTCGGGACCCTGGTCCGCTGGGCCTCCGCGGCAAAGAGGTTCACGCCCGCCGTGACACCCGGCGCGCGCCCGATCACGAGGTCCGCCATCAAGGTGCCATCGGCGGCCCACGAGGACACTTCGGTGGGATACTCGGCGCCGGCGAGGTCCGTGCGCGCGAGCTGGACGAGGAGATCCACACGCGAGCGCGCGGCGCGCGCCGGATCGAGCGCTTCGGTGAAGCGGTCCAGCAGGATCGCGGCGTCGGCGTCCGGACGGGCGAGCCCCTGGACATCACGCACCGCCAGTTCCACACGCTCGCGCACGGTGGACGACCAAATCAGCGTCGTGGCACCGCAGGCCGCGACGAGCGCCACCGGAATGACGATGGTGCGCGCGCGACGCGTGATGGCCAAGGCGGCGATGGCCACCACCCACAGCGCCGTGTAGGCCTGCGGAAAGCGGCCCGGGGCCTCGAGCAATAGCGGCGCCACCAGCGCCGCGACGATCGCCAGCGAGGGGGCCGCCCAGAGCGGGAGACCGCGATCGCGTCCCAAGGCCCCCTGTCCCGCAGTGACGCCCAGCAGGAGCACCGTCACCGAGGCCAGGAACAGCGTGACCTGCCAGCTCAGCCAGAGCGTGATGGGCACACCGATGCTCGGCACCTCGAGCCCACCCGCAAGCTCTCGGAGCAGGAAGGGGCCGAGTCCCGCCACCAGGACCACGGCCACCCACGACTGTGTGCGAGTCATGGCACGGGCGCGGGCCCGGCGCGCCGAGAGCAGCCCGAGCAGCAGGAGGGCCGCGGTCAGCGCGAGCGCCCCGGCGTTGGCCGTGAATCGCCAGCCCGAGCGCACCAGATAGAACGTCGGGTCGAACCAAGTACTGAGGTTCGAGAAGACGCTGAGCGGAAGGATCGCCGGGACGGCGAGCCCCACGGCAAGTGCGATGAAGCGCGGACGGAGGCCCGTCGCGCGCCGCCACGCCACCGCGAGCAGCAGGAGCAGCATGCCGGCGAGCGCCAGCCCCGCACGAGGCAGGGCGCGCTCCCACGCTCGGTTCCGGAGCGACTCCACCATCGGCATGATGGCGCGCGTGGCGAGGACCGGTGCCCCCCCAAGCTGCAGCAGTGTGGCGTCGGGAACGATCGTGACCGCCTCGGGCGGCGCGAAGCCGAATCCGGTGGCGCCGAATCGGGCCGCCACCTGCCCGGAGAGCGATGCGGTGAGGGCCGTGGCCGGAGGTTCGGCGTGCAACACGGTCGTCGCCACCGCCAGCGTGCCGCCACGCTGCACGACCGCGTAGGCCACCAAGTAGAAGGGAGTGCCCACCAGACCGACAGGGCCCGGAAGCGAATCCAGCGGGACGAGCAGGCGCCCGCTCCAGGCCACCGGCCGCCCGTCGCGGGCGAGGATCACTGCCCGTGATCCTCCTGGAGGCACGAGTCGCGCGAGCGCGACGAATGCATCGTCGATCTCATCGGCGGCCGCGAGCGCGGCCTCGGCCAGTCGCTGGAGTTCCTGCGCCTCCACCGAGAGCGCGTCGGCGAGTGCGGCCCCCGCCTGGCGGGCGGTTCGCTGGCGAATCGCCTCGCCGTCGCGATCGAGGGCCCGCACCGCCAAATGGTACTGCGCTGCCGTCAGGATCAGCGCGCCCAGCGCGACCGCAAATCCCACCCGCCGCGCAATCGCATCCCGCCCGACCCCCTGGGTGAGCCAGAGCACGAGCGCGAGCATGAGTGCCAGCAGCGCCGCCAGCGGCCCCGAGGGCACACGGATCCAGGCCGCCGCGAGAACCAGCGACGCGGCGGCAGCGAGCAGCCAGGGCTCCCGCGCCACTCGACGCCGAGGCGCCGATCCTTGCGAGGGGTTCGCGGCGGGAGTGGTCACGCGGGGATTATACCCGTACACGCGGCCGCAGGGCGAGCGGAGGGCGACTGAGTCACTCGCTTAGATTTGGAGGGATGCTCCGAACACTCATCCGCTCGCGCACCGCTCACGCGGCGCTCGCCGTCGCGGCCCTGCTGGTGGCCGGGTCGGCGCAGGGGCAGGTCGTCGTCGTGGATGAGGGCACGTTCTCCCTGTTCGTGGCGGGCACGCGGATTGGCCGCGAGGACTTCAGCATCCGTGCCGCGCGCGGGGCCGGAGGCAGTGCGTGGGTGGCCCAGGCCAACGTGCTCGTCGGGGAGCAGCGACGCACGCTGGTGCTCAATGCCGATTCCCTCGGCGGCCCGCTGCGGATGCAACTCGAGACGCGCGAGGCCAACGTGGTGGTGGCCAGCTTTGCCGGAGATCGCGAGCGTGGCATCTGGTCGGGCCGTCGGGTTCAGGAGGGCCGAGAGTCGGCGCGCGAGTTCCGGCTCACGCCCGATACCTTCGCCGCCGAGTCCGGGGTCGTCCACCAGCTCTGGTTCGTGGTCCGCTTCGGCGAGGGGCGCCCGGTGACCCTGCTCTCTCCATCGGGTCCATCGGAGCAGCAGGTGGTGCTTGAGGAACAGGCCCCGACCCGCGTGGCGCTCGGTCTCCGGGAGATTGTGGCCCGGCACTGGCTGTTGCGTCCTGCTCTCGGGGGCACGCCGGTGTGGGAAGTGTGGACCGACGCGTCCGGGCGGCTGCTGCGCGCGTGGCAGCCCGCCACCGAACTCGAGGCGCTCCGCGACGACCCGCCGCCTGAAACCCCGGCTCGCTGAGCCGCGTACGCCCCTGTGACGCCTTCATTAGCCAGTGCTCGAATTCCCTCATTGCGAATGCCAACGATGCGATCTCTCTGGACTGCCTTGCTGATCCTCACGGCGCTGACGCCCGTGGGCGCGCAGGAACCCGCCCGCGCGACGCTCTCCCTGGCGGAGGCCCTCGAAATCGCCGGGCGTAACAACCCCACGTACCAGCAGGCGGTGCTTGGACGGAGCCGTGCGCAGGCCGGCGTCCGCGCGGCCTACGGGGCCCTGCTTCCGAGCGCCGACGTCAGCGCCGGGGGCAGCTACCGAGAAGGCCGTCCGCAGTTCTTCGGCGGTGTGCAGTTCGGTGCGACATCCGACATTCTCTCGTCGTCCTGGAACCTGTCCGCCAGCTCGCGGCTCAGCCTGAACTCCGTGAATGCGATTCGTCGAGCCAACGCGGCGCTCGAGGCCGCCGACGCCGATGTCGACGCTGCCATCTTCGCGCTGCGGGCGGGCGTGACCACGCAGTTCCTCCTGACGCTGCAGACCCAGGCCCGGGCGGCGCTGCAGGACACGCTGGTGCGCCAGCAGCGCCTTCAGCTCGAACTGGCGCAGGCGCGCGCGGGCGTCGGCGCCGCGACCTCGCTCGACGTCAAGCGGGCCGAAGTCGGGCTCGGCCAGCAGGAAGTGGCGGCGCTCCGCGCCAACAACACGGCGGAGGTCGAACGGCTGAGGCTCTTCCAGCAGTTGGGCGTCCCCATGCCGGAAGGAGTGCTCCTCACGGCGGACCTGCCGGTCGCGCCGCCCACGTTCGCCATCGCCGACCTCCTCGAGACGGCCCGGCGCGGGAACCCCGCACTGCAGGCCGTCCAGGCACGTGAGCGGGTGGCCCATGCTGGCGTGCGGTCGGCGCGGGGCGAGTACACGCCGACCCTGTCATTGCAGGCGTCGGTAGGCGGGGTGGCGCAGTCGCAACTCGATATCTCGGACGACGACGCCGTGGCGGCCGCCATCGCATCGCGGGAGCGGAACATCTCCAGCTGCCTCACCACCGATTCGATCAGACAGGGCGCCGGCCTCAACGGCATCACGGCGCAGTGCAATGCGTTCCCGGCGGTGGACGAAGCGGCGGTGCGCGCGGGACACAACACCTTCCCGAACGTCTTCACACGGAACCCGTACAATCTCTCGCTCAACATCTCGCTGCCGCTGTTCGATGGCCTGGGTCGCGAGACGCGCCTCCAGGAGGCCAATGCGGCGCGCTCGGAGGCCCGCTACTCCGTGCGCCGTCAAGAACTCCAACTCACCGCCGACGTCACCTCGGCCCACGTGACCCTGATCGCCGCCTACCGCGCCGTGGAGCTCCAGCAGCGCACCGCCGCCACCGCCCGCGAGGCCCTGCAGCTGGCCGAAGAGCGCTACCGGGTGGGCGCCAGCACCTTCGTGGATCTCACCACGGCCCGCGCCGAGTTCGAGCGCGCGGAGACGGATCGTATCGACGCAGTCTATGAATTCCATCGGGCGTACGCAGCGTTGGAGAACGCTGTCGGCCGCACGCTTCGCTGACCTGAGGACGCAATGACCAAGAAGATGAAGCTGGGGATCGCGGGAGTCGTGATCATCGCCGTCGGGGCCCTCGTGGCCACCGCCGCCGCCAAGAGCGGCAATAAGGGCACGATGGTCCGCATCGAGGGCGTGGAGGCCCGCGACCTCGTGGCCTCCGTCACCGCCAGCGGCCAGATCGGCCCACGCACCAAGGTGGACCTCTCGGCCGACATCACGGGACGCATCACGCGCCTCGCGGTGAAGGACGGCGACCTGGTCGCCGAAGGCCAGTTCCTGCTCCAAATCGACCCGCAGCAATACGAGGCGCAGGTGCAGCGCGCCGAGGCGGCGCTGGCGAATGCCCGCGCCGGACTGGCGCAGGCGCGCGCCAACCTGCTCCAGGCGCAGCGCAACTTCGAGCGTCAGGCGGAGATCCGGAAGACCAACGCCGACCTCGTCTCGGCCGCTGAACTTGAGCAGTTGGAGACCCAGCTCGAGGTCAACCAGGCGCTGGTGACGGCGGCGGAAGAGAACGTGAAGCAGAACGAGGCCTCGCTGCGGGACGCCCGCTGGCAGCTCTCGCGCACGATGATCTACGCCCCCATGGCCGGCCGCGTGACGCGGCTCAATGTCGAGGCGGGCGAGACGGCCATCATGGGCACGCTCAACCGCGACGCCGCCATCCTGCTGACGATCGCCGACATGAGCGTCCTCGAGACGAAGGTCAAGGTGGACGAGACGGACGTGTCGCGCATTAACGTCGGCGACTCGGCGATCGTCCAAATCGATGCCTTCCCTGACACCACCTTCATCGGCCGCGTGGTCGAGATCTCCAACAGTTCGGTGCGCGGCGCCGCGGCGTCCACCACCGACCAGGCGATCGACTACGAGGTCACGGTCCGCATCCTGAACGCGCCGCCCGAGACACGCCCGGACTTCTCGTCCACGGCGAAGATCGTCACCGACATCCGCTCGCAGGTGCTCTCCATCCCCATCATCGCGTTGACGGTGCGGGAGAACGAGGATCTGGCGACGACCGACGCGCCGCCGCAGGCGGCCGCCCGGACGACTCCCCAAGTCGGCAAGCGCGACGTGGAAGGCGTCTTCGTGGTCGGCGCGGACAACACCGTGACCTTCCGGCCCGTAAAGGTGGGGATCGCCGGCGAGAAGCATTTCGAGGTCGTGGACGGCCTCGAGGCAGGGACCCGCATCGTCGCGGGCACCTACCAGGCGATCCGTGAGTTGAAGGACGGGCAGCTCGTGCGCGAGCAGCCAGCCACCCCCACTACCGGAAAGACGCCGTGAGCCACGATGTGGATGAAGTCCCCCTGAGCACCACCGCCGAGCGGGCCGCCGTCGTGACGGCGGCCGGCGCCGCCCCCTCCAGCGAGTGGGTGATCGTCACCCGCGGGCTGAAGCGCGAGTACGACATGGGCGGTGAGATCGTGCGCGCCCTCCGCGGCGTGGACCTTGCCGTGCGCCGCAACGAGTACGTGGCCATCATGGGCCCTTCGGGCTCGGGCAAGTCCACGCTCATGAACATCATCGGCTGCCTCGACACGCCCAACGCCGGCGAGTATTGGCTCAACGGCCAACTCGTGTCGACGATGAAGGACGATGAGCTCGCCCGGGTGCGCAACAAGGAGATCGGGTTCGTGTTCCAGACGTTCAACCTGCTGCCCCGGGCCACGGCGCTGCACAACGTGGAGCTGCCGCTCGTGTACGCGGGCGTGTCCGCCGCCGAACGGAAGGAGCGCGCCATGGAAGCCCTCACGAAGGTGCAACTTGGCGAGCGCGTGCATCACCGTCCGAACGAGCTGTCCGGCGGCCAGCGCCAGCGCGTGGCCATCGCCCGTGCGCTGGTGAACCGTCCGTCGATCCTGCTGGCCGACGAGCCCACCGGCAACCTCGACTCGCAGACCTCGGAAGAGATCATGCGCGTGTTCGAGAACCTCGCCGAGACGGGCCAGACGGTGATCATGGTCACGCACGAACCCGACATTGCCGCCCACGCCCGCCGCGTCGTCGTCCTCCGGGACGGCCAGATCGCCAGCGACGAGCGCCGTGCGCAGTTCACCGAGAAGCTCGGTCTCTCCGTCTGAGCGATGGGCGGGGGAGCCTGACGGCTCCCCCGCCCCGCGCGCCGGGCGCCCCGCCCGCCCCACCCACCCGGTGCCCATTCTCGAAGCCGTCCGGCGCGCCCGCGCCCCCCACCGC
>JANJUF010000017.1 GCA_024710705.1 Gemmatimonadaceae bacterium | reverse complement strand
GATGCTGGTAAAGATCCTTGCCCCACAGCGCGGCCGGCTCGCTCTCGTCATAGAAGACCCGAATGCCATCGGCAGTAAGTGCCCGCGCCACCTCAGCCACGTAGGGTCGATCTTCGCCTGCAAACGAGAGGGCTACGTCATACTCGAAAGCTGTCCCTGTCGGCATGCGAAGATGGATGGCAGGTTCGGATAACGTGGATTCTACGACGACCTGCTAACACCGTCGTCGCTCCTTCTTATCCGATTATCCCACCTCACCCCATTCCCCGCAACCCGCATCCCCACCCCGTGTTAGCCCCCGCGCCCACCCCCTCGCCCGCCATCCTTATCTTGCGAGCCCTGCAGCATAATCCGGGACGCGTCCAACGGACTCCGCACCCCCAGCCCCCCTTTGTTCAGCACGTGCGTGTAGATCATCGTCGTGCTCACATCCCGATGACCCAACAGCTCCTGCACCGTCCGGATGTCATACCCGCTCTCCAATAGATGCGTCGCGAACGAGTGCCGAAACGTGTGGCACGTCACCCGCTGCGCGAGCCCCGCGGCCCGGGCCGCCTCCCCGACCGCGCGCTGGAGGACGCTGGGGTCCACATGATGCCGACGGATGATCCCGGTCTCCCGTTCGACGTACGTGCGCGAGGCAGGGAAGAGCCACTGCCACCCGAGTTGGGTGGCCGCGTGGGGAAGCTTCCGCTCGAGCGCGTCAGGGAGAACGACGACCCCGCGACCGGCACGCAGGTCGGACTCGTGGAGGCGCTGCACCTTCTGGACCTGCGCGCGCAGGGCGGGGACGAGTGCCTCGGGGAGCATGGTCCGACGGTCGCGACCGCCCTTCCCTGAACGCACCACCACCTCGGCGCGGCCGAGATCCACGTCCTTCACCCGCAGCGCGCAACACTCGGCGACTCGCAATCCGCTGCCGTAAAGGATGGAGACCATCAATCGCGCACCCCCACGAAGTTCATCAAGGACCCGCGCGACCTCCTCGAGCGCCAGCACGGTGGGGATGTGCCGCGACTGCTTGGCCTGCTCCACGCCCTGCGGCGGCCCCATGGGAATGCCAAGGACCTCGCGGTACAGGAACAGCAGGGCGGCGAGGGCCTGGTTCTGCGTGGCAGCGCTCACCCTCCGCTTGGTGGCAAGGTGCGACAGGAAGGCCCGGATCGCAGCGGCATCGAGGGCGGCGGGATGCCGCATGCCGTGGAAGCGCACGTAGAACTTCACCCAGCGGGAATACACCTCGATGGTGCGCGGGCTGTAGCGCCGCAGCTGGAGCGTGGCGGCGAGTTGGTCGAGAAGGCGTGGGGCGGGCACGGGAAGAATGCCTCATGACGCGCGCGAGGTGTCGCCATCGATTCCTTGCGTCCGGCATTCCCTTCAGGCCTCTCCCCACAGGATGCGGGGGAGTCCTCCGATAGTTGGGCGCGCCGGCGGCGCCGAACGTTCAGCATCCCCGACTGGAGCGTTGATGCGACACATCCTGATTCTCGGTGCCGGTACGGCCGGGACTATCATGGCGAATCGCCTCGCGCGCGCACTACGCCCAGGGCTGGCAGCGGGAAAGGTGCGTATGACGATCGTGGACCCGAGCCCGACGCACGTGTTCCAACCGGGACTGATCTTCATTCCGTTCGGCGGATACGGGCGGGAGAAACTGCTGCGCGACCGCGGACCGACGATCGATCGAGACGTGCGCTTGGTGCGGTCCGCGATCGTGGCGATGGATCCGGAGACGGACACGGTGACGCTGTCGGACGGCGAACGGATGCCCTACGACATCTGCATCGTGGCGACGGGCACGCGCCTGGCGCCGGAGGCGACGCCGGGACTGATGGGCGCAGCGTGGCGGCACTCAATCTTCGACTTCTACACGCTGGAGGGCGCGGAGGCGCTGGCCTACGGCCTGGACTGCCTCACGGGCGGCCGGCTGGTGATCAACGTCGCCCCCGGGCCAATCAAAGCACCCTCCGCGCCGCTGGAGTTCGCCTTCCTCGCCGATGAGTACCTGACGCGCTGCGGAGTGCGCGATCGGGTGGAGATCGTGTACGTGACGCCGCTGGACGGGCCGTCATCCCACGCGACATACTCGCGCTCGCTGGAGCGGCTGCTGGACGCGAAGGACGTCCGCGTGGTGACAGGGTTCAGCACGGAACGTGTGAATGGCGCCCTGCGGGAGATCCACTCGGACGACGGCCGGACGGAGCGATTCGATCTGCTGGTGACGGTGCCGGAACACCGCGGGGCGGATTTCGTGGCCACGGCGGCAGGGCTGGGCGATGCGCGCAACTTCGTGCGGACGGATCCGCGCACGCTGCAGGCAGACGTGAAGCCCAACGTGTTCGCCATCGGCGACGCGACGGATTGCCCGACGGACAAAGTGGCGTCGGCGGCGCAGCACGCGGCGCGGGTGCTGGAGCGGAACGTGCTGCACTACCTCCGCGGCGAGCCGCTGGAACCGGCGTTCGACGGGCACGCGAACACGTTGGTGGAGACGGGACGCGACCGGGCGATGCTGGTTGACTTCAACTACTCGACGTCTCCGATGCCGGGGCGCTTCCCCTTCGCCTGGGGACCGGCACCGCTGCTGCGCGAGAGCGTGCTCAATCACATCGGGAAGTTGGCGGCCCGCCATTGGTACTGGGGGCGACTGCTTCCGGGACGCAACTTCCTCGGCATCGGCGAGCAGATGAAGCGTGCAGGCAAGCGCTCGCCGCGTGAGGGAACGGACTTGCGTCTCGCCGTCGCCCCCCGGCGCCGCGGCACGCAGTGGAGAGCGTGGTAGCGGCGCGGCCCCGTCGTGCCGCGGACGCCGCCGTCGCCGCACCGCTGGCGCTCGACGGATGCGGTTAGATTCCCCTTCCCATGTCCGCCCCTCGCATCGCCCTGCCGCTCGACGCCTCCGGACGCCGACGCCTCAAGATCGCCTTCGTGGGCACGCATGGGGTGGGGAAGACCACGCTCTGCTTCGACCTCGCGGCCCACTTGAAGCGGCTGGACCTGGCGGTGGACCTCGTGAAAGAGGTCGCCCGGCGCTGTCCGCTGCCGATCAACGAGGAGACGACACTCGACGCGCAGACCTGGATCCTCCACTCGCAGGTGGCGGAGGAGATCGCGGTGATGGCGATGCACGAAGTGGTGGTCTGCGACCGTTCGGTGCTCGACAACTACGCGTACCTGGTGGCGAGAGTGGGCCGTCGGCCCGAACTCGATGCGCTGGTGGGCGAGTGGATCAAGGGCTACGACGCGCTGTTCAAGGTCCCGGTGATCCAGCCGCCGAGTTTCGACGGCAAGCGCGCGGTGAGCCGCACCTTCCAACTGGAGATCGATCAGACGATCGACGAACTGGTGCGTGCGTTCGCGGTGCCGGTGATCCCGCTGAATCCTGCCAACCGTGAAGGGTGGGTGCCGGCGGTGCTGGAGGCGCTCAATCTCCCCCTCGAGCCGCCGCAGATCGAGCTCTTCGAAGGCCAGTAGCTACTTCGCGAGGATCGCGATCACCGACGGCTGCTTGTACTGGGCGAGTCGCGCGGCGCCCCACTGCTGCACGTCGGCCTCGCTGAGCGTGCGCGTGCCGTCGAGCGTGAGCTCCACGCCGATGTCGTGCTCCCGGGTGGGCTCGGGAATGGGATACACCTGTGCGCCCTGCACGCCGGGCAGCGCGCGGAACACGCGCTCGAGTTCGGCCGGGTAGATGTTGAAGCCGTTGCGGGTGAACATGGGCTTGCTGAGCCCGCGGAACTCGATGCGGCCGTCGGTGCGGAGCACACCGCGGTCGCCGCTGTGGAGCCAGCCGTCGCGCGTGCGGAGGCCACGCGATGCGTCACGCGGCGTGGGCGCGTGCGACGGAAGCCCCAAGGCGCCCGGAGGCGCGAGCTCGCCCACATAACCGCGGAACACGGTCTCCCCGGCGATGCAGATCTCACCTTCGACATCCGCCGGCAACTCGGCGTTGGACCCGGCGTCGCGGATGCTGACGCGCACACCAGGCAGCGGGAGCCCAAGCGTGCCGAGCACGTTCGGCTGCGAGACGCGATTGAACAGCGCCACCGGCGAGGCCTCGGTGAGCCCATAGCCCTGCCGCAGTTGAACGCCGGTTGCGGTGAGCCAGCGCTCCTGCAGCTCCACTGCCAGCGGCGCGCCGCCGCAGATGCACAGCCGGAGTCGCTCGGCCTGCAACCGGCCGCCGCGCCGCTCGATCGCCGCGAGCATGCCCGCGAAAATCGCCGGGACACCGACGATCTCGGTGATGCCTTCCCGCTCCAGCAGGTCAACGGCGCCGATGGGATTGAAGCGCGCCATGGTGCTGACGCGCGCGCCAGCCATCACCGGCGCCATCAGCGAGACGGTGAGGCCGAAGAGGTGCGAGAAGGGGAGCACCGCCAGCACGTGGTCGTCACGCACGTTGGCTGCGGCCTCGACGGTCTGCCGCGCGTTGGCAAGTAGGTTGCGGTGCGTGAGCACGGCGCCGAGCGGCGTGCCCTGCATGGCGCTGGTGTAGACGATTGCGCATTCCTCGTCGCGCCCGGGGGCATCGGCGTCACCGTCAAGCGCCAGTCCGAAATGGCTGCCGAGGTCAATCTCAGTGAGGTCGCCGCCTGGTATGGTGAAGGTGGCGCTGCGCGGGGCGTCGTCCAGGAGCACGCGGGGGATGTGCGAAGGTAGCTTCCCCTGCATGGCGGCGATGGTGAACACGGCCCCGACCTCGGCGTCGCCCACCTGGTGCTCGATCTCGGCCGGCGCAGCCAAGGGATTGATGAGCACCGCCCCCCGCCCGTCGGACGCGGCCAGGGCCGTCAGGAAGGCCGGGCCGCTGGGCAGGAACACCCCCGCGCGCTTGCCAGCCAGGGCCCGGACCAGCGGCACCGAGCGCTGGAGCAGGGTGAAGCCGGCAGCCACCAGCTGGGCGGCCGGGAAGCCGTCCACGGAGCCGCCACCAGCGGCGGCGCGGAGGGTGAGGAGGTCCACTCGGAGAGGCGAGACGGAAGACGGAAGACGGAAGGAACGGCGGCCCGCCCCGAAAGGTATGTGGCCTGACCCCTTCCGTCTTCCGTCGTCAGTCCCCCATACGCTCCTCCCGCCGCTAGTTTTGACCCATGTCCGATCCCCGACTCATGATTTCCGTCTCCGGGATCCGTGGCCGCGTGGGCTACGGGCTGACCCCGGAAGTGGTGGCGCGCTACGCCGCGGCGTTTGGGGCCTGGGCAATAGCCCGCGCCGAGCGTACCGGCGGGAAGCGGGCGGTGGTGCTGGGGCGCGATTCGCGCGTCACGGGCCCGCTCTTCCATTCGGTGACGCGTGCGGCGCTCGAAAGCATCGGTGCCGACGTCATTGATATCGGGCTGACCACCACGCCCACGCTGCAACTCGCGGTGGAGCACCACCACGCGGCCGGTGGGCTGGGCATCACGGCCAGTCACAACCCGATCGAGTGGAATGCGCTCAAGTTCATCGGACCCGACGGGCTGTTCCTGAGCGCGGCGCAGGGCACGGAGATGCGCGCGCTCGTGGAGGAGGGGATTCCCTACGCCACCTACGACAAGCTCGGCGTCCCCTTCTTCGACAACGATGCCATCACCCGGCACATTGATGCGGTGCTGGCGCTGCCGTTCCTTGATGTGGACGGGATTCGCGCGCGGAAGTTCATCGTGGCGTATGACGCCTGCCGCGGCGCGGGCGGTGCGGTGATCCCGCGCCTGCTCGAGCTGTTGGGCTGCGAAGTGCACGCCATCGAACTGGAGGCCGACGGCCGTTTCCCGCGTCCGCCGGAGCCCATCGCCGAGAACCTCGGTGACCTGGAAGCGTTGGTGAAGCGCACCGGCGCGCAGATCGGCTTCGCAACCGATCCGGACGTGGATCGCCTGGCCCTGGTGTCGGATGAAGGCCACGCCATCGGCGAGGACTACACCCTGGCACTGGCGACACGTGTCGTGTTGCGACATCGCAGCGGCCCGGTGGTCACGAACCTCTCGACCAGCCGTATCGTGGACGACATGGCCGCCGAGCGCGGGGGCCGTGTGACCCGCGCCCCGGTGGGCGAGGTCAACGTGGCCCTTAAGATGCGCGAGGTCGGCGCCGTGATTGGCGGCGAGGGCAACGGGGGTGTGATCCTCCCCGAACTCCACCTCGGCCGCGACGCGCCCCTGGGCGTGGCACTCCTCTTGCAGCTGTTGCACGAGGATGGCGAGCCCCTGAGCCGGATCGTGAAGCGCTTTCCGCGCTATGCGATCATCAAGGACAAGCTCGATCGCCCCGCCAAGCCGCTGGACGCGGTGTACGCCGCCCTGCAGCAGGCCTTCGCCGATGCCGAGGCCGACACGCAGGACGGCCTCCGGCTGGCGTGGCCCGACCGCTGGGTGCATATCAGGCCCAGCGGCACGGAGCCAATTGTCCGCGTGATTGCCGAAGCCCCCACCGCCCGCGAAGCTCAGGCGCTCGTGGACCGCGGACGGGAGCTGCTGGCCAGGCTCGCGTAGCCGAGAACGGTGGTGTAGGTGTGGTTGTAGTTGTACTGTCGTCGTCGGTGCAGTGGTAGTTCCCTTCCGTCTTCCGTCTTCCGTCCCAATTCACAAATGTGTGGCATCGTCGGCTACATCGGCCCCCGCCAAGCGCTCCCCTTCCTCATTGAAGGCTTGAAGCGCCTCGAATACCGCGGCTACGACTCGGCGGGCGTCGCGATTTATGATGGTGAGTCGCTCGAGACCCGCCGCGCCGCCGGCAAGATCGCCAAGCTTGAGGGCACCCTCGCGGCCGACCCGGTGACCGGGAAGGTCGGCATCGCGCACACGCGCTGGGCCACGCACGGCCCGCCGACGGAGCGCAACGCGCATCCGCACCTGAGCACCGACGAGACGGTCGCCGTGGTGCACAACGGCATCATCGAGAACGCCAACATCCTGCGCAAGCAGTTGATGGAGCTCGGACACACGTTCCGTTCGGACACCGACACCGAGACCATCGCCCATCTCGTGCAGGAACTCTTCGAGGGCTCGCTCGAGGACGCGGTGATTGGCGCGCTGCGCAAGGTGGAAGGCACCTTCGGCATTGCCGTGGTATCGAGCAAGGACCCGGCCAAGATCGTCGCCGCCCGCAAAGGCAGCCCGCTGCTGATCGGCGTGGGCGAGGGCGAGTACTTCCTCGCCTCCGACGCCTCGGCCATCCTCGCCCACACGCGCCAAGTGGTGTACCTGGACGACGGCGACCTCGCCGTGCTCACGCCCGACGGCTACAAGGTGATGGACATCAACTCCACGCCGCTCAGCCGGTCGGAAGAGCGGATCGAGTGGGACCTCGCGGCCATCGAGCGCGGCGGCTTCGACCACTTCATGCTCAAGGAGATATTCGAGCAGCCGACGACGGTCGAGAACACGATGCGCGGGCGCCTGGTGCTGGACGAGGGCGTCTCCAAGCTCGGTGGCATCAATATGAGCCACGACGAGTTGATGAACATCGACCAGGTGGTCATCACAGCCTGCGGCACCTCCTGGCACTCGGCGCTGATCGGCGAGATGCTGATCGAGGACTTCGCGCGCATCCCCACCGAGGTGGAGTACGCGTCGGAGTTCCGCTACCGCAATCCGATCGTCACGCCGCGGACGCTGTGCATCGTGATCTCGCAGTCAGGCGAAACGGCCGACACGCTGGCGGCGATGCGCGAGGCCAAGCGCCGCGGGGCCAAGACGCTGGGCCTGGTGAACGTGGTGGGCTCGACGATCGCCCGCGAGGACGACGGCGGCATCTACCTGCACGCCGGGCCGGAGATCGGCGTGGCGTCCACGAAAGCGTTCACCAGCCAGGTGATCGCGCTGGCCCTGTTCGCGCTCAAGCTGGGGCGCAAGCGTACCGTCTCGGTGATGCGCGGACGCCAGGTGGCGCAGGCGCTCACGGACCTGCCGAAGCAGATCCAGAGCATCCTCGACCGCGCGGCGGAGATCGAGAAGATCGCCGAGCAGTACAAGGACGCGAAGAACTTCCTGTACCTGGGACGCGGCTACAACTTCCCGGCGGCGCTCGAGGGCGCGCTCAAGCTGAAGGAGATCAGCTACATCCACGCCGAGGGCTATCCGGCGGCCGAGATGAAGCACGGGCCGATCGCGTTGATCGACGAGAACATGCCGGTGGTGTTCATCGCGCCGCACGATGCGGTGTTCGAGAAGATCGTGTCGAACATCCAGGAGGTGAAGGCGCGGCACGGGAGGACGATCGTGATCACCAGCCGCGACGAGCCGGCGCTCGAGGGGTTGATAGACCACGAGATCAGGGTGCCGGAAACGCTGGATATGCTCACGCCGGTGTTGGCGTCGATTCCGCTGCAGCTGCTGGCGTACTACATCGCCGTGAAGCGTGGAGCGAATGTGGATCAGCCGCGCAACCTGGCCAAGTCGGTGACGGTCGAATAAGGGCCTTCGTGGTGAATCAGTTGTCGAGGCGCCGCTTCGCTGCCTTCAGCGCCGCGTCGTAGGTGTCGAACACGCCATCCGATCCCAGCCGCGCGATAACGCCCGCGCGCGCGATCTCACGCGCCGGCTGCTCGTTCAGCTCGCAGAGCATCAGCTGCGTACCTTCCCTCGCGCAGCGTTCGGCGATCTGGGCGAGCACGCGCAAGCCAGTCGAATCGATGGCTGGCACAGCGCCCAGCCGGAGGATGAGCACCTTCGGCCGTGACGCGACGCGCGACAGGGTATCGCGGAACCGCTCCGCGGCCCCGAAGAAGAGCGCTCCCGTCACGCGGAAGGCTTGCACGCCCTTCGGCGTCGCCGTGGCCAGCTCGGTGTCGTCGCCATCCTCGCCGCCGGCAAGGGACATCTCCGCCGTCACCGGGCTGATATCCGTCTCCTCGGCCATGCGCCGCACGAAGAGGAACGACGCCAGCACCATGCCGGCCCCGATCGCCACCGTGAGGTCCACGAGGACCGTGAGCGTGAACGTCGTCAGGAGCACCAGGACGTCGCTCTTGGGCCCACGCAGCTCGGCGCGGAACACCCGCCACTCACTCATATGGTAGGCCACCACCACGAGGATGGCCGCTAGCGTCGCCATCGGGATGCGCGCGGCGAGCTTGCCGGCGAGCAGCGTGATCACCAGCAGCACCAATGCGTGGACGAGGCCAGCCACCGGCGTGCGGCCGCCATTCTTCACGTTGGTCGCCGTGCGGGCGATGGCACCGGTGGCCGGGATCCCGCCCACCAACGCGGATCCGATGTTCGCGACACCCTGCGCCACCAGCTCCATGTTCGAGCGATGTCGCCCGCCGATCATTCCGTCAGCGACCACGGCCGACAGCAGGGACTCGACGGCGGCGAGCATCGCGATGGTCAGGGCCGGTCCCACCAGCGCAGCGACTTGCGCGAAGGAGAGCTGCGGCAGCCCGATGCCCGGGAGACGAGCGCCGATCTCGCCGAAGCGGCTGCCAATCGTCTCCACCGGGAGCTGCAGCCAGCTCGCCACCGCGGTGGTGGCGATCAACGCGACGAAGGGACTCGGGACCTTCGTACTCACGCGCGGCCAGGCGAGGATGATCAGGAGCGCCAGCCCGGCGATGCCTGCCGCGTACGGGTCCACCGATCCGAGATGCGACGCGTAGGCCTCGATGCGCCCGATAAACTCCGCCGGGAGGGCGGACATCCCGAGCCCGAGGAAGTCGTTCACCTGGCCGGTGAAGATGATGACCGCGATGCCGCTGGTGAATCCGACGATGAGCGGGTGGGGAATGAACTTGATGGCGACCCCGAGGCGGAGCAGTCCCATCGCGATGAGGATGGCGCCAGCCATCAGCGTGGCGATGAGCAGGCCGTCGAGTCCGTGCTGCTGCACGATGCCGTACACGATCACGACGAAGGCGCCTGTCGGGCCGCCGATCTGCACTCGCGAGCCGCCGAGCGCGGAGATGAGGAATCCGGCGACGATGGCGGTCCACAGGCCGCGATCCGGGGTCACGCCGCTGGCGATGGCGAAGGCGATGGCCAACGGGAGCGCGACGATGCCGACGATCACGCCGGCGGCAAGATCGGCGCCGAACTGGGCGCGGGTGTAGTCGCGCAAGGTGGTCACAAGCTTCGGGACGAGCACGGATCTCTCGCGGGATGAGGGTGTGGCCTCACGGCCAGGCGTGTGCGAGGAGTCTATACCTACCGGTCGCAGGTGGCGAGCCAGCCGTGCGTGCAGGTGACGTGCTCCGGACGACTCTATAGCTTTCGTCGGATAGTCACCCTTCGCAGGCTCGCCTTCGAACCTCAGCTGCCCGATGCGCCTCCTCGCCGCCGCCATCGTCGCCCTCTCCGCCACCACGCTCCCCGCGCAGCAGCGGTCTGCCCCGATCTCCACCGCTGCGCGCTGGGACCGGGCCTACTACGCCTGGGACGCCGGCAAGTACGACGAGGCCCTCGCCGACCTCAAGATCATCCTCACCGCGCCCGACGCCGATGCCTATCACGATCGCGTGGCCGAGCTCACGGGCGAGCGTTGGCTGACGACGCAGGTACATCCCGATGCGCGCTCGCCGGTCTGGTCGCCCGATGGGCGGCACCTCGCCTTCGAGGTGGGCGCCGGAGGAACGCGCGCCACGCACGTGCGCGCGCTGGGGAGTGACCGCAGTCTGCTCACCGCGCCCGGGTTCGGACCGAGCTTCTCGGCCGACGGTCGCTTCGTCGCGTGGCAGGGACTGCCTGGCCAGCAGCAGACGCTTGGCTTGGTGGACCTCAATCAGCCCAGCATCCAGAGCATCGCCGTGGATGCTGGCGCCATAGCCGGCGTCACGCTCTATGGCCGAAGCCCCACGCGCATCGCCGTGCTGGTTGGTACGGCCGGCGACTCCGCCGCTCGGCTGATGGTGCGCGACGTCTCCGGAGCTGACGGCACCTGGAGAGAGGTGCCGATCGGTGGGCGGCAGCCGGTGCAGCTTCTCCGTTCTCCCGACGGTTCGCGCCTCCTGGTGCTCCTTGGCGAGCGCGGCGCGTTCGCGCGGATGATGCCGGGCTTTGCGGCGGCATCGCGCACGGACGCCTTCGCCGAAGTCACCGGGACGACGCTGGGACCGGTCGTCAGTGGTTCGATGCCGACTTGGTCCAGCACCGGTGGCACCTACGCCTGGGTGGAGACAGGAGACGATGGCACGCGCATCCGCGTGCGCAACGGCACCGAAGAACCGACCGTGGCCACGGTCATCACCAACCGTTTCCAGTCCCTGGCGCTCTCGCCCGATGGCCGCACGGTGGTCTTCGGCCAGATGCTGCGCGAGGACTGGGAACTCTTCCGGGTGCCGGCGGCCGGCGGCGTGGAACCCGCGCGCATCACCCGGGAGATCCAGCACGATCACAACCCACGCTTCCTGAGCAACAATCTCCTGCTCGCCGTGATGGGCGAAGGGCGACACCAGCGCTCGCATCTGTACGACCTGCGCAGCGGCACGCGCACCCGGTTCTTCCACAACAACTCCGTACGCACGGTGGCGCCGGAGTACGAGTGGGCGGTGAGCCCCGACGGCAGCAAGGTGGCCATCGTCTCCGAGCGCGACGGCGACACGGTCACGCCGCACCGGCACCTCTGGCTCACCGACCTCTCGAAGCCGGTGACGCGCGCCCAGCTCATCGCCCGTGTGGACAGCAACCTGACCGCCGAACGTGCCCTGCGTGAGAATGGGCGTCGCATCTTCGCGCCCATCGCCGCGCAGGTGCGGGCCGCGGTGAACGAAGTGAGCGTCGGCCGCATCTACGAGTACGAGAAGGCGCTCTTCAGCTTCGACTCCAAGCACATCACACAACCGGGCAACTGGCTCGCCACGAACTGGCTGGAGGAGAAGTACCGCAGCTTCGGGTACCAGACCCGCCTCCAGCGTTTCACGACGCTGCAGGGCCGCGAGATCGAGGTGGCGAATGTGCTGGCCACGATTCCGGGCACGGTGAACCCCGAACTCGTGTACGTGGTCGGTGCGCACTTCGATTCGCGCGCCGAGGGCCCCGGCGCCGATGACAACACCTCCGGCACGGCGATGATCCTCGAGGCGGCGCGGGTGCT
>JANJUF010000016.1 GCA_024710705.1 Gemmatimonadaceae bacterium | reverse complement strand
AAGTACAAGCAGTACATCCGCGTCTTCCTGCGGCAATACCAGACGGCGCAGACCTGTGCGAGCTGCGGGGGCGCGCGCCTCAATCCCGATGCGCTCAACGTGCAGGTCGGGGGCCGGACCATCGCCGACGTCTCGGCGCTGCCGGTGGACATGCTGCGCGCCTGGGTGGACACGCTCGAGCTCGGGCCGCAGGAGCAGGCCATCGCGTCGCACATCCTGCGCGAAGCCCGTGACCGCATCGCCTTCCTCTGCGAGGTAGGGCTCACCTATCTCTCGTTGGACCGCGCCACCCGCTCGCTCTCCGGCGGCGAGGCCCAGCGCATCGGCCTCTCCAACTCGCTGGGTGCCCGCCTGGTGGACACGCTTTACGTGCTCGACGAGCCCAGCATCGGGCTCCATCCGCGTGACCTCGGGCGTTTGCTCAATCTCCTCAAGCGCCTCCGCGACAGCGGCAACACCGTGTTGATGGTGGAGCACGACCTCGAGGCGATCCGCCTCAGCGACTGGATGCTGGAACTGGGCCCCGAGAGCGGCGTGAAGGGGGGGCACGTGGTGTTCAGTGGCCCGACGGCTGAGGCCGAGCGCAGCCCACTCACCGGACAGTTCCTCACCGGCGCCCGGACAATTGCCGTCCCCGCCAAGCGGCGCCGCGCCGGCCCGCAGTGGCTGCAGCTCACGGGCGGGCGCGAGCACAACCTGCGTGCGGTGGACGTGAAGATCCCCTTGGGTGCGCTCACGGCGGTCACCGGCGTCTCGGGCAGCGGCAAGAGCACCTTGGTGCACGACGTGCTCTTCCGCGCACTCGAACGGCAGCTCACCGGCGAACACACGGCGCGCCAGCACCTGGGCGAGCGCGTCGGCGCCTACGGCACGCTCGAGGGCTGGCAGGCACTCGACGAAGTCGTCCTCGTGGATCAGGAGCCCATCGGCAAGTCGCCGCGGTCGAATCCCGTCACCTACGTGAAGGCCTTCGACGAGATCCGCCGCATCTTCGCCGAGGTGCCGCTGGCCCGACAACGGCGCTACACCGCCGGCACCTTCTCCTTCAACGTGAAGGGCGGGCGTTGCGAGACCTGCGAGGGCGCCGGCGCGCTGGAAGTGGAGATGGTCTTCATGGCCGACGTCTTCGTGCCCTGTGAGACCTGCGGCGGCACGCGCTACAGACCGGAGGTCCTCGACGTCACCTACTTCGGCAAGCGCATCACCGACGTGCTCGAGATGACGGTGGACGAGGCGATCCGCTTCTTCCCGCACGAGGAGAAGCTCGGACAGGCCCTCTGGCAGATCCAGCAGGTCGGCCTCGGCTACCTGCGACTCGGCCAGCCGGCCACCACGCTCTCTGGTGGCGAATCGCAGCGCCTCAAGATCGCGCGCGAACTCGCCTTCGCCGCCAAGAAGGGCGGGCGCAAGCTGTACATCCTCGACGAGCCGACCACCGGGCTGCACCCGCGGGACGTGGAAGTGCTCTGCGGCGTGCTGGACCGCTTGGTGGACAACGGGCACACGGTCATCGTGATCGAGCACGACCTCGATGTGATCAAGCGCGCCGATTGGATCGTGGATCTTGGCCCTGACGGTGGTGATGGTGGCGGGCGCGTGATCGCGATGGGCACACCGGAGCAGGTGGCGCGCGTGAAGGAATCGCACACCGGTCGGTACCTTTCGCCATTGCTCGGGGTATGATGCGGTTCAGGCACCGTCCACTCATCCCACGGAGTAGCGCATGGCGATCACGAAGCGGCAGGTGAAGCGAAAGGCCAAGGCGGCCGTGAAGGACGCGAGCGCGGCCATGACGCGCGGCAAGAAGGCGGCCGTCCGCGCCGGTGCCACGCTGCGGAAGGCGGCCACCAAGGCCGGGGCCGCGGTGCGCAGCGCCGCCAAGAACAAGAAGGTCCAACGGGCTGCGGCCGCCGTGGCCGTTGTCGGGGCCGCCGTCGCGGCCACCGTGGCCGCGCGCCGCCGAAAGTAGCACCCCACGCCGGAACGCCGGGCCCGCGTGGCGGGCTGGCGCGGAAATCCACCCTCCTCGCGCCTTGAATGGGGCGACGCGCCCCGATTATACTTCGGGTCTATTCCGGCGTAGCTCAGTTGGTAGAGCAGGTGACTGTTAATCACCGGGTCACAGGTTCGAGTCCTGTCGCCGGAGCTGTCCGCTTGCGAGCCCGCCGCGCCCTCCGCGCGGCGGGCTCGCGTGCTAGAATCCCCGGATGTCCACGCACATCGCGCTCTTACGGGCGGTCAACGTCGGAGGCACTGGCAAGCTGCCCATGGCCGACCTCCGGAAACTCTGCGAGGGGCTGGGTTTTCGGCACGTGCGGACCTACATCCAGTCCGGGAATGTGGTCTTCGAGAGCCCCGACGCGGCCGCGCGCGTGAAGTCCGCGCTGGAGGGCGCCCTCGCACGGCGGATGGGCAAGCCCTGCCGCGTCCTGCTCCGTTCCGCCAAACAGCTGCAGGCCCTGCTCACCCGGAATCCCTTTCCCGACGCCGAGCCGAATCGCGTGCTCGTCGTGTTCCTTGACGCGCCGCCGCCCAAGGGCGCCCTGGACGACTGGAAGATTCCCGCTGGAGAGCGCCTGCACCTCGCGGGACGCGAGTTGTTCATCCACTTCCCCGAGGGTATGGGCCAATCGAAGCTCAAGGTGCCCTTCGCTGACATCGGCACGGGCCGCAACCTCAACACGGTACGAGCCCTGGTGGAGATGGCCGCGCACGGGCCGTCCCCGGTGCGTTAGCCACGGCGCCCCGCCATATTTCGGCCATGCCCAGTCCGATCGTCGGCGTCATCATGGGTTCCAAGTCCGACTACGAGCACCTCGCCCCCGCCTGCGAGTTGCTGACGCACCTCGGTATTCCCTTCGAAGCCAAGGTCGTCTCGGCCCATCGCACGCCGGACGAGATGTTCGCCTACGCCGAGCAGGCGGAGGGGCGCGGGCTGCTGGTCATCATCGCGGCAGCCGGGGGCGCGGCGCACCTACCGGGCATGGTGGCCGCCAAGACGCTGGTGCCGGTGCTCGGCGTGCCCGTGCCTGCCACCGCACTCAACGGACTCGACGCCCTGCTGAGCATCGTGCAGATGCCGGCCGGCGTCCCGGTCGGCACGCTGGCCATCGGCAAACCAGGCGCGACCAACGCCGCCATCCTCGCCGCCGAGATCGTGGGCACGCATCGACCGGAAGTGCGCGAGAAGTTGCGGGCGTGGCGGGCCAGCCGCGCCGCCGACGTGCGCGGCCAGACGCTCCCGTGACAGGCGGGGGATCACCCCCCGTGTCCGTCCACGCCCCCGTCCCGCCTGGCGCGACGATCGGCTTCCTCGGCGGCGGCCAGTTGGGACGCATGACGGCGATGGCGGCCCGCACAATGGGCTACGACGTGCGTGTGCTCGATCCGGAGCGCCTCTGCCCTGCCCGCGGCGTGTCGTCGCACACCATCACTGCCCCCTGGAGCGATGCCGCGGCCGCGGCCGAGCTCGCCCGCGGCTGTGCGGCAGTGACGCTGGAGATCGAGCAGATTCCCCGCGCCTCGCTGGAAGCGGCCGCACGAATCGCGCCGCTGCATCCGGGCGTCGAAGCCGTATACATCGTGCAGGAGCGCGCGCGGCAGAAGGCCTGGCTGGCCGCGAACGGATTCCCGCTCGGCGCCTTCCACACCGTCACGGATGCGGCGTCCAGCGCGGCCGCCGTCGAAGCGCTTGGCCCCAGCATCGTGAAGAGCGCGATGGGCGGCTACGACGGACGCGGTCAGATCCGCGTGCGCACGGCCGCGGAAGGACGTGCGGCCTTCGAGTCGCTCCGCGCCCCGGTGTGCGTGGTGGAGGCCTTCCTCGACATCGCCGTGGAGATTTCGGTGCTCGTTGCCCGACGCAGCGACGGCGAGCGCGTCGCCTACCCACCATCGCGCAACCTGCACACGCACGGCGTGCTCACCTGGGCGGTGACGCCTTGCGGCGTGGCCCCGGGGCTGGCCGCGGACGCCGAGGCCCTCGCGCTCGCCATTGCCGAGCGCTTGGGCATCGTCGGGCTGCTCGCCGTGGAGATGTTCGTGCTGGGCGACGGCAGCGTGCTCGTGAATGAACTCGCGCCGCGCCCGCACAACACCTTCCACCACTCCGAGCGGGCGCATCCCACCAGCCAGTTCGAGCAACTAGTGCGCGCCATTTGCCATCTCCCGTTGGGGAGCACGCGCGTGGTGCGGCCGGCGGCAATCCACAACCTGCTCGGCGATCTCTGGCAGCAGGGTGCACCTGAGTTTGCGCGCGCGCTGGCGGTCCCCGGCGTGCGGGTGCATCTCTACGGAAAGACGGAAGCCCGTCCCGGCCGGAAGATGGGACATCTCTCGGCCGATGGCGGAACGCCCGAGCAGGCACTCGACCGAGTCCTGGAAGCGTACCGCGCGATCAGCCGCTGAGGAGCCGCCGCGATGCCGACCCCCACACCCACCTTCCGCGACCTCACGGCCGACGAGTGTCGCGCGCTGCTGCGGCGCCACACCCACGGCCGCATCGCACTCTCGCACAAGGACCGGGTAGACATCGTCCCCATCCACTACGTCCTCGAGGACGGCTGGCTTTACTGCCGCACCGCCGTGGGCAACAAGCTCGAGATGGCGACGCATAATCGCTGGGTCGCCTTCCAGGTGGATGAGGTGGAGGGCCTCTTCGACTGGCAGTCGGTGGTCGTGAAGGGCGGGCTCTACCTGCTGCGCAAGGAAGGCAGCGCCGACGAGGCCGTCCTCTACCGGAAGGGACTGGCGATGGTGCGTCGCCTCATCCCCGAGTCCATGTCGCCGGACGATCCCGTGCCCGAGCGGGCGATCATCTTCCGGATCCACATCGACGAGCTCAGTGGACGCGCCGCGTCCTCGCGTTGAGGCCGACCGCGTGACCATCGTCTCCCTCCACGGCCACGAGGCCCTGCGCGAGCGACTGGCCGCGCAGATGGACCGTGCGGCCCTGCCCGCCAGCCTGCTCTTCCACGGGCCGGCGGGAGTCGGCAAGCAGCGGCTGGCGCTCTGGTTGGCGCAACGCTTGGTCTGCGAATCGCCGGACCGCCCGTGCAACGTCTGCCAGCACTGCCGCTACGCCGGAACGCTGCAGCACCGCGACATCCATTGGATGTTTCCCCACCCCAGCGTTCCGAACGGCAACGAGAAGGACCTCGAGACGCTCGGCGAGATCCAGGACGCCCGAGTGCAGGAGCGGGCCGAGGCCAATGGCCTGTACGCCCGCCCCGACGGGTCGGCCGGCATCTTCCGCTACGACACGCGACTCCTCGTGCACGTCGCGTCGCGCTCCCCCGCCCTGGCGCGGCGCAAGGTGCTGATCATCGGTGACGCCGAACGCATGGTGTCGCAGGCCGCGTCGCAGGAGGCCGCCAATGCGATCCTCAAGCTGCTCGAGGAGCCGCCGGCCGACACGACCTTGCTGCTCACGTCCAGCGAGCCGGGAGCGCTCTTGCCGACCATCCGTTCGCGCGTGGTCAGCGTACGCGTCGCACCGCTCCCCGAGGCGACGATGCGGGCCGCACTGGCGGATCCGATGATCGCGGCCGTGGTCCCGAATGCGCCGGTGAACGAGTTGCTGCGGCTCGCCGGGGGCGCACCGGGCGCGTTGATCGGAGCCGACGACCGGGCCGCCGCCATCACCCGCGCCAAGCAACTGCTCGCCGCCGCCGACGCGGGCCCGGAGCAGCGACTGCGTGCGGCCTTCGCCGCCGGCTCGTCGAAGGCCCGTGGTGCCTTCACCGACGTCCTCGACGCGCTGACGGTGCTGGTCCACGATCGCATTCGCACCGCCGCCGCCCGTGGGGATGAACCGGCAGCCCGCCGCGCCGCCCGCGTGGTGCCTGCCATCGAGGAGGCCAAGCGCGCCGCCGAAGGAAATGCCAATCCACAGCTCGTGACGGCCCAGTTGCTCGAGACCATCGCCGGAGTGCCCTGATGTCCGACAAATCCCTCTCGCACGTGAACGCCGCCGGCGAGGCCAGCATGGTGGACGTGAGCGACAAGCCGTCCGTGGCCCGCCGGGCCCGCGCCGGCGGCGACATCACGATGAGCGCCCAGGCATTCGCCAAGGTCCGCGACGCGCAGCTGCCCAAAGGCGACGTCCTCGGCACGGCGCGGATCGCCGGCGTCATGGCGGCCAAGCGCACCGCCGAGCTGATCCCACTCTGCCACCCGCTGATGCTGAGTGATGTGCAGCTGCGGTTCACGCTCGATCCGGCGCTGCCAGGCGTCCGCTGCGAGGCCGAGGTGCGAACCACGGGCCCGACCGGCGTGGAGATGGAAGCACTGACGGCCGTGTCCGTCGCGCTCCTCACCATCTACGACATGGCGAAGGCCGTGGACCAGGGGATGGTGGTCGGCGGGGTGCGGCTGCTGGAAAAGACGAAGGGCGGCTGACGCCGCCTAGCGCGTCCGCAGGCGCTGGCCGACGCGGATGACGTCGCTGCGCAGCCGATTGATCTGCTTCAACCGCGCGACGGTGGTTCCGTTCCGGCGGGCGATGATCCCGAGGTTATCCCCGCGTCGCACCACGTACGTGGACGAGGCGCCGTAGCGCTCGATGCTGGGGTTGGGCACGTCGCGCGCGGCGCGCACCACCTCGCGGCGCGGCACCAAGATCCGCTGGCCGGCGTGCAGGTTGCCGTCGGGCAGCCGCGTGGCCTGCGGGTTGTACCAGTTCAGTTCCTTGGCCGTGAGCCCATTGGCCCGCGCGATGCGCGTGATGAAATCGCCTTCGCGCGTGACATGCCGACGCGTGGCAATGCGCTCGGCCTCTGGCAATGCGGCGAACTTCGCCTCGAACTCCTCGGCGCTGCCCACGGGCACGCGCAGCCACACGGCAGGGCCTCCCGGAGGCGTCATGCCGCGGAGGAACTGCGGGTTGTAGTCGCGAAGGGTGTCCAGCGGCACGTCGAGGGCGCTGGCGACGGCGGCCAGCGGCACGTTGGCCTCCACCGAGACCGAGTCGAACCGCCACGGCTCCACGCGGCGCACATCGATGCCGTAACGCGCCGGATCCTTCCCCACCAGCGCCGCCGCGATGAGCTTCGGTACGTAGTCCCGCGTCTCGGGACGCAAGGCCGCCGTGTTGTCCGACAGCGCGAAGAACAGGTCGTCACCGGCCGCGCCCTCAAGCTTGTCGGCGTGGGCGGCGATCCCGCGCGACACGCGTCCCGGGCCGCCATTATACGCCGCGGCCGAGAGGTAGATCGAATTGAAGTCGGCGTTGAGCTCGTTCAGGTAGCGCACCGCCGCCTCGGTGGACCGCACCGGGTCCCGGCGCTCGTCCACCCACCAGTCCACGCGCAACCCCACGCCTTTGGCCGTACTCGTCATGAACTGCCACATCCCGACGGCCGCGGCGATGGAATACGCGTGCGGATCGTACCAACTCTCGATCAGCGAGAGATAGATCATATCCTCGGGCAGGCCACCGGCGCGCAGCCGGTCGATGATCATTGGCGCGAAACGGGACTGTCGTTCCAGCGCCACCTCGAAGGAATGCTTGAGGGGACCGCTGAAGCGCTGCACGAAGTGTTCGACGCGAGCGTGCGACTCGTAGGGGGCGACGTCGATATCCCAGGCGGGAGGCGCGGCAATCGTCTCCGACTCGGCCGGCTCCGTCGGCGAAGGCGCAGGGGTCGGGTCCACGTCGGTGGCCGATGGGCCGTCCACCTCGACCGATTCCGCAGACGTTGCCGCCGCCGTCTCCGAGAACGACGTCGCGGACGTGCTGACGCCGGATGCGCCGTCGAGCACCGTCGGCGTCGTGCGCGGCAGCAGCCCCGCGCGCCCGCAGGCGCCCAGCGCGATCACTCCAATCCACAGCGTCAGTCGGCGCGCAATCATCCGTCCCCACTCCCGTTCGCATCGTCTCTGACCCCGGACCGCCTTCCGAGGGTTGCCATAGGCACAAGCGCAATATCCCTGCCAAGGACGCGTGAGGCTACCCCGAGGAATGATTCGGCACACGATGTGATACCAGAGTGTGCGGCATATCACACGGCCCCCAGGGGGTACGGGAGAGACGCCGGAGAGCGGCCCTCGGCAACGCCGTGACTGCCCGCAGGCGGCGGGCCCCGCGCCTACGGACGGCCGGCGACGATGACGGCCGTCGCCGTGAAGGAGGGGTAGATGGCGCGAACCGTCACCGACGTGGGAACGGTCGGCGTGCTGATGAGTTGGAAGCGCCCACCCTCGATTGGCGTGAGGATCGCGCTCTGATCGCTGACCCAAGTCGGTGGCAGTGCGTCGACGTCAAACGCCGGCTCCGTGATGAGACGCACCTCGGCGATCTCGAGGTACGCGGAGACCGTATCGGTGAGCACCTCGAGGCGCCCCGTGATCGAGGCATTCGGATCGTAGGGGTTCAGACGCTCGAACGGGCCGGGCACGCAGGACGCTGCCACGAGGAGGCCCACCGCGACGCCGAGAGCGCGGCGCGCGTTCACGGTGCGCCCCCATATCGCGAGACGGTCTCGTAGTAGGTGCCCCATCCCAATTCCGAAACCACGGCCTCGGCAGTGAACAGGCCCCACGCCACGATTGCGGACTGGAACGAGATCAGCGCAGCGCGACGCGCACTCTCCGTGTCCTTGTAAAGTCTTTGCGCGCGGTAGGCCGGAAACTCCAACGCTGGTTGCAGGCGACTCACCGCCAGATAGTCGTCATAGCGTTGCTCGGCGACCCGCAGGCGCTGCTGTGACCGGGCGAGGAAACTGACGACGATGGCCGCCTCGACAACGCCCGCGAGCCGACGCATGCCACTCGTCGGTCGTCCGAATCCCGGGAGGACAGCCCCCTGCAGTGCCACCCGCAGCGGCCGCGCCGGACGGCACCTAGCCGCCGGCCGCGCCAATTCCGCGAGCATGGCCGCGGCGGCCTCGGCGCGGCCCGGAGCGAGTGCGAGGCAGGGCTCGTCACGGACCGCCGGTGCGAGCACCAGCCGTGCGGCAAGGTCGTCACCCTGCTCGATGAACGAGAGGCCGGCGATGACCCGTGCCAGCCGCGTGTCCTCAACCGAGAGCGTGTCGTCGTCCAGGCGTACGAGGGCCAGGCGGGCCGCGTCCGAGTAATCCCCCTCCATGAAGGCATCGCGGGCGCGCTGCAGGTAGCGATCCCGCGCCGGCGGCGGGACGATGGACTGCTCGTCGGTAGGCAGGCGCGGGGCGCGGTACGACAGGCGGGCTGGGAGCGCGCGCCGCCACGCCGCATCCAACGCCGCCGCGGGAACCTCCACCTCGTGCCAAGTGACGTCGCCGGCAACGCGAACGTGGACCGACACGACAGGCATCAGGCCCTGCACGCTCGGCGCGAGCGAGTCGATGGGCACGGTGAGACGCATGGCCGCATCCTCCACCGACTCGAGGCCGGCGGCAGAGAGGCGGCGCAGGCGAATCGGCGTGGCCACGGCGGCATCGACGGAGCGGCCGTTGACCACGAGTCGTGCCGAAACCACCGGCCGCCAGGTCTCACCCGGACTCCCTTGCACCACCTGCAGTCCACGCGCCACACCGGCGTGCACCGCGGTCCGGTCTCCCTCGCAGTGCGAGCGTCCGCCGCTGCGAGGAAAGATCAGGAACTCGAGCGCCCACGATTCCGGTGGCGACGTCGCCCAGGTGGAAACCGGCGGCAACCGCGATGCCTCGCCGCGATTGGCGACGGAAATCGGCATCAGCCGAGCGCAGTCGTCGAGCAGTCGACGGATCAGGCGTTCGTCGGCGAGGCGCCCGGCGGACACGCGGTCGATCATCAGGATTTCCACGGACGGCGACGGGAGGTACACCGGACGGCCGTCATCCACGCCCTGCGCGGAGAGCGGGAGCGCGCCACAGGCAAGCGTGAGGGTGGCGCGAAGGGCAACGACGCGGCGACAGCGCATCACTGCAAGCTTCAGCCGCGTACGCCGCCACGCAAGCGGACGCGCGCGATCAGGCGCGGTTTCAGGCGGCGCGGTCGGTGCGGCTGTCGATGACGTCCCGATACTCGGCCAGGAGGCGATCCCAGACCGCCGCCCAGGTGCGCGCGCTCGCGACCCGCAGACCGGCCCGCCGCAGCCGCGCCCGCTCCGCCGAATCGTGGACCAGCGCGACGATGCCCTGCGCCAGGGACGACACATCTCCGCCCCGGACGAGGCGCGCCGTTCCCGGGCCCGCGAGTTCGAGGGTCGCACCGACGTCAGGCGCCACCACGGGCACGCCGGACGCCATCGCCTCCAGGATCACGTTCCCGAACGTCTCGGTGGTGGAGGGAAACACGAACAGGTCGGCCGAGGCATAGAATGCCGAGAGCGCCGCGCCGTGGAGGGCGCCGGCGAACCACGTGCCGGGCGGCGCGAGCGCGCGGCAACGCGCCTCAGCCGGGCCGTCCCCCGCCAGCGCGAACCGCACCTGCGTGCCCATGGTCTGCGCCACGCGATGCATGGCCTCCAGCGCAACGTGCACCCCTTTTTCTGGCGCCAGCCGCCCGACGTACGCGACGACGAGCTCGTCGCCCCGCGCCCCCATCGCCGCGCGCATCTCACCCGAACGAAACCGCGGATGGAATCGCGTCGGGTCCACTCCGCGCCCCCACACGCGCAGGCCGTGGAAGCCCTGCCCCCGGAGTTGCCCGGCGACGCTCTCCGTGGGGACGAAGGTCCGGCGGCCGCTGTTGTGGAACCAGCGCAGGTAAGGCCAGGCCACGGCATCGAGCGCACCGAGGCCGTAGTGCCGCAGGTACTCGCTGAACGAGGTGTGGTACGAGGTGACGAGCGGCACTCGCAGCGCAGTGGCAGCGGCGCGCCCGGCAAGCCCCACGCCGAAGGGCGTGGCCGCGTGAATCAGCGTCGGGCGCCAACGGGCGAGTCGCTCCGTCACTTCGCCGCGCCGAGGCGCGGCCACCCTCAGCTGCGGATAGGCCCAGAAGGGAGCGCTCGGCCAGCGTCGCACGCGCGCGTCGTGCGCGGCGAAGGGATCCTCCGCGGTCTCCACCCGCACCGCCCCGCCGCGCGCCTCCACCGCGGCCACGAGCCGCTCGAGCGTCCGCGCCACGCCATTGACCTGGGGCGCGTAGGTGTCGGTGAAGATGGCGAGGCGGAGGCCTGCGCCCATCGCGTCTACCAGAGCCAGAGGACAGCCACGCCGGTGCCGATGGCGATCGCCTGGCCCGCCAGCACGTCGCCCGGGTAATGCACGCCGAGGCGGACGCGGGAGAACCCCACCAGCGCCGACAGCAGCAAGAGCGGCCACGACAGCCCCGGGTAGGCCACGGCGTATACGAAGGCCACGCTCATCACCGCGCAGGAGTGCCCGCTGGGGAACGAGAAGCGGTCGGGCACGGCCACGTGGGTGGTCTCGGTCACGCGCACCGACGGGCGTTCGCGGAGCACGCGGCGCTTGATCAGCTGCACCACCAGGTGTGAGAGCGTCAGTGCCCAGGCGGCCTGGATGGCCGTCAGTTGCAGCTCGGCGCCGGCAAAGAGCATCGGCAGCAACACCGCCAGGATCGAGACCCGCGCGCCACCGATGTGCGTCAGCCACGTCCACGCGCGCGTCGCGCGGCGCGGCGTGTGCGCCCCGATGACCCAGCGCAGGAACAGCGCGCGGTCACGGGCGTCGAGTCGGGTGATCAGGCGTGCTCGCATCATCGTGCTTGAGTCTCGCCTGCACGTGTCTCCGGCAACCCTCGGCCAGGCAACAGGGAGGTAACGGGCATCAGGCGGCCACCCCAACCGGCAACGCGTGGAACGCCTCCACGAGGGCGCGGCCGGCGAAGCTCTCGGGCCGCGGCACGCCGAGGGCCCAGCAGACCGTGGCGGGCACGTCGAGGAGGGAGGCGCCTGGCGGAATGTCTCCCCGGCGCACGGCCCCGCCGGCGAGAATGATGGGAATTGTGCGATCCAGCGGATGCTCGCTGTTGTGGTGGTCGGGAACGGCCCCGCCCCCGCCGTGGTCGGCCAGGGCCACGAGCAGCGTGCCGGACTCCTCGAGGTTCAGCTGCGTCACCAATGCCCCAAGCGTCGAGTCCATGCGCCGCGCGGCCGTGGCGTAGGCGTCGGACATCCAACCGTGGGCGTGCCCGGCGCGATCCGCGTCGGGCCAGTGCATCACGATCAATCCGCGCGTCTGCTCGCGCAGCGTGGTCCGCGCCGCGTCGAGGATCTCCTCGCAATCGCGCCCGCGGAACTGCGCTTGCGTGATGCCGAGGTGGGCAGCGATGCGCTGTGCAATGCCGCTGAACAGCACCGGCATCGTCGCGAGGAAGGCGGAGCTGGGCAGGCCCTGCGCGGCCAACAGCCGCGGCAGAGGATGCAGGGCCCCCGTGGGCCGCGGCAGGTGGAAGCGATCGCACTGCAGTCCGTGGCGCTCCGGTGCGGCGCCAGTGAGCAGGGAGGCCATGGCGCAGGCGGTGACGCTGGGTGTCACCGTGCGGCCGAGCATCGTGTGCGCTCCGCGCTGCGCCAGCGCGCTCAGTTCTCCAAGGCCGAAGCGGGGAATCGCGTCGGGACGCAATCCATCAAGCACCACCAGCACGACACGGCGGACGGGAGACGCGCGGAGCATCGAGACCTCGAGGATGTGGGGGTCGCGGATTCGAGGACCAAGCTCTGGCGCCCGCGCCACGACGCGCCGACGGCGCCGTCGCGTGTCGGTAACGCCGACGTCGCGGGCGCATGTCGCCGCCGCGCGAGTCGTGACGCATTCGTCACGCCACGGTGACCTGACGCGCGAGATTTCGGCATCCATGACGAAGATCCTCTTCTGCACCGACACCTATCCGCCCCAAGTGAATGGCGTGAGCGTCGTGACGGCCCTCTCGGTGACGGGCCTGCGCGCGCGCGGCTGGGAGGTGGAGGTCATTGCGCCCAAGTACCCGACTGACATTCCCCGCATCTTCGAGCACGGGATGACCGATGAGGCGGTGACGGCGATTCCTTCGGTGCCGATGCCGGGGTATCGTGACATCCGCCTCGCGGCACCAGCGCGCGGCACGGTGCGCGATGTCATCGCACGATTCCAGCCGCAGTTGGTGCACAGCGCCACCGAGTTCATGATCGGGCGCCTGGGGCAACGCGCAGCGATGGCCACGGGCATCCCGGTGACGACCTCGTATCACACCGACTTCGCCAAGTACACCGAGTCCTACGGCGTGCCCTTCCTGCGCCGTCCGGTCACGGCGTGGATCCGGCGCTTCCACGCCAACGCGGCGCGCATCTTCACGCCGTCGGAGCCGTCACGGCAGGACCTCCTCGCCCTCGGACTGCAGGACGTCGAGGTCTGGGGGCGCGGCGTGGACGAGGTGCTCTTCCATCCGGCCAAGCGCTCGCTCTCGCTGCGGCAGCGGCTCAACCTCGGCCACGCCTTTACGTTCCTGCACGTCGGACGTCTCGCCCCCGAGAAGGGAGTGGATGTGTTGCTCGACGCCTTCGGCGTGGTGGAACGGGCCCTGGGCAGCGATGCCGTGAAGCTGGTGGTGGCGGGCGCCGGGCCGAGCCTCGCGGCGCTCCGCTCCCGTGCCCCGCGCACGGTCACCTTCCTCGGCAACCTCGACCGCCAACGCGAACTCCCGGCCCTCTATGCCAGCTGCGACGCCTTCGTCTTCGCCAGCACCACGGAGACACTCGGGCTCGTCGTGCTCGAGGCCATGGCCGCCGGCACGCCCGTCATCGCCGCGCCGGCGGGCGGCGTGGCTGATCACCTGCGGCACGAACAGAACGGGCTCGCCTACGCAGCGATGGACGCGCAGGCCTGCGCCGCGGCGATGCGTCGGCTCGTGGAAGACCGCGCCCTCCTCCTGCGGCTCCGTGAGGAAGCCCGTCGCACGGCCGAGCGCCGCACCTGGGAACACGAGATGGACCGGCTCAACGCGAGCTATCGCGAAGTGCTCAGCCGAGCGGCACGGTGAACCGGAAGACGCTCCCCTGCCCCGGCGCACTGTCGGCCCACAGGCGCCCGCCGTGCGCCTCGACAATCCCACGCGCGATCGCCAGCCCGAGCCCCGTGCCGCCCTTGGGAGCATTCCGGCGCACCGTCCAGTAGCGGTCGAAGATCCGCGCCAGTTCGCTCGGCGGGATCCCGGCTCCGGAATCGCGCACCTGGATCTCCACAAAGCCATCGAGCCTTTGGGCGCCCACGGACACTGCGCCGCCACGCTCCGTGAACCGCAGGGCGTTGCCGAGCAGGTTGGCGAGCACCTGCACCAGCCGTTCCTCGTCGCCGACGACGGTGGGAAGGTCCGCGACCGGCTCGATGCGCAGCCCGATCTCGCGGTCGGCGGCCTCGCGCGTGAAGAGGTCGAGGGCACGTTCGAGGACGTTGGTCACTCGCACGGAGCGCCTTTCCACCGACAAGCGCCCCACCTCAATGCTCGCGACGTCGAGCAGGTCGCGAATCATCCGCTGGGTCAGCTCGGTGGAATCGACGATGGTCGTGACGAGTCCGCGGCGCTCGGTGTCATCAGCCGCCGTGGCGCTCAGCAACGCGCGGGCGCACATCCCGATGGCCGAGATGGGATTGCGGAGGTCGTGCGAGACCACGCCGAGCGCGTGGTCGCGCGCGATCGTGGCCTGTCGCGCCGTCTCGTAGAGACGGGCGTTGTCGAGGGCGAAGGCGGCGCGCAACGCCAACTCCTGAGCAATGACCATCTCGGCGTCGCTGAATCCGCGCGTGGAATCGGTGCGGAACACTTTCAGGACGCCGAGCACGTGCTCGCGGGCCACCAGCGGCAGCAGCAGGAGCGAGCGCATCCCGACGGCGCGGAGGCGCTCGAGCTCGTCGGAATCCACGCTGTGCGACTCCAGCCATTCGTCGCTGACGTCGGCGACGTACTCCATGGTGCCGCGCCGCAGCACATCCACCACGCGTGAAGGCGAGTCGAGGTCGAGCGAGCGCTCGGCCAAGCGCGCCAACGCCGCCGCCAACCTCGGGTCCGCCGGCTGCGCGGCCACCCGCCGCAGCACCGGACCGCCGGCGTACACGTCCAGCACCGCCCCGTCCGCCAGCCATCCGAGGGGCAGCTGGACGATGGATCGTTCCGTCGCGGGCACCTCGAGTGTCTCGCCGAGTACGGCCACCGCGCGGGTGAGCTGCCGCTCCGCTTCCTCGCGATGAACCCGGTCGGAGACGTCGCGCAACAGGACCGTGTAGATGCGCTCGCCCGACACCAGGGAGAGTTTCGAGATGCTGGCCTCGGCCGGGAACTCCGTGCCGTCGCGCCGCAGTCCGGAGATCTCCCGCCGCTCTCCCATCTGCCGCGCCGACTCGCGGGAGGACCCGAACCCGTGCACGTGGCGCGAGTGCCCCTCGCGGTGGCGCTCCGGAAGCAGGAACGCCAGCTCGCGCCCGAGCGCCTCGGCGGCGCTCCAGCCGAAGATCTTCTCGGCCCCGCGATTGTAGTGCACGATGCGCTGGCGGTCATCCACCGAGATGATCGCGTCGGCGGCGATCTCCAAGATGCCGGAGAACTTGGCCTCCGAGGCCCGCAGCGCCTGTTCCACCTCGGTACGGCGGTTGAGGTCGTCGTGGAGGCTGGCGTAGGCGAACCAGGCCAGCACCACCGCCAGGATCAGGAGGAGGACGAGCAACGCCTGCGCCAGCCGGAGCGCCGGATCCCCGGGGTCATCGGCGGCGGCGCGATGCGTTGCCACGATGGCTACGCTCCCCACGAAGAGGAGGGCGAGCACCCCGGCAACGACGACATAGCGGAGCTTGGATTGCGTCGTGAACATCAACGACGAATATAGCCCTCAGGCGTGCAGGAGCCCGAGCCGGAGGGCGAACTGCACGTACTCGTGGCGATGGCTCAACCCGAGCTTGTCCTGGATCCGCTGCTTGTACGTATCCACCGTCTTGGGTGAGATGAACAGGCGCTCGCCGATCTCCGGGGCCGAGTAGCCCTGGGCCGTGAGGCGCAGCACGTCGCGCTCGCGCTCGGTGAGCTTCTCGTAGCGCGTGCGGTCCTCGTGCATCGGGTCCTTCCGCTGGTACCCCTTGGCGAGGATGCGCGCCGCTTCGGCGCGCACGTACACCTCGCCGCGGGCCACCGTACGCACCGCGTCGAGCAGCTCGCGGTCAGCCGCGGTCTTCGGCAGGAATCCGCTCGCCCCCGCCTCCAGCATCGGCACGAGGTATTCCTCCTCGGGATGCATCGTCAAGATCAGCACCCGGGACGGGATGCCCTTCTCGATCAGCATCTTGGTGGCTTGGCCGCCGTCCACTTCGCCGATGGAGAGATCCATCACCACCACGTGAGGCTTGAGGCGTTCCGCCATCGCGACCGCCTCTGGGCCGCTGCTGGCTTCCCCCACGACGTGCATATCCTTCGCGGCGCCCAGGACGGCCTTGAGGCCGGCCCGGACGACGCTATGGTCGTCGGCGAGGATCACGCGAATGAGGTCGTCGGTCATGGACGGAAGGTGGCCCCGAGCCAGTGGAGCATCCATAAGGATGCATCCGATTCTGGCTAGGGGTTTCCCCTACGTCCAGCTCAGGCTACTCGTGGTCGTGGTGCTCCCCGATGGGGTTGCCGTCCTTGTCGTGTTTCATCACGAAGCCCCGCGGGACGGTCGGGGTGGGCAACGCCGGGAGGAAACCGACGGCAGGCCCACCCTGATTGTGGAGGCCCATGTGCCCCGTCATCCGCAGCCAGGCCTCCACGGTCATGATCTCCGTCGTGTCGTCACGGTAGGCCGACGCGGCCTTCAGGATCTCGGCGCGCTTCGCGTTGGCCGGGATCATCGGATTCGCCAGGATGTCCGAGATCACGTCGTGCAGGGAATGGAGATTGTCGAAGACGATGGCGATGGTCGGATAGCGGGCCGCGAAGGTCGGCGCGATGGCCGCCGTCATCGGCATCACCACGGGATAGTTATTCGGGCCATCCAGCGTCATCTGGCGGAAGCGCGCCACCGTCGCCGCGACGCCGGCCTGCCGCTCCGTGACGGTCGTCCCGACCATCAGCGGCTCGTACAGCCCCACCTGCAACCAGTGGTAGGCCCAGATGAGCCCGTTGAACTTCGGGAAGCTGTTGCGGAAGGCGAGCGAGTAGGGCTGCTCCTGCATCAGCGCCATGCTCTTCGGATGGCGACTGAAGGCGAGGTCGCGACGGGTGAAGTAGTAGGCCTCGAGGCGTGCCATCTCGCGATCCTTGCCCTCGGGCGAGAGCCGCTCGTCGGCCAGCACATCATAGACCTGGCGATGCAGGATGTGCGCCCACTCGAACATCGTCTTGGCTTCCGGCGCGAGGCGCGCGTACATCGGCTCGATGGCGTCCTCCACCGCCGGCAGGCGAGGCGGCCGGTTGAGGATGCGCTCGGTCAGCTTGCTGTACTCGACGTCCTCCAGCAGCGCGACGGCGTCCTGCGGACGCGTCCACAGCTTCTCGTAGAGGATCGCGTGCCCGTAGTCGAAGGCGTTGAAGAGACGGTCCGCCGCCGGGTAGTTGCGGCGGAAGACGAAGTTGTGCGGCGCCTGCAGGTAGAACTGCTCATACACGCCCGTCCACTGCGAGCCCGTGGGCCGCACCTGCACGCCCGAGGGACGGGGTGGATTCTTCAGCGGGCGCGCGAAGGCGTAGGCGCCGCCCATCGTGATGCCCCAGCCGGGAGTTCCCGCCGAGAGCCGCCGGAAGATGCCGGCGTCCATCGCCAGTCGCGACGACATCTGCCGGCGCAGGCCGACGCTGGAGCGCCACTCCACGGCGCCGTCGTCGAGCAGCGACTCCTCGGCGGTGACATCCACGCCGACGAGCGTCTGGTGCAGCGGGAAGGTGCGGTCGAGCGCCAGGCCGGCCAGCCAGCGTGCCTCGTCGGCGCCACGCTCGTTGGCGAGGAGCGCGTCACCGGGCGTGTAGGTGGCATTGAAATGCACCCGTCCCCACGGCAGCGTGCGCGTCGCGAGGGCCTTGAACGTCGTGAGCGCGCGTTCGGGCCCGAGCGGCCCCGCCGGGAGATGCACACCGGCGCCGAGCGCCAAGCCGGGGAAGAATTGCGTCTCCGTGTTCAGCTGGTGGAGCAGTTCCAGTTCCACGCCAGCCGCCCCGGTGATGCTCGCACCGGCGGCGTCCGATTGATCGAAGCGAATGGGCACGGCGAACTCGATCTGCGTGCGCGGCAGGATGCCGAAGGCGAGTTCCGGCGCGATTCCCCAGCTCGTGAGCCCTGGTCCGGCGCGCTGCACACGCAGCGGCACCGCTTGGAGTTCGATGGCGCGGCGTTCGATCACCACGGCGTCTTCCACGGTGAGGGGACGCCCGCGGTCAGTGTTGTAGAAGTCGGTCTGGGCCTGCGCCGCGCTCGTCAGGAGCGTGAGCGCGAGGCCGATGTGCATCGGTCGCATGAAATCGGGGAGCTGAAGGGGGGCGCGGGCTGCGAGGGTCGCCATAGTGCGACCTCAGGCGCCACGGCCAGTCACGCCTGCGCGGCAGGCGGGGCGACGTTCACGCTCTCGGGGGCGGCGGTTCGACGGCGCGCTCTGGCGCACTTGGCGCAGCCCGCGGGGTGCTCACGTTGCGTGGTGCCGGCGTCACGGTGCCGTCGACGATGCGTGAGGTCGCCGGGACGGCGGCGACTATGCAGTGCGCGACGTCCGGGCACGGGGAGTCCGGAGCGCCCGGGATGTGATGTGCGGGATCCGGTGCGTGCTCGGCGTGCTCGGCGTGCTCCATCTCGCTGGCCGCGACGTCCGTCGGCATCGGGCAGGCCAGAATCCCAGACACCGGCGTCGCCAACAGCGCCGCCCACGCGAACAGCGCGGCGGCACGGCGAAAGGTTCCGAGGCGAGAGGGGTGCATGATGACCGAGCGTGCGAGGGAGGACGAAACATACCCCCTAGGGGTATTTGACGCAAGGACCCTGCCCGCGAGTGCGACGGGCCAGTACGAGCGAAGGGCATGACCCGGGTGGGGATCGAACCCACGACCTGCGGATTAAAAGTCCGTTGCTCTACCGACTGAGCTACCGGGTCGAGTCGCCTGCGTGCCGCCGGGCGCTCCGTCGAAATATAGCGGCCGGACCTGCCATGCCCTACGGCGGCGAGGCACGCGACGCCCGGCGCTCCGTCCACACAATCAACGCCGCGCCGATCAGGACCAACGCGCCCATCAAGAGCGGAACGCGCGCGCTGCCTAGGAGCACGAAGCCCGCCAGGTACAAGCTGGAGATCACGAGGGTGAGGACGGTGACCGGCACGCCGGTCCGCATGAACTCACCGAACGAGATGCGCACGCCCTGCCGCTCAGCGAGTCCGAGCGTCGTCACGTTCGCCGAGGCGCCGACGGGCGTGGCGTTCCCGCCGAGGCAGGCCCCCAGCGCGAGTGCCCACCACAGCACGACGCTCTCGCCGGGCAGTTGCGCGATGAGGGCGCCGATGATCGGGATGCTCACGGCGACGAACGGAATGTTGTCCATCACGGCCGAGAGCATGGCGGCCACCCACGCGACCAGCAGCGAGGCGAACAGCAGGGTGCCGGCGTCGCCGAGGCCGAAGGTCTCGCGGCCCGTCGCAATGGCGCCCTGCAGGGCGCCGGCGAGGGTCGCGGTGAGGCCGGTGGACACGGCCGCGCCGACGAGGATGAACAGCAGCGCGAAGAACGTGAGGGTCGGCCACTCCAGCTCTTTCTCGAGCACATGGAGGATGCCGTGTTGCCGTTCCTCGTGCGTGGGGGCGGCGCGACGGAGATAGCGGACATCCTGCACGAGGAGGGCGACGGCCGCCCCGAGCAGCGCCGGCACCGCCGTCGGCATGCCGGTGGCACCATGCGTGACGAACCCCAGCAGGACGAATGCGCAGATGCCGCCGAGCCAGCGCAGGAGCCCTGCGTCGGTGATCGTCGGACCGTAGCCCGGCGCGTCGGCGCGGGCGGCGCGGTCCGCGCCCGCACCCATCGCACGGCGCAGCCGCGCCACGGCCCACAGATGCAGCCCGCACATCATCACCAGCGTGGGAAGCGCCAAGGCCCGGACGAACTGCATGAAGGTCAGCCCCGCCCCCGAGCCGATCATGATGTTGGGGGGATCGCCGATCAACGTGGCCGTGCCACCGATGTTCGCCGCCATGACCAGCGGCAGGATCACCAGGGGCGGCGGCGCGGCGATGCGGCGTGCGGTCGCCAGCGCAATCGGTGTCACGAAGATGACCGTCGTGACGTTGTCGAGAAACGCAGAAGCGATCGCCGTGAACCACCACAGGATCGCGATGGCCCGCGCCGGATTCCCCCCGAAACGCTCCAACAGCCGTTCCACCGCCCAGCCGAACACGCCCGTCTCCTTCAACACGCCCACCAGCGCCATCATGGACGCGAGGAGCAGCAGCACGTTGAGATCAAGCGCCAGGACCGCGGCCTCGACCGGCAGCAAGTGGTACGGCGTCAGGTAGGTGATGGCCCACAGGATCGCCACGGCGCACAGCACGATCAGCACACGGTGGGCCTTCTCCATCGACAAGGCGACGAACAGCGCGACGAGGAGGCCCGCGACCAGGAGTTGCGAGATGGGATCCGTGGTGCTGGCAGTCGTGGCTGCGTGCTGCACGGTGGCTCGAGGTGAGGAGTGGAGAAACGCGCGGAAGATACCAAAAGCAGACGCGGCGCGAGGGGAACCCCCCCCCGCGCCGCGTCACCTGCCAACGCGTCCGCTTACGGCATCGGCGGAGTGATCGGAGTCGGCGGCATGGTCGGCACCGTCGGACGCCCACCGGTGGCTGGCACGTTCTCCGGCCGGCCGGTAGTGCCCGGGCGATCGGTGGGACGGAGGCCCGGGCCCACGCCCTCGGGGCGGCCACGTCCTGCCTCACCGGCCATGCGCTCAAGCTCGACATCGGTGGCCCGAGCCGTCAAACGCTCCAGCACGCGCGCCAGGGCCTGGTCCGAAGGCAGGCCACGCTCCACCAGGCTGCCGACCACGAAGAGCGGCACGGCCAGCGAGCGCCCGGATGGGGTCGACTTCGCCAGCGCACTCACCGCCTCGCCATCCACACCCTGGCGCATGGCCTCGGCACCGGCGTCAATCTCGTCGCCGGCTGCGCGGCCGGCTCGCGCCGCTTCGATCGCCGCGCGGGCCTCCACCTGCCGACCGGCGTGCGCGCCGATCGCGCGCTCCACGTCGCTCGGGGCGACACCACGTGACGCGAACTTCAGCGCCCGGTTCTCCAACGCCGCCACGGCCTCGGGCGGCAGCGCACGGCTCCGCGCCTCGGCGATCCTCGCCAGCACGCGCTCGGCGACGTCGGCGGGCAGCAGCTCGCGCAGCCGCTCCGACGGGTCCACCGCCGGCAGCTGCGCCATCACCATCGTGCCCGACACCGCCACAATGGGCAGGGCGCGAAGCACAGAACGCACGAAGGAGGACACTCGCATCGATCCATCTCCCAGAAGGGGTTCGTCCTAAAGACCGCGGCTCCGCGCCGCGGCGTCACATCCCCGGGATCGCCATCCGGCCACTCCGACCCCCGAACTCGTCGGTGGCCTGGTCCGCTCCCGGTGGGATCAGCCACGGCCCGCCGTCGAGACGCAGCACGAGCTCGAGCACCGACGCCTTCGATGCAAACCGCCCCCGCCAGAGGCCATCCCTTCCCCGCACCAGCGCCACCGGCGCCCACCGGGTGAGATCACCCATGACCTCGACCCGATCCGCACCGGGCGCGCGCACGCGTAGCTCGATCTCGTCCACCGCCACCCGCCGGAGCGTGGCCGCCTGCAGTCCGGTGGCCCGCGCCTCGCGCCGAATGCGGCGCGCGGTCGCGGCGGCCGCCGCCCGCGTCGGACGGAACGTCCCCAGCCTCAGACTCGCCGACACGTACTCGCCGGCCGGAAACCCCTGCGTGACGTCCACCGGATAGGTTCCAGCGCCAACGAGTAGCGAGAGTCGGGGAGCCAGCCAGGCGGTGAGCGTGAGTCCACCCCAAAGCCGCTCGTCGCCACCGGGAATCGGCAGCGACGCTCCCGCCCGCCCGCCCACCGAGGCGGCCAAGTCAATCGGCCCGAACGCGGTGGTCACCAAGCCGAGGAAGTCGGTATAGGCCAGCGTATCATCCGTCACCGATGGGGACGCCGCCAGCGTGAGCTGGCTGACCGCCCACGGGACAGACACGCCCACCTGCGACTGCCGCACCGAGCGCCAGAGCGCCCCGTCATACATCGAGCCGACACTCGCGCCCGCCCACGCCGAGAACGCCACCCCCAGCCAATGCAGGCGGGCCGTGGCCAGCCCCTGCGCCGTGGCGGCACCGTCGGGAAAGGAGCTCCCACCGAACGACCCGCCGAGCTCGCCCATCCAGCCCCGGGCACTCGCAGGTGTGAACAGTGCGAGGGATGCGCTGCCCTGCTGCGAGAATCCGCCCGACACCTGTGAGAACGTGCCACCGAGGTTGACGGCGGCACGCTGTCCCCGCAGGGAAAGCGCGGGAGAGATCGTCGTTGCCGCGAACGCGGCCTGGTCGGCAAAGCGCACCGAGACCGCGCCGAGCGCGAGGGAGGTCACGGCCTCCTGTGCAGACGCCGCCCCCGAGGGAGCGGCGCCGAACCACAGCAGCCCCGCGAGGAGTCGTCGCATCATGCGCCGCGCATCACCTGACCACCCACGCGGAGCACTGAGCTCTCCTGTCCGAACTCGTCGCGCTGCCGGAGCGCGTACGGATCGGCCACCCAGCGCTCCCCGTCCACGATGAAGACGTACTCATGCCGTCCGGGCTTGAGGACGAGCTCCACGCTCCAGTGGCCTGAGCCGGCGACATCCTCCAACGGCGTGGCCGAGCGCGACCAACCGTTGAAGTCGCCGGCGATCGAGACCTGACGGGCTGCCGGATCAGCGAACACGAAGCGGACCACGTGCACGGTATCCGGCGCCTGCGCCACCACCGCCACCGGTGCGGGGAACATCCGCAGGGCACCCAGCCCGCTGAAGAGCACGATGCCGGCCAGTCCGGCGGCCATGGCCAATGAACCCAGCGGCGAAAGCGTGAACGTGCGCTGGCGCCGCCACCACGGGCGCGCCGCCTCGGCGACGGCCCGGCGCACCCGCGCGTCGAAGCCGGCGCTCAGCGTCACCGCTTCCTTCAGCGGCGCCGTCACCCGCGCCACGAACTCCTCGGTCTTCATCCGTTCACGCATCGGTCACCCCCTCCAGCCGCTCCCGCAGCCGTTCAATCGCTCGCTTCACGCGCATCTTGAGCGCGGACACGCCTGCCCCGGTCAACTCCGCCATCTCCTCGTACTCCAGCTCTTCCACGTGCTTCAGCAGGAAGGCCTCGCGCAGGTCCGTCGGCAACGCTGCCAGCGCCTGATCGATCAGCGACCGCAGCGCCGGATCCCGCGTCACGTCCTCGGCGGAGAGCCCATCCAGGCTCGCCTCGTCGCGCACCAGCTTCATCTCCCGCTGCCCGCGCCGCGAGGCGAAGGTCCGGCACTCGTTCACGACGATCCGGTGCAGCCATGCGCCGAAACGCTCCGGGTCCTCGCAATGCCCGAGGTGCCGCCACGCCCGCATGAACACGGACTGCAGCACATCCTCGGCTTCGTCCTGATCTCCGAGCATGCGGGCCGCGAACCGGGCGTGCCGATCGCGATGCCGCCGCACCAACTGTGCGAAAGCCTGCTGATCGCCGCGCCGGCTCGCAGCCACCAGCGCCGCGTCGGTCAGCCCTTCCATCTCTTCGGAGACTGCCGGTTCGGCCCGGTACGTCACAGGGCCAGTGCCGCGACCGCCGCGAGCACGGCCACGACGCCTGCGACGAGCGCGACCGCCCTCAGCCGGGCGCGCTTCCGCTCGGCCGCCTCAACCGCAGCCAGGATCGCCGGGCTCGGCGCCGCCGCGATGTCCGTCTTGAGCGGCTTCGCCACCCGTGCCGCGAACTCCTCAGTGTCCATGCGATCGGCCATCCCACGCTCCTCGGCCGCGTCGGCGACCCTAGAACTCCAACTGCCCACCCAGCGCCGTGCGGCAGAATGCCACTCGATGATGCGCCGTGAGCCCCACGGAACGCAACGCCTCGATGTGCGCCGGCGTGCCGTACCCGGCGTTCCGCTCCCAACCGTACACCGGATGCCGCCGTGCGAGCCGTTGCATCAGCCGATCACGCATGACCTTCGCCACGATGCTGGCGCAGGCAATCGAGTAGCAGTTCGCATCGCCCCCGATAATCGCGTGATGTGCCACACCCAACGAGCGCACCGGCTTCCCGTCCACGAGGATCTCGTCGGGGCGCACACCGAGCCGGGCGATGGCCCGCTGCATTGCCCGTGCGGTGGCTTGGTAGATGTTCCAGCGCGCGATCTCTCTCACGCTCGAGGCGGCGAGGGCCAGGGCCACGGCCTCCCGCTCGATCCGCCTCGCAAGGCGTTCGCGGTCGGCCGCGGTCAGCTGCTTGGAATCGGTGACGCCGGCGATGGCCCGCCGATCGAGGGGCATGATCACGGCGCAAACGACGACGGGGCCCGCTAAGGGGCCCCGTCCCACTTCATCCACTCCAGCAATGGCCTTCGCACCCGCGGCGCGCAGCGACTTCTCGATCGCGCTCCAGCCGCCGGCCACGACGCGCGACTTAGGCCGAGGCGGCCTCGCCGGTCACCGGGACCTGCACGCGCACCTTCTTCTCGGC
>JANJUF010000073.1 GCA_024710705.1 Gemmatimonadaceae bacterium | reverse complement strand
CAATCACCGATTCTTCAATCCGAGCCTGAAGCTTCCGAATGCCCTCGCCAAGTGGGAGGGCGAGACGCGGGAGTTCCTGCGCCAGCGTATCGCCCGCGGGCATGTGACGGTGTCGGCGCGGGTGGTGCGTGAGGAGTCACTTGGCGTGAGCGTGGACGAGGTGAAGTTCGCGGCGGCGGCCAGTGCCCTGAAGGCGCTGAAGGAGCGGCACGGGTTGAGCGGTGAGGTGGACGTCGCGACGGTGCTCCGGATGCCGGACATCCTGCAGGTCTCGCGGGACGACGCGGGGTTGGAGACTGGGACGGTGGAGGAACTGCTCGCGGTTGTGGACGCCGCGACGACGGCATTGCACGAGATGCGGCTGGCCGAGGGTGGCCGGCTCGCGCAGGTGATCGGTGAGCGGCTCGCGTTGGTGGAGCAGGCGGTTGCGCGTCTCCACGCGCGGGCGCCCGAGCGGTTGGAGGCGCAGCGGTTGCGGCTCCGCGAGAACGTGGAGCGATTGGCGGGTGGCATCGCGGTGGATCCGCAGCGACTCGCGCAGGAGATCGCCATCCTCGCCGACAAGCTGGACGTCGGCGAGGAGCTGGATCGGTTCGGGAGCCACATCACGGCCTTTCGTGAGGCCCTGGCGAGCCGGACCGGCGAAGGGGTGGGGAAGCGGCTCGGATTCCTCCTGCAGGAGTTGCTGCGCGAGGCGAACACGACCGGGAGCAAGGCGAATGACGCGCCGATGCTCCAGGACGTGGTGGCGATCAAGGAGGAGTTGGAGCGAATCCGTGAGCAGGTCGAGAACGTCGAGTGAGCGGGCAGCCGTTTCCGCTCGTGCTGTCGGCGCCCTCGGGCGCTGGGAAGACGACGATTGCGCGGAAGTTGTTGGCATTACGGTCGGACGTGGGCTATTCGGTGTCGTGCACCACGCGAGCACCTCGCCAGGGTGAACGGGATGGAGTGGACTACCACTTCCTCACGCCGGCGGCCTTCGAGCAGGCAGTGCAACGCGGCGAGTTCGCCGAGTGGGCCGAGGTCCACGGCCAGCGGTACGGGACGCTGAAGTCCGAGGTGGAGAAGGTGATGGCGGCGGGCAAGCACGTGATGCTCGACATCGATGTGCAGGGGGCGCGGCAGCTGCGGCAGCGGTTCCTGAATTCGGTGACGATCTTCGTGGTGCCGCCGTCGGTGGAGGCCCTGGTGGCGCGGCTCATGGGCCGCAAGACCGAGAGCGACGAGGCGCTGGCGCTGCGGCTGCGCAATGCGGTGAGTGAGCTGGCCGAGGCGGAGCAGTACCAGCATGTGGTGGTGAATGACAATCTCGACCACGCGGTGGCGCTGGTGAGCGCGATCATCGACGAGGAGACGCTCAAGCGCGAGCGGTTGCCGGCGTTGGGGCGGGAAGTGGATAAGGTGATCGGGCGGTTGATGCGAGACCTGAGACGGAAGACGTAAGTAGCGAAGAGCGAAGAACGAACAGCGAAGAGCGAAGAACGAAGAGCGAAGAACGAAGGCGGAGGGAAAGTTTTCTCACGCCTCCTGCGAGCAACACAATTCCCGAGAGGTTCCGATGCAAGTGTTCACCCCGAAGGACATCACCGAGCACGCCACCAACAAGTACCTCGCGGTGCTCGTGGCGGCCAAGTACGCTCGTGTGCTGAACGAATTTCCGCGCGACCGTTCGAAGTCGGGCGAGAAGAAGCTCTCCACCCGCGCGCTCGAGGATCTGCAGGCGGGCGAGATCCAGTACCGCGTGGTGCCGCGCCGGCGCGCCAAGGGCGCGTAAGGCGCCCACGCGCCTCAGGCCCTCCGCCGGAGCGCATCGGTGCGTCCCTTCGACGGGCGTCGCATTCTCCTCGGGGTGACCGGGGGAATCGCGAGCTACAAGTCCGCGTGGCTCGCCCGCCTGCTCACGCAGGCGGGTGCCCAGGTGGATGTCATCCTCACGCGCTCGGCGCGCGAGTTCATCGGCAGCGTCACCTTCGAGGCGCTCACGGGGCGTCCCGTCCATTCGGTGCTCATCGGCGACGGGCACGCCCTCGACCACATCCGATTGGCGCGCGAGGCGGATCTGATGGTCGTCGCTCCGGCCACGGCGGACTTCCTGGCCCGCGCCGCGCACGGGCACGCCGATGAGTTGCTCTCGGCGACGCTGCTGGCCGTCACCTGTCCGGTGCTGATGGTGCCGGCCATGAACGACAAGATGTGGACCAATGCCCAGGTGCAGTCCAACTGCGCGGCGTTGCGCGCGCAGGGCCGCGTGGTGCTCGATCCGGGCGTCGGGCCGCTGGCGTCGCCCGACGAAGGGGCGGGGCAGGGACGCATGCAGGAGCCGGAGACGATCGTCGCCCACTGCGGACGACTCCTCGAGCCACCGGGCAAGCTGCGCGGCAAGCGCGTGCTCGTGACGGCCGGACCCACTCGCGAGCCGCTGGACCCCGTGCGCTACCTCAGCAACCACAGCACCGGCAAGATGGGTGTCGCCCTCGCCGAGGCAGCATGGCGGCGTGGCGCGGAAGTGGTGGTCGTGCACGGACCGCTGGCGGTGCGCGTACCGGACGGCGCCTGCGCGAAACCGGTGGAGACGGCGCAGGATATGGCCGAGGCGGTGGCAAGTGAAATCGGCGATGTCGACGTGTTGGTCATGGCGGCCGCACCGGCGGATTTCCGGCCGGCGAAGGTGGCCAGCGCCAAGATCAAGAAGTCGGGGAAGGTGCCGCAGGTCGAGCTCGAGGAGACGCCGGACATCCTCAAGAGCACGGCGTCGAAGCGCAAGCAGGGCATGATCGCCGTGGGCTTCGCCCTGGAGACCGACGACCTGCGCGAGAACGCCCAGAAGAAGCTGACCGCGAAGCAGCTGCAGCTGATCGTCGCCAACAGCGCGCGCGAGGCGGGTGCTGGATTCGGGTACGACACGAATCGCGTGAGCATCCTGAGCGCCGCCGGCACCACCGAGGAACTCCCGCTGCTGCCGAAGCGCGAGGTGGCCGACGCCATTCTCGACCGCATTGAGGCGCTGTTGTGAGCGAGGCCCACGACCGGCTGCGCCAGTACCTCGAGCAGCGCCGCGAGATGGGCGAGAGCGAGTTCGTCCTCGACAACCTGAGCGTGGAGGACGCGCTCAAGGTGCTCACCGGCCGCACGCCCGCACCCCATGCAGCGCCGATGCGCCAGCCGCGTCCCTCGCAGGACATCCCGCGCCCGCCTGCCCCCAGCGACTCGGCCATGCGGCGCACGGCTGAAGCCGCCGCGGCTGGCGGTGACTGGCGAGATGCGCTGCGGGCGGTGGACGCCGGCGAATCGGATACGCCGGCCGCCACGCCGGCTGCCACGCCGCCGCCAGCGATGCAGGCGCCCGCCAGGAGCACCACCCCCACGGCGCCCGCCGGCGCAAAGATCTTCGAGATCGGCGCCGGTGCCGCCCGTTCGCCACTCAGCGACCTCGTTGACCTGCAGTCGGTCGCCGCGGCCATCGCCAACTGCACGGCCTGCACGCTCGCCGCCAGTGCCACCAACCACGTGCCTGGCGAGGGGAATCCCAACGCGCGCTTCGTGGTGGTCGGCGAGGCGCCGGGACAAACGGAGGACGAACTCGGCCGCCCCTTTGTGGGCAAGTCGGGCGACCTCCTCACCAAGATCCTCGAGGCCATCGGCTTCAAGCGCGAGGACGTCTTCATCTGCAATGTCCTCAAGCATAGGCCGCCCGCGAACCGCAATCCGGCACCCGAGGAAATTGTCGCCTGCCGCCCTTTCCTGTTGCGGCAGTTGGAGTTGCTGGATCCCAAGGTGATCCTGGCGCTTGGCACGTTTGCCGCGCAGACACTCTTGGAGACAGATTCCCCTATCGGGAAGCTCCGCGGTCTGGAGCATCGCTACCACGGCATTCCGCTCGTGGCCACGTACCATCCCGCCGCGTTGTTGCGGAACCCCAACTGGAAGCGCCCCGCCTGGGAAGATGTCCAGCTCGCCCGTCGAATTTTCGATCGCCCGTAAGGGCCCACCCGACGCCTTCGCCGACCGCCGACCCCCGTGGTCGGAGGACGCCGAGCGCGCCGTCCTCGCCGCGATGATCCTCTCCGGTGACGCCATCGTCACCGTGATGGAACTCGTCACCGAGGACATGTTCTATCGCGAAGGCCACCGTCGTCTATTCCGCGCCATGGCCTCGCTCGCCAACGCCGGCGCAGTGGTGGACCCGCTCACGCTCTCCAACGAACTGGAGCAACGCGGCGACCTGGTCGCCGCCGGCGGCAAGGAGTACATCGGCGGGTTGTTGGATGAGATCCCAACCGCCGCGAACGTGGAGCACCACTGCCGCATCGTCCGCGATAAGGCGTTGCGCCGTCGCCTGATCGAGACGGCCACGTCATTGGTGCGCGAGGGGCACGAGAGCCCGGCCGACGTGGCCGAGCTGCTGGACCTCGCCGAACACAAGATCCTCGAGCTCAACGACAGCCGCGGCAACGAAGGTTTCGTCCGCATCAAGTCGCTCCTGTGGTCGGCGATGGAGCGCATCGAGATCCTCCGCACGACGGGCGGGAATCTCACCGGTGTGCCGTCGGGCTTCACTGACCTCGACAAGATGACGCTCGGGTTCCAGCCCTCGGACCTGGTCATCATCGCGGCGCGCCCGTCGATGGGCAAGACGGCCTTCGTGCTCAACATGGCGCAATACGCCGCCATCGAGAGCAATGTCCCGACGGCGATCTTCTCGCTGGAAATGAGTACTCAATCCCTCCTGCTGCGCATGCTCGCCTCGGAGGGATACGTGGATGCCCAACGGCTGCGATCCGGCCAACTCACGGCGCAGGACGCGTCGAACCTCGCCAAGGCGGCGGCGTTGCTTGGCCAGGCGCCGATTTGGATCGATGACTCGCCCGGCCTCTCCGTGCTCGAGCTGCGTTCGCGCGCGCGCCGGCTCAAGACGCAGGCCGACCTGAAGCTGCTCATCGTGGACTACCTCCAGCTCGTCTCCGGGCCGCCGAACTCCGAGAGCCGCCAGCAGGAAGTCTCGGCGATCTCTCGGTCGCTCAAGGCGCTGGCGAAGGAACTGAACATCCCGGTCATCGCGCTCTCGCAGCTCTCGCGCGCCTCGGAGCAGCGCGGGGGCGAGAATCGGCGTCCGCAGCTGTCCGACCTCCGCGACTCCGGCGCCATTGAGCAGGACGCCGATCTCGTGCTCTTCATCTACCGCCCGGAGATGAACGAGCGGCCGTACGACGACCAGGGGAATCCGCGGATGGTGAGCGGCACGACCGACATCCCGCTCGATGGCTACGCCGAGGTGATCGTCGGGAAGCAGCGCAACGGCCCGACCGGCCACATTCGGCTGCATTTCCGGAAGAGCCACACGCGCTTCGAGAACTGGACCAGCCGCCAGCCGGAGCAGTGATGCGCGCGGCGGGCCTACCTCGGGCGGCGCGCTGATGGCGGTCAAGGCGAAGTCCGTCTATCGCTGCACCGAGTGCGGCGCCGAGTCCCTCAAATGGCAGGGACGTTGCGATACCTGCGGCGAGTGGAACACGCTCGTCGAGGAGATGGCGGCGCCGAAGGTGAGCGCGTCGGCGAAGGGCGCGGGGGCGCAACGACGGTTGGCGGGTGCGGCGTCGTACGGGGAAGGGGGCCAGGTGCTGGAGACGCCCCGTCTTCGCGACGTGATAGGCGCGGAGGAGCATCGCCTCGCCACGGGCATCGCCGAGTTCGATTTCGTGCTTGGTGGTGGCGTGGTGCCGGGTTCGATGGTGCTGGTGGGTGGTGAGCCGGGCATCGGCAAGAGCACCATCCTCCTGCAGGTGGCGGCTCGGCTGGAGTCCGCGGGGCACAGCGCGCTCTACGTGAGCGGCGAGGAGTCGCCGCTCCAGGTGAAGCTGCGGGCGGACCGGCTCGGCGCGAGCGCCGGCGCGGTGTCGCTCGTGGGCGAGACGAACCTCGAGACGATCCTGGCGACGGCCGCGTCGATGCGGCCGCAGGTGATGGTCGTGGACTCGATCCAGACCGTCTTCACCGGCGACCTCGAGGGGGCGCCGGGAAACGTCGGGCAGGTGCGTGAGTGCGCGGCACGGCTGATGCGCTTCGCCAAGGAGAGCGGCACCGCGGTGTTCGTGGTCGGCCACGTGACCAAGGGCGGCGGCATCGCCGGCCCGAAGACGCTGGAGCACATCGTGGATACGGTGCTCTACTTCGAGGGCGAGAACTCGGCCGACCATCGCGTGTTGCGGGCCACCAAGAACCGATTCGGTTCGGTGGACGAGATTGGCGTGTTCCGCATGACCGTGAACGGGCTTGAGGCAGTGGAGAATCCCTCGGCGCTGTTCCTGGGCGAGCGCGCCGAGTCGCCCGCGTCGGGCAGCGCGGTGACCTGCCTAATGGAAGGATCGCGTCCGATGTTGCTGGAGGTGCAGGCGCTGGCCGCCAAGGCCGGCTTCGGCACGCCACAGCGGGTGAGCACGGGCTACGACGCGCGACGCCTCGCGCTGTTGCTGGCGGTGCTCGACAAGCGCGCCGGGCTTTCCTTCGCGCAGCTCGATGTGTTCCTCAACGTCGTGGGCGGCGTGCGCGTGCAGGAGCCAGCCGGTGACGTGGCCGTGGCCGCGGCGCTGGCGTCGAGCTTCTACGACAAGCCGCTGCCCGGCGATGCGATCTTCCTCGGCGAAGTGGGGCTCGGCGGCGAGATCCGCGCGATCTCGCAAGCGGAACGACGCCTGCTCGAGGCCGAGAAGATGGGGATGCGGCGCGCCTTTGTGGGTGCGCGCTCGGTGCCGAAGCGGCTGCCGAGGCAACTGAAGGTGGAGAGTGTGCCAGACCTCGCGGCCCTCTTCCGGGCGCTGTTCCGATGAGCGGCCGCAACGTTGGCGTCGTGATCGTGGCCGGCGGAACGGGCAGCCGCGTGGGCGGGCAGGAGCTCAAGCAGCTGCGGTGGATTGCCGGCAAGCCGATGTTGCTGCACTCGCTCCAGACCTTCCAGGCCATCCCGGAGGTCGGGATGGTCGTGTGTGTGCTGCCCAAACAGTATGCGGGCGATCCGCCACCGTGGATCTTCCAATGCGACGTTGACCGCATGCTGATCTCCGTCGGAGGGCGCACCCGCGCGGAATCGGTGGCCAACGGACTCGAGGACTTGCCATCGGAGTGCACCACCGTGCTGATCCACGACGCGGCGCGCCCTTTCGCCGATACGGAGATGATTGGCCGTGTGATCGCCGAGGCCAAGCGCGGCCATGGCGCGGTGGCGGCGCTGCCGGTGGTGGACACCCTGAAGCGCGTGGATCATGGCGGCCGCATCGTGGAGACTGTCGCGCGGACCGGGCTCTGGCGCGCACAGACGCCGCAGGGTTTCCCGCGTGCGCTGATCGAACGGGCGCACCGCGACGCGAAGCGGGCCGGGTGGCATGGCGAGGCCACGGACGATGCGGCGCTCTGCGAGCGACTGGGGATTGCCGTGCACGTGGTGCGCGGGAGCGAGAAGGCCATGAAGGTGACGGAGGCCGGCGATTTCGCCCGCGCCGAGGCGCTGGCGCCCCTGCGCGAGGCGCCGGATGCCTGAGTCGCGGGGGCTCCCGTTCTGGTCCGCCGAGGAGATGGACGCGGCCATCGCGCCGGCGCTGGCCCATTTGCGGGAGGGCAGGATCCTCGCCTATCCGACCGAGACGTTGTATGGGTTCGGGACGATGATTGACGACGCGGCGGTGGAGCGCTTGGTGGCGCTCAAGCGTCGGCCGCCGGCCAAGCCCTTTCTGCTGCTCATTTCCGACACGCCGATGCTCGCTCGCATCGGCCTGCACCTCACGCAGTCGGCGGCGATGTTGGCGGCCCGGCACTGGCCCGGGCCGCTCACGCTCGTCCTCCCGGGCGGCGAGCGTCGCATCCCGGCCCGGCTGCGCGGCCCCGAGGGAGGCGTGGCGGTGCGCTGGACGTCGCACCTTGGGCTCCAGCGTCTCATCGCCGCGCTCGGAGACCCCATCACCAGCACCTCGGCCAACATTCCGGGCGAGCCCGCCGCCACCTCGGCGCGCGAGGTGCTGGAGCAGTTCGGCGCGGCCATCGCGCGTGGGGACGTGTTGCTTCTCGATGCGGGCTCGCTGGCGACGGATACGCCCTCCACGGTGGTGGATTGCACGGGACGTCGCCCTCGGGTCATCCGCCCCGGCGCCATCGCCGCCGCCACGCTTCGTGAGAGCGTGCCGGACCTTGTCGGCGACCAGTAGATTCCGCGCATGGAACTGCTCCTCGTCTGCACCGGGAACACCTGTCGCTCGCCGATGGCCGAGATCATCGCGCAGGCGGTGGCACTGGCGCGGGGCGTCGAGGGACTTCACGTCTCGAGTGCCGGCACGAGTGCGTGGGAGAACGCGCCGGCGTCGGACGGCGCGTTGCTGGTCGCGTTGGAGAACGGCCTCGACTTGAGCCACCATCGAGCGCGTGCGCTCTCGCGGGAACTGGTGGAGCGTGCCGACCTGGTCCTGGTGATGGGTCCGCATCACCGCGAGCGTGTCGAGGCCCTCGGTGGGGAGGGGAAGGTCCATCTGCTGGCGCAGTACGCGTCGCAAGGCAAGGACAGCGCCGCGATCGCCGATCCCTTCGGCGGCGACCTCGACGCCTATCGCGCGACGTTCCGTGAGCTGTGCACGGCCATCGAGCGCGTGGTGGATCGCGTGGCCGCCGAACGCGACGCGGCTGGCGAATGACCATGCTTCCCGGGCGACTCGTCCTTCTCGGACATCCGGTTGCACACTCGCTGTCGCCGGTGTTCCAGAACGCGGCCTTGGCGGCGGCCGGATTGTCCCTTCGGTACGAGCTGGTGGATGTCGCGGCCGATGCGTTGCCGACGGTGGTGCAGGACCTCGTGGCCGAGCGTGCCGCTGGCAACGTGACAGTACCGCACAAGGAAGTGATGGCCTCGCTGTGCGGCCGGCTGACGCCGCTGGCGGCCCGCGTGGGCGCGGTGAACACATTCTGGTGCGATGCCGATGGCGTCCTCGCGGGTGACAACACGGACGTCGGCGGCTTCGACAAGTCGGCGCGCGGCTTGCTGGATGGGGATTCGGCGAGACGCACCGTGGCGCTGTTGGGCGCGGGTGGTGCGGCGGCGGCGGTGTGCGAGGCGGTGCAGGGGTGGGCCGGGGCGGAGATCCGACTGCACGCGCGCACGCCGGAGCGCGCCGCGCAACTTGCCGCACGCTATCCCGGACTCGTGACCGTCGTGGCCGGCGTGCTCGACGCGATGGACGGTGCAGACCTGCTGGTGAACGCCACGCCGCTGGGGCTTGACGGCAGCATGATGCCGGTCGCCCCCGGCATGATCCCCGAGCGCATGGCCGTGCTCGACCTGACCTATCGCCGGGGCCGCACGCCCTGGATCAGTGCCTGCCGCTCGCGCGGCCTGCGGGCGGACGATGGATTGCCGATGCTGATTGAGCAAGGCGCCCTGGCGTTCGAGCGGTGGTTCGGCATGCCGGCCGATCGTGATGTGATGTGGGCCGCGGTGCGCCGCTGAGCGCCATGACGGCCGACGCCGACCTCCCGCGCGCGCCGCAGCGATGGCGCCGGGCTGCGGCGGCCCTCGGCGCCCTGTTGTTTCCGCGCGCCTGCGCGGCCTGTCATCAGGGAATGGACGACGCGGACCGCGGCTTGGTCTGCGGTCGTTGCTGGGCGCGGCTTCCCCAGCTCCGCGCGCCGCGCTGCATACGCTGCGGTCACCCGCAGGCGGCACGGGACAGCTGCGCAGGATGCGCGCTGCTACCGCCCTTCGTGCGCTCGGCCCGCTCGCTCTGCTGGGTCCCGGACGACACCAGCAGTGCGCTGCTTTCGGCCCTGAAGTACGATGGCTGGCCGGCAGTGGCCGACGCCATGGGGGCGCGGCTTGCGCGCCTGGAGTTCCCGGCTGACGTCTGCGTCGAGCGCGCCGCGCTGGTGCCGGTCCCGCTGGCGGCGGTGAAGGAGCGCGCACGCGGGTTCAACCAGGCGGCGCTGTTGGCGCGCGCGGTCGGGCGTCGGTGGAACCTGCCGGTCTGGGAGGACGTGCTCGGTCGCACCCGCGCCACGCCGTCGCAGACGCGATTGACTCCCGGGGAGCGCTTGGCGAACGTTCACCGCGCGTTCGCGCTCGGGGATGGCGCCGAGGCCCGCATTGGCGGCCGACACCTGATCCTCGTGGACGATGTGCTCACGACCGGCGCGACGCTGAATGCCTGTGCGACGGTGCTGTTCGAGTCGGGAGCGCGCACGTTGAGCTATCTGACGTTCGGACGGGCGCGCACCAGCGCGGACCGCCTCTGACCATCCAAGTCCCCTAGCCCCAGGAACCCGGGCCATGTCTGCAAAGATCCGCGTCGGCATCAACGGCTTCGGCCGCATCGGTCGCCAGGTCGTCCGTGCCGCCAAGGAGCGCGGTGCCGCGCTCGACATCGTCGCCGTCAACGACCTCACCGACACCAAGACGCTGGCGCACCTTTTCCGGTACGACTCGGTGCACGGCCGCTTCGGCGGCACGGTGACGTACGACGACGAATCCATCACCATCAACGGCGACAGGATCCAGGTCCTGAAGGAGAAGGATCCGGCGCTGCTGCCGTGGAAGGACCTCAAGGTGGACCTCGTGCTCGAGAGCACGGGCCGCTTCACCAAGGCTGACGACGCTCGCAAGCACATCGCCGGCGGGGCCAAGAAGGTGATCATCTCGGCGCCGGCCACCGGCGAGGACATCACCCTCGTCCTCGGCGTAAACGGGGAGAAGTACGACGCCGCCAAGCACCACATCATCTCCAACGCATCGTGTACCACCAACTGCCTGGCACCCATGGTCAAGGTCGTGCGCGATGCCTTCGGCTTCAAGCACGGCGCGATGGTGACGATCCACAGCTACACCAACGACCAGAGCATCCTCGATCTGCCGCATAAGGACCTGCGTCGTGCGCGTGCCGCTGCCATCTCGATGATTCCCACTACCACCGGCGCCGCGAAGGCCACTTCGCTGGTGATTCCCGAGGTGAAGGGGTTGATCGACGGGATCGCCATTCGGGTGCCCACTCCCGACGTGTCGCTCACCGAGCTCACGGTGGAAGTGGAGAAGCGGACGACGATCGCCGAGGTGAATGCTGCGTTCAAGAAGGCGAGCGAGGGCGCGCTCAAGGGCATTCTCGCATACACCGAGGACGAACTCGTCTCGGTGGACTACATCGGCAACCCGGCCTCGTGCACGCTCGACTCCAAGAGCACGAATGTCATTGACGGCACGATGGTGAAGCTCTCGGGCTGGTACGACAACGAATGGGGCTACTCCTCACGCTGCGTGGACCTGCTCGAGATGGTCGGCAAGGGTCTCTGAGCCGTCGCCGCGATGCAGACCCGCACCATCAAGGACCTCAAGGCCGCTGAGTTGAAGGGGAAGCGCGCGCTCGTGCGCGTGGACTTCAACGTGCCGCTGGCGGGCGACGGGTCGGTGGCCGACGACACCCGCATCCGCGCGGCCGTCCCCACCATCCTCACGTTGGTGAGGGCGGGCGCGCGCGTCGTGCTCTGTTCGCACCTTGGACGGCCGAAGGGCAAGCCAGAGGCCAAGTATTCGCTCGCGCCCGTCGCGCCGGCCCTGGCTGCGTCACTCGGCAAGCCGGTGGCCTTCGTGCCGCACGTGGTGGGCGCAGCGGCTGAAGCCGCGAGCCTGGCGCTCGGCGACGGTGAGATATGCCTGCTGGAGAACACACGATTCGAGGCAGGTGAGGAGAAGAACGACGCGGCACTGAGCGCGGCGTTCGCCAAGCTGGGCGACCTCTACGTGAACGACGCCTTCGGCGCGGCGCATCGGGCGCACGCGAGCACCGAGGGCGTGGCCAAGCTGCTCAAACCGGCAGTGGCCGGCCTCCTGATGCAGAAGGAGCTGGAGTACCTCGGCGGTGCGCTCGACAAGCCGAAGCGTCCGTTCATCGCCATCCTCGGAGGCTCGAAGATCTCGGGCAAGATCGACGTGATCGAAGCGCTGCTGCCCAAGGTGGACGGCATCCTCATCGGCGGCGCAATGGCGTGCACGTTCTACAAAGCCATGGGCTTCGAGACGGGGACGTCGTTGGTGGAGCCGGATCGCCTCGCAATGGCGAAGGACCTGATGGAGCGAGCCGGATTCCGCCTCACGCTCCCGCACGACGCGATGGTGGCGCCGGCAATCGCCGAGGGCAAGAAGGCGCACGCGGTGAAGCGCGACGCGATCCCGTCCAACGAGGCGATGCTCGATATCGGCCCGGACTCGGCGATGAGCTACGGTCGCGCGATCGCGGCCGCCAAGACGATCATTTGGAACGGGCCGATGGGCGTGTTCGAAACGCCACCGTTCGACCAGGGCACCACGGCCATCGCGCAGGCGATGGTCGAGGCCACCAAGAAGGGCGCGACCACGATCGTGGGTGGCGGCGACTCGGCAGCGGCGGTCGAGGCAGCGGGGCTGGCCTCGGCGATGTCGCACGTTTCCACTGGGGGCGGGGCGTCGCTCGAGTTCCTGGAAGGGAAGGTGTTGCCAGGTGTGGCTGCGTTGGATCTGCGCTAGTGCCAGCGGGACCACCTTGCCGCAGTTCGTTCTCTCGTTCAACACAAGAGCCTGAATGAAGTCCCTCGTCTTCGCCGCCAACTGGAAAATGAACCAAGCCCCCGCTGATGCGGAGGCGTTCATGCGCACGTTCACGAGCCAGTACTCACGGCAACAGCAGAAGCGGGTGCTGTTCTTCCCGCCGGCGGTGTCATTGCACGTGGTGGTGGCGGCGGTGAGGCAGCGCGGGGACCTCGAGACCGGCGTGCAGAACATCCACTGGGAAGACAAGGGTGCCTTCACCGGGGAGATTTCGGCGACGCTGGCGCGCGCGGCTGGTGCGCGACACGTCCTCGTGGGCCATTCGGAGCGGCGGCACGTGTTCGGCGAGAGCGACGAGGCCACCGGCAAGAAGGTCGCCGCGGCCGCGCGTGCCGGACTCACGCCGATGATCTGCGTGGGCGAGACGCTCGAGGAGCGGGAAGCAGGTGAGACCCTCGCTGTGGTGCTCCGGCAGTTGCGCGCGGCCGTCGCCGGCCTTGAGGCCGCGGCTGTCGCCACGTTGATGGTCGCGTACGAGCCGGTGTGGGCCATCGGCACCGGAATGACGGCGACCCCGCAGGATGCCGCCGAGGTGCACGCCGCGCTGCGGAAGGAGCTGATCGCCATCACTGGCGAGCGCGGGAGGGCTGTGCCGATCCTCTACGGCGGCAGTGTCAACCGGTCGAACGTGGACGCCCTCGTCTCGGTAGAGGATGTGGACGGCGTACTCGTGGGGGGAGCAAGCCTCGACGCTGAGGGATGGCTGGCGATCGTCCGGAGTTGACCGAGGGGTCTAACTCCAGTATTCTTCGAGGCTTACCTACGCCGACCCCTGGAAACTGCCGTGTATACGTTCCTCCTGATCATCCTCATCCTCGACGCCATCATCCTTGGTGTGGCCGTGCTGCTCCAGGCCGGCAAGGGTGGCGGCCTCGCCGCGAGCTTCGGCGGAGCTTCCTCGTCGTCGGATTCTCTCCTCGGCACCCGTCAGGCTGGCAACATCCTGACCAAGACGAGCTGGTGGGCCGGCGGCATCTTCATCGGGCTCGCCTTCATCCTGCAGATCATGTCGAGCCGCTCGCGGATCCCGACGTCGATCCTCGACCAGGCGCTCACGCCCTCGGCCGCGACGGCTCCGGCGGCCGCCCCGGCGCCCGAGCCAGGCGTGCAGTCCGCGGTGCCGCTCCAGTCCGTGCCGACGTCGCCCACGACCCCGCCGCCCCAGCCGTGAGCGCTCACTCGTACGACGAAACAGGGTTCCTCCTCCTCGAGGACGGGACCCTTTTTCTTGGCCGGCTCCACGCCCTGCTGAGCGCCCCGGCCGTGGCCGAGGTCGTCTTCACGACCGGAATGAGCGGGTACCAAGAGACCTTCACCGATCCTTCGTTCCGCGGGCAGATCGTGGTGATGACGGCGCCGATGATCGGCAACTATGGCGTTAACTCCGAAGACCCGGAATCGGAACGACCACAGGTGGCCGGCGTCGTGGTCCGTGAGCTCTCGAGACCCTACTCGAATTGGCGCGCTGAACAGGGACTTGGCCCATGGCTTGTATCTGCGCAAGTACCTGTCCTTTCAGAAGTTGACACACGTCGCCTCACGCGTCACTTGAGGACAGCCGGCGTCATGCGCGGGCTAATCGGCGCTGGCGTTGAGCCTACCGCTGCCCACCGCGCGGCGCTCGCGGCCTGTCCCTCGATGGCCGGTCTCGACCTCGCGTCCAAGGTGTCCACGAAGGAGCGCTATCTGTGGGGTGACGCCGGTGCGCCGCACCACATTGTGGCCTACGACTACGGTATCAAGCGCAACATCCTCCGCATGTTCGAGGAACGCGGGTGCCGGATTACCGTGGTTCCGTCCACCACGCCAGCCAAGGACGTACTCGCCCTCCAGCCGGATGGCGTCTTCCTCTCGAACGGGCCCGGAGACCCTGATGCGGTCGAGTACGCGCCGGCTGCCATCCGCGAGATCGTCGCGGCCAACGTCCCGGTCTTCGGGATCTGCCTCGGTCACCAGCTCCTCGGCATCACCTTCGGTGGCAGGACGGTGAAGCTGCCGTACGGCCATCGCGGCGGAAACCATCCGGTGAAGGACCTCGCCACGGGCGACGTCCTCATCACCAGCCAGAACCACGGCTTCGCGGTCGAGGGGTCCGCCGAGGGTATCCCAGGCGCGCCAGACCTCCAGGTGACGCACCTCAACCTGAACGACGGCACGGTCGAGGGGCTCCGCCATCGCCAGAAGGCGGTGTTCGGGGTGCAGTACCATCCGGAGGCGGCGCCCGGGCCCCACGACGCCGTCCCGCATTTCGACGAGTTCCTCGGGGCCCTCGCCGGCGCCCGCTAGCTGAGTCCCGAAGCGGCGCAACCGCTTGACACACAACAGCTAAGGTCCTAACCTTTGGCCACTTACGGCACTTGGGCCGTCAACCAATCCTCGGTATGTCGATGACCAAAGCGGATCTCGTGGAGCGCGTGACGGAGGCCATGGCCCAGACTTCTGGCCCCATGATCTCCAAGAAGGACTGCGCCCGCGTGGTGGACTCCTTCCTTGACGCCATCAAGGACGCGCTGAAGGAACAGCGGAATATCGAGGTCCGCGGGTTCGGGACCTTCAAAATCCGCAACCGGAAGACCCGGATGGCGCGGAATCCGCGCACCGGCGCTCCCGTGGAGGTCTCGGCGCGTCCCGTGCCTGTCTTCAAGCCCAGCAAGGAGTTGCGCGCGCTGGTGGCCGATCTCGAGATGGTACCGGAGAACGATTCGGACCACGACGAGGATTGAACCTCCGGCCGGCATGACGGGTTCTACGAGCGGCGGCGCCATTGCGGTGCCGCCGCTGTTGTATTCTTCTCGTATGCGCCTGAACGTCCTGCTCTTTGCGTCCTGGTCCGACGCCCTCGGTCCGCAGGTTGTGGTGGACCTCCCGGAGGGCGCGCGTGTCGCTGACCTGGTGACCGAACTCGCCGGACGTGCTTCCGGCAAGGTGCTTCCGCGTCCGCTGGTAGCCGTCAACCACCGCTACGCGCGTTCCGACGCGGTGATCGCGGCCGGCGATGAGGTCGCGCTGATTCCGCCGGTGGCCGGAGGCTGAGGCCCATGCGCACGGCGCTCGTGGAGCATCCGCTCGATCCCGCCGCCCTGCTCGCCGAGGTGGAGGATCAGGGCTCGGGCGCCAGCACGCTCTTTGTTGGCACGGTGCGCCGCACAAATCAGGGTCGCGAGGTGACGGGCATCGACTACTCCGCCTACGCACCGATGGCCGAGCGTGAGTTGGCGACGATCGTCGCCGAGGCGGCGGCGCGGTTCGGGACGACGCACATCGTCGTGGAGCACCGGCTCGGGACGCTCGCGCTCGGTGAGGCGAGCATCGTGATCGCGGTCTCCCACGCCCGTCGTGCGCCGGCCATGGATGCCCAACGATTCCTGATCGAGGAGATCAAGCAGCGCGTGCCCATCTGGAAGCGTGAGCATTACGTGGACGGTGAGCGGGCCTGGACCGACAACGCCGGCGGCGCCGTGCCGGCGGCTCCCGACGCCCTGAGCGCCTCGTGAGCACGCACGCGCCGGCGCTCAAGGACCGCTTCGGGCGGAGCATCGAGTACCTGCGGATCTCGGTGACGGACCGCTGCAACTTCCGCTGTGTGTACTGCATGCCGGAGCAGGGGCTGGCGTGGCTCCCGAAGCAGGACATCCTCTCGTACGAGGAGATCACGGAGGTCGTACGCCAGCTCGCGCCGCTCGGCCTGCGTCGCCTGCGGATCACCGGCGGCGAGCCGACCATCCGCCCCGACCTGCTTCGCCTGATCGCGATGCTCCGCGCCGTGGACGGCATCGAGGACATCGCGCTCTCTACCAACGGCGTGAAGCTCCCGGCGATGGCCAGCGACCTCAAGCGCGCCGGACTCGATCGCGTGAACATCTCGTCCGACTCGCTCATCACCGAGCGGATCGCCAAGATCGCGCGCCGGGACCTTGGATTCGACCCCGTGCTGGCGGTGCAGGCCGCCCTCGACGCCGGGCTCGAGCCGGTGAAGCTGAACGTGGTCGTGATGCGCGGGATCAACGACGACGAAGTGGTGGAGTTCGCGCGGCTCACGCAACAGCACGCCGTGCACGTCCGATTCATCGAGCTGATGCCGGTCGGGGAGATGGCGCACCTGACTGACGAGCACATCGTGCCGAGCGACGAGGTGCTGACGCGCGTCGCGACGCTCGGCGCCCTGTCGCCGGCCGAGGGTCCAGCGAGGGGCAACGGCCCGGCCAAGTATCATCGTCTCGAGGGCGCGCCCGGTACGATCGGCGTGATCACGCCGATGACCCACACCTACTGCGGCGACTGCAACCGCGTGCGCCTCACCGCCGATGGCCGCCTCCGCACCTGCCTGTACGGCGACCACGAGGTTGATCTGCGCAGCCCGCTTCGAGCCGGGTCCGAACTTGGTCCGCTCTTCGTCAAGGCGCTGTCCGAGAAGCCGGAGGCGCACGACTTGGTACGGCTGAAGGTAGGTGGCCTGAGAGCGCTCTCAGAGGTGGGGGGCTAGACGGAAGACGGAAGACGGAAGGACATGTGCGTACTCCTTCCGTCTTCCGTCTTGCGTCCCAAGCCTAGAATCCCACCTCTCGGCCCACTAAATTGCTCGGAGTTACTCCCACCTACCAACCGAGCTATTGAGATGGTAAACAAGATTACTGTGGTCGGCGCCGGCAACGTCGGTGCGACCGCTGCGCAGCGCATCGCCGAGAAGGAGCTGGCCCGCACCGTCGTGATGGTGGACGTCGCTGAGGGCATTCCGCAGGGCAAGGGACTCGACCAGTGGCAGTCCGCGCCGATCGAGGGCTTTGATTCCCGCGTGATCGGCACGAATGGCTACGACGAGACGGCCGACTCCGACATCGTCGTGATCACCGCCGGCATCGCCCGCAAGCCGGGGATGTCGCGGGACGACCTGCTCAACACCAACGCCGCCATCGTGAAGTCGGTGGGCGAGAACGTCAAGCGCTCGTCGCCGAAGGCGATCGTCATTGTGGTGTCCAACCCGCTCGACGTTATGTGCTGGGTGGCGAAGGAAGCCACGGGCTTCCCGCGCGAGCGCGTGATCGGCATGGCCGGCGTGCTCGACACCGCACGGTACCGCGCCTTCCTGGCCACCGCCCTCGACGTCTCGGTGCGCGACATCCAGGCCATGGTGCTCGGTGGCCACGGCGACACGATGGTGCCGCTCATTTCCTACACGACCGTGTCCGGCATCCCCATCACGCAGCTGATGGACAAGGCCACGCTCGATGCGATCGTGGACCGCACGCGCAATGGCGGCGCCGAGATCGTGAAGCACCTCAAGACCGGGTCGGCGTACTACGCGCCGTCGTCGGGAGCGGTCCAGATGGTCGAGGCCATCGTGCACGACCAGAAGCGGATCCTCCCGTGCTCGGCGTGGCTGGAAGGGGAGTACGGCATGAAGGGGCTCTTCCTCGGCGTGCCGGTGAAGCTTGGCCGCAAGGGACTCGAGAAGGTGCTCGAGGTGACCCTGACCGCGGACGAGCGCGCCGCGTTGGAGAAGAGTGCACAGTCGGTGCGTGAGCCCATGTCGGTCGTGAAGCTCTAGCAGTTCGCAACGGGAGGGGCGCCTGGCCCCTCCCGTTCGCCTGACCCCCCGCTGAGGACGCGAATGCGCTGGATGCTGCAGTTCTGGGATTCGACGATTGGCAAGAAGTACGTGATGGCCGTGACGGGAGTGGGCCTCGTGCTCTTCGCCGTCGGGCATATGGCCGGGAACCTCCAGGTCTTCATGGGGGCCCAGGTCTTCAACGACTACGCCCACAAGCTGCAGTCACTCGGACCTCTGCTGTGGATCGCGCGCGCCGGCCTCTTCACGATGGCGGTGCTGCACATCGTCTCGGCGGTGCAGCTGACGATGCGGGCGCGGGCCGCGCGCCCCGTGGACTACGTGAAGCGGGAGTCGCAGATCGCCACGTGGGCCTCGCGCACCATGCGTGTGGGCGGCGTGCTGCTGGCGGTCTTCCTCGTGTTCCACATCCTGCACTTCACCACCGGCCAGCTGCACCCGGCCTTCTCGAAGGGCGGGGCCTACGGCAACGTGGTGATCGGCTTCGGCAACGTGTGGGTAGCCATCTTCTACATCGTGGCCATGACGTTCTTCGGGCTGCACCTCTACCACGGCGTCTGGGCGGGCGTGCGCACGCTCGGCGTGGCAAAGCCCAATCCGAATCCGATGGAGCGCAAGCTCGCGCTCGGTCTCGCCATCATCGTCTGGGCAGGATTCATCGCCGTGCCGGTCGGCGTCCTGCTCGGCATCGTCGACTAAGGCCGTATCCAACATGACCCTCAAGCTCGACGCCAAGATCCCGGCCGGCCCGCTGGCCGAGAAGTGGGATAAGCACCGTTTCGAGATGAAGCTGGTGAACCCGGCCAACAAGCGGAAGTTCAAGATCATCGTCGTGGGGTCCGGACTGGCCGGCGCCTCGGCGGCCGCGACGCTCAGCGAGCTCGGCTACAACGTGAGCTGCTTCTGCTTCCAGGATTCGCCGCGGCGCGCGCACTCCATTGCCGCGCAGGGTGGCATCAACGCCGCCAAGAACTACCGCAACGATGGCGACTCGGTGCAGCGCCTGTTCTACGACACCATCAAGGGCGGCGACTTCCGCGCTCGCGAAGCCAATGTGTACCGCCTTGCCCAGGTGTCGGTGGACATCATTGACCAGTGCGTGGCGCAGGGCGTGCCCTTTGCGCGTGAGTATGGCGGCATGCTGGCCAACCGCTCCTTCGGGGGCGCGCAGGTGTCGCGCACCTTCTACGCGCGCGGGCAGACCGGGCAGCAGCTGCTCATCGGCGCCTACCAGGCGCTGGAGAAGGAGATCGCCCGCGGGGGCGTGACGATGTTCGAGCGCCACGAGATGCTCGAACTCGTGCTGGTGGACGGCAAGGCCCGCGGGATCATCGTGCGCGACATGCTCTCGGGCGAGATTGAGTCGCACGCGGCCGACGCCGTGATCTTGGCGACTGGCGGCTACGGCAACGTGTTCTACCTCTCGACCAACGCCAAGGGCTGCAACGTCACGGCGACGTTCCGCGCCTACAAGAAGGGCGCCGCCTTCGCCAACCCGAGCTTCACGCAGATCCACCCCACCTGCATCCCGGTGGCGGGGGACTACCAGTCGAAGCTCACGCTGATGTCGGAGTCGCTGCGCAACGACGGCCGAGTGTGGGTCCCGAAGCGCCGCGAGGACGTGGGCAAGCAGCCGTCGCAGATCCCCGAAGCGGATCGCGACTACTACCTCGAGCGGAAGTATCCCTCGTTCGGCAACCTCTCGCCGCGCGACATTGCCTCGCGCGCCGCCAAGGAAGCCTGCGACGACGGCCGCGGGGTGGGGCCGGGCGGACGCGGCGTGTACCTCGACTTCGCCGACGCCATCAAGCGCCTCGGCAAGGCCGCCATCGAGGAGCGCTACGGCAACCTCTTCGAGATGTACCAGCGCATCACCGACGAGAATCCCTACGAGCGTCCGATGCGCATCTACCCGGCCGTGCACTATACCATGGGCGGCACCTGGGTGGACTACAACCTGATGAGCACCATTCCCGGCCTGCACGTGGCCGGCGAGGCGAACTTCTCCGATCACGGCGCCAATCGCCTCGGCGCCTCGGCGTTGATGCAGGGGCTGGCGGACGGCTACTTCGTCATTCCGTACACCATCGGCGATTATCTCGCGAGCACGAAGCTCGAGACGGTGACCACGGACCACCCCGAGTTCCAGGCCGCGCGCACGGTGGTCGAGGAGCGCACCCAGCGCTTGCTCTCCATCAACGGCACGCGGACGGTGGATTCGTTCCATCGTGAGCTGGGCCTGCTGATGTGGGACAAGTGTGGGATGGCGCGAAACGCCGCCGGTCTCAGGGAGGCGCTTGAGCGCATCCCCAAGTTGCGCGAGGAGTTCTGGCGCGACGTGAAGGTGCCGGGGTCTGGCGCCGAGCTCAACCAGTCGTTGGAGAAGGCCGGGCGCGTGGCCGACTTCCTCGAGTTCGCCGAGCTGATGTGCATTGACGCCTTGCACCGCGAGGAGAGTTGCGGCGGACACTTCCGCACGGAGCACCAGACGGAAGATGGCGAAGCCAAGCGCAATGACGCCGAGTTCGCCTACGTGGCGGCGTGGGAGTATGCGGGGGAGGGGAAGCCCCCGATCCTCAACAAGGAGCCGTTGGTGTTCGAGAACGTCCACCTGAGCACGCGGAGCTACAAGTGAGCGGCGCCGGAACCGCACAGCCGATGCAGCTCACCCTCAACGTGTGGCGGCAGAAGTCGCCCGCCGAGCCGGGGCGGATGGTGAAGTATCCTGCCAAGGACATCAGCCCCGACATGAGCTTCCTCGAGATGCTCGATGTGGTGAATGAGCGGCTGATCCAGGCGGGAGACGATCCCATCGCCTTCGATCACGATTGCCGCGAGGGGATCTGTGGCTCCTGCGGGCTGATGATCAACGGCGCGGCGCACGGGCCGATGAAGCTCACCACGGCCTGCCAACTGCACATGCGGTCGTTCAAGGACGGGGACGAGATCACCATCGAGCCGTGGCGGGCCAAGGCCTTCCCGGTGATCAAGGACCTGGTGGTCGATCGCTCGGCCTTCGACCGCATCATCCAGGCCGGCGGGTTCATCTCGGTGCCCACCGGCACGCCGCAGGACGCGAATGCGCTGCCGATCCCGAAGCCGGATGCGGACCTGGCCATGGACAACGCGGCCTGCATCGGTTGCGGCGCCTGCGTGGCGGCCTGCCCGAACGCCTCGGCGTCGCTGTTCACGGCGGCGAAGATTTCGCACCTCGGGGTGTTGCCGCAGGGGCAGCCGGAGCGCTCGAGGCGGGCGCTCGCCATGGTGGCCCGTATGGACCTCGAGGAGTTCGGCGGCTGCTCGCTGTTCGGCGAGTGCATGGCGGTGTGCCCCAAGGGCATCTCGATTGACGCGATCCAGCGCATGAATCGCGACTACGCGTTCGCGATGGCGACCAAGAGCGACGCGAAGGAATGGACGGGGGCGGCCTGAGCGTGGCGACTCCGTCAATCTATCGGGCGTTGCCGTCCGCGAAGCGAGTGGCACTGCTCACGCGGCTTGTGTCCGAGCGGAAGGACACGCGCGCGCACTTCATCCAGCGCCTGGTGGCCAAGGGCGGTGGGTTCCGCCCGGTGACGCTGATGTCGTGGCCGTCGGCGAAGTTGGCCGGCGAAGTGGTCCGGCTCAACGCCCAGACGCCCGAGGACGAGGTGGATCTGCTGCAGGCGCTGTACGTGGACATCGAGCCCGCAATCCAGGCGGCCTTCCTGAAGGCAACGGGCGTGAAGGCCGAGGGCGCGGTGATCGACGAGGCGCTCGAGCCGCCGTATGCCGACGCGGCGGCGGTGACGCGCGGTGCGGAAGCCCTCGTCGCCCAGTTCGGCGACGAAGGTCTGCACTACCTGCGGACCATCGCGCGGTACAACCCGGCCGGTTGGCCGGGGATCAGCGAGATCGTCGCGGCGCTCCTGCCAAGCGGAGCCTAGGGCTCCAGCGCCGCCTCGATCCGCAGGAGCGCGTCCTCGAGGTGGATGCGCGTGTTCCGGTCCCGCACCCCGCGCGCGAGCGTCGCCCGCAGTTCGCCGCGTAGCAGCGTGAGCTGATCCCGGATCAGTGGCCGGATGTCCGACTGCGCAATTTTCAGCGCGCCGTTGAGCGGCGGATCGTTGTCGCTGCCCACACGCAGGTCACCGGAGCGGGGCGGCGCCCACCCGGTGTTCTCCGCCACCTTGAGCAGGTGATGCGCCTGCGCGAGGTAGGCGCGCTGCAGGTTGCGGCGGTAGGTGTCCACCGGGCGCCCGGACTTCGCGTCGCGCCACACCGCTTCCCGCGTATCGTCGAGCATCTGCGCCGGCGTGTAGGTCGCCGCGCCGAGGAAGGCCTCGTGCTCGATCAACCGCCCGATGCGTGCGGCGTTGAGCAGTCGCTGCACGGCCAGTTCCTGGTAGGCGCGGATGCGCTCCACCGCGCCCGCGTGCTCCAGTCGCCGTAACACGTCGGCATTCAGGGCCCACGTCGGCGTGGCCAGCACCTGCTGGTCAATGAACTGCATTGCCTTGCGCTGGTAGGCCGGTTCGATGGCCGTGTATACCACGCCGGGCTCCCCGTAGCGCTTGTGATGCGTCCATGAGCCACCGACGGCCGCGGCCGCGTGCTCGGCGTAGCGATTCCACTGCGTGAGCGCCTGCAGGTAGTGCGTCTCCAGCTCGTAGTAGTCGTCGCCCTCGCGCAGGAGCCACGGTAGCAGGCTGTCCACCATCACCTTGAGGTTACGCATGCCGAGCGACGCGGCCTCGACCGGGTCGTCGCTGATGCCTTCGGTCATGCGATACGGGTCCCATTCCTCGTCCATCCCGAACTGAGCGTCGGCGAAACGGAACCAGGGCTTGTCGGCGCGCTCCACCACCCAGCGGTGCAGGGTGGCCGTCTCCTCCTCGGCGGTCTTCGCCTCGATGATCGGGCGGTAGCCCCAGTACACGGCCCAGCGGTCCCAGATGCCCATGCGACGCGTGGGATCCACGCCGTCACCGGGCTGGGCGGCGTAGTTGAAGCGCGTGCGTCCCACCGACGAGCCCGAGTGCCCCATGCGGCGGACGAAATCCGGATTGCGGATGGAGTCGATGGGAAAGACGAAATTGGCGCGCTGGTTGTGTGGGAGGCCCACGGAGTGCGCGGTCTCGTGCGACATCACGTAGCGGATGGCTTCGCCCATGAGGTCCGCCGGGAGCCGCGAGTTGCGATAGCGCGTGTCATTCGCCGCGGTCGCCACCTGCGAGAGCAACTGCCAGCGCATCCGCTCGGCGACGGCCTCGTACATGTTGGTGTGGGCGCGCAGCACCTCGCCGGAGCGAGGGTCAATCACGTCGCCGCCGGAGTTCGCCGAACGCACGGTGGTCGGCACGTAGCGGACGACCGAGTAACGGGCGTCGAGCAGGGAGAAGTTGGGATCTTCCTGGGGCGACGGCGCGCGGCGCACCTGGATGGCGTTCTTGAAGCCTGCGTCCTCGAAGGCGCCGTTCCACTCGAGGATGCCCGCCTCGAAGTAGGGCACCCACTCCTCTGGCGTGGCGGGGTCGATGTACCAGACCCAGGGATTCACCGGCTCGACGAGCTCGCCACGCAGGAAGGCGGCGGTGTCCTTTGGCTCAAGGCGGAAGCGACGCACGTAGCGCTCCGGGCGCACGCCTTGGAAATCCCGGGAGTAGTCGGTGCGCTGCACGCTGATGAAGCCCACCCGCTCGTCCCAGAGGCGCGGACGCATCGGCACGGCGGGCAGGAGGATCATCGAATGATTGACTTCGAAGCTGACGGCGCCTCCGCGGGAATTGCTCGGCGGTTGCGCCGCCACATAGGTCTGCACCACGCGGATCTCGACATTCGTCGGGAACGCGCGCGCGAACTCGAGCCACCCGCGCTCGCGCTCGAAGCGCTGGACGCCGAGTTGGGTGCGCTGCTGGCGCTGCAGCGTGAAGGCGGGGTGGTCCGCGAGGTAGAGATCCGCGACGTTGATCACGCTGGCATCGCCGACGCGAGACTCCACGCGGAAGGACTGCAGCACCGGTGCGAAGTTCTGGTCGGTGACGGCGATGTGACGGGCGGTGCCGGAGTCGGCGGCGGTCTGGTGCGAGGTGGCGCGGAGGTACACGCGGTCGTCGCGGCGTTCCCAGCGCACGACGATGTTGGGTGCCATGTTGGCCCCCACCTGCGACATCCCGTCCTGCACCCGGGCGTAGCGTGACATGATGATCATGTCGCGGCCGAGGAGGGAGTCGGGAATGGTGAACAGGAGCCTGTCGCCGTCGCGGCGGACGCCGAAGAGCTCCTGGGCCGAGGCGAGGGGAGCGGCGGACGCCAGCAGCAGCGCGGCGGCCAGCAACGAACGGAGACGAGCCGACATCGGCAGTACCTCGGTTAGATCTTGGGAAGGGTGACGCCGACCTGGCCCTGATACTTGCCCTTCTTGTCCTTGTAGCTCACCAGCGGACCCTCATCGCCCTCGAAGAACAGCACCTGGGCGATGCCTTCGTTGGAATAGATCTTGGCCGGAAGGGGCGTGGTGTTCGAGATCTCGAGCGTCACGTAACCCTCCCACTCGGGCTCGAAGGGTGTGACGTTGGTGATGATGCCGCAGCGCGCATAGGTGGACTTGCCCACCGTGATCGTCATGACGTTCCGCGGGATGCGGAAGTATTCGACGGAGCGGGCGAGGGCGAAGGAGTTGGGCGGCACGATGCAGACGTCGCCCTCGTACTCCACGAACGACTTGGGATCGAAGTGTTTCGGGTCCACGATCGAGCTGAGCACGTTGGTGAAGATCTTGTACTCGGGCGCCACACGCATGTCGTAGCCGTAGGCCGAGACGCCGTAGGAGACCACGCCCTGCCGCTGCTGGGAGCTCTCGAAGGGTTCGATCATCCCGTGCTTGGTCGCCATGTCGATGATCCAGCGGTCGTTCTTGATGGACACGTGTGGGTCGGGGGATAAGGAGGGAAGGAGAGTGGCGCGAGCCTCAGGCATTCTACGTGGACGCGGCGCCCTTGGCGACCCTCCCCATGCGGAGGCGAACGACTCACCTAGGCGACGTCGCGCGACGGAGGTATCATTCCGCTCCATGCACACCCTCGCTCGCACGCTACTCGCCGCATTCGCGGTCGCATCCCTCGGGGGCGGCTCGCTCAGCGCCCAGCAACCGGCGGGGCCGGTCGTCCTCGCACACCCCACTGACGTGGAAAGCGTGGACGCCATCATCCACGCACTCTACGCCTCCATCTCCGGCCCCAAGGATCAGGAGCGCGATTGGCCGCGCTTGCGTTCGTTGTTGGTGCCCGGCGCTCGGCTGATGCCCACCGGCCGCACGGCGCAGGGCGAAGGTCGCATCCGCGTATGGAACGTGGACGAGTATATCGCCGCAGCAGGCCCCGGACTCACGCGCACCGGGTTCTTCGAGCGCGAGATCGGGCGCACTGTGGAGCGCTACGGCAACATCGCCCACGTGATGAGCGCCTACGACTCGAAGTATCTCCCGACCGACCCGCAACCCTTCGCGCGCGGGATCAACTCGATCCAGCTGTGGAACGACGGGACCCGCTGGTGGGTGGTCTCGATCCTCTGGGAGGCGGAGACGCCAGGGAATCCCATTCCTACGTCCATGCTGCGCGCGCCGTGACGCGCCCTCAGTAGGGCCCGCGGTCGCAGCGCAACACGGCCGCCGAGCGCTGGTCGTCGAACCAGTCGTTCCGGTGCCAGCTGTATCGGTCGGTTCCATCGAGCACGAGGTCCCACATGATGGGATCGCCGTGCGCGCCGCGGCCTGTCTCGCCCACCTCGAAGGCCCGCACCACATGCGTCTGGCCGGGAACGATGCCGGGACCAATCCGGACGATCTGGTAGGTCACGAGGCGCGGTGCCGCGCCGTCGTCCGCTGGCGTCGAGACGGTGAAGCCGGTGCTATCGGCGTTCAGGCGAATCGTGTGTCGCCACGGCCCGCACAACAGCGCCGAGCCGACGTAGTCCCACTCGCCGACAATGCTGGCGAGAATGCCCGCACGGGTCGGTTCCGGGAGTGGAATCGGCGGAGTCGCGAACGCATCCACCACGTGACGCAGGAACTCACCGACGACAGCGTCGCGCGCCGGCGACTCCTCGTACGTCCCAGAGACCGAGAGGCGTGTGCCCGGCAGATAATAGAGATGGCGCTCGGTCCTCAGCACGATGGTGTCCCGCGTCGTGCGACTCACCGTCCTTCGCCCCAGCATCCAGGGCGATTCGGGGCGCGCCGCAAGATCCTCAGTCCAGACGGCGCGCTCGTCAGGCGTGCCGTCGGCCCGCGCTCCGGTCGGTCGCAGCGTCGCGTCGAGGGAATCCTTCGCGCAGGCCACAGGACAGCGCGCGGCGAGGTCCGGGCCCGGGGACAGCATCACATCGAACAGGATGCTATCGGGTCCGACGAAGCGGTACAGCGATCCGCGGGACCGGTCCTCGTCCTGCTGGAACACCCCGAGATGGAACGTGCCGACGCGGCGCGGCACCCAGAGCGGTGCCGGATCGCTGAGCATCGGATCGGGAACAGCCACGGCCTCGGGCGGCCGACAGGCCAGGACCGAACAGAGCGCAATCGCCAAGATCGTCAGGGGACGTGTCATGCCTAGGAACCTAACCTCCGGGCTGCACGCGGAAGCGGCTCGAGACGCCCGGTCCGGCGATCTCGACGCTGTGCACGTGGCGCACGATGTCCTCGGACATGGGAATCGCGACGCCGAACGCCAGTATCGCGGCGGTATGGTCGAGGGTCGAAAGCGAGAACCGCCGGCGCGCCAGCTCGCTCCCGTCGACGGCGCGCGCAACGAGTGTCCACGCGTCCGATGCCGATTCGGCCAGCACGCGCATCGTCTGCACGCGCGCCCCGGACACGGAGGGCACGCCCTGCGTCACCAGCCCTTGGACGAACAGTGCAGGCTCCGGACGCATCGAGAAATGCAGCGCGTCCGGGCTGGACCCGCGAAAGAGCGCGATGGCGCTCCAGGTATGGTCGCTGATCCACGACGGCGCGCAGTACCCCATGATGTCACCGGTCGTCGGGGCGATGCCGGAGGCGCGGGCGGCGAGCCCAATCTCCCACGAGTGCGTGTCGTGGCCGGTGTTGCCGATGACGCCCCCCGCGTAGGGGTAGTTGCTGTCCGCCCCCGGCGCACCGCCGCAGGGCGAGTGCGGCCGCGAGAGATTGTGCCCCAGCTCGTGCGCGTAAGTGCGCGTGGCGAAGTCCGGATCGTTCGCCCACCCGACCGACAGGCTCACGGATGTGCGCGTTCCTGGTCCGCTGGATGGGGCCGACGGCACGTAGCCGTATCCGCCGTTCAGCACCCGAGTGAATCCGGGTGGCGGCAGGACGATGCCGACCCAGTAGGCATCTTGGTTGGCGACGTCGGCGACGCGCAGCGCATCGAGCTGCTGGAGCAGTGGAATCCAAAACTCGGGCCCGCCGCCGTTTGGCGCAGTGCCGAAGCTCGCGCCCGTCGCGTAGGGCGGCGCCACCACCACCTCGATCTCACCCACCGGCATGATGGCCCGTGCGATTCGGAGGTACTCCTCGACGTTGCCTGGGTGCACGTCACCCTGCACGCCTCCGTGCGCATCCAGGACGATCGGAATGAACCGCAGCCTGATCGGCGGTACGCCGATGGACGCGATCGCGGCGGGTTCGCCTGTCGGAAAGCGGTCGTTGGCGGCGTCCGCATCGTCGTACCAGAGCGAGCCGTCGCGGACGACTTCCCAGCGATGCCCCGGCTGCAGGACCGAGCGCGGCAGCAGGAACTGGACGGTCGGATTGACGAGCGGTGCGCTGCCGATGGGGACCGCCGCCCCCACCCTGTCGGCATAGACCAGCTCCAGCGCCTCGGAGAGTACGCGTAGCACGAACGGGACTTCGCGCTGGACCGCGTAGGTCGAGTGCGTGAGGACGTTGACCACCGCGCGGCGCCCGCCCCGAATGAGGGGAAGGGTACCCGACGCGGACTGCACACCCTGCGTGAGCTCCACCTTGGTGATCGCGATGTCGAAGTCCGCCGGCAGCGCGGCGGAGACGGTGACGGTGACCAAGACGGAGTCGGCGACGGTGCCGCTGGCCGCCCTGATGTACGTCGAGCCGGCAGTGAGCGCCGAGACGCCGCCGAATGTCGTCACGCTGGCGACTGCGGCGTCGCTGCTCGTCCATGTCGCGGTGCGATCGGTAAGCAGATTCTCGGCCGTGTCACGCAGGGCGACCGCCAGTAGCTGGCTGGCCGAGGTGATCGGCGTGAGGACCAACTCGAGGTCCTCCTGTGCAATGGTGACCGAGGCGGTGGGAACGGGAAGGATCTCGAGGGGGAAGAGCGTGGAGGCCTGGCCGCTGGTCGCTCGAATGCTCGCCGTGCCCGGCCGCAGCGCGGTGACGATGCCGGCCGCGTTGACCGACGCGAAGAGGGGATTCATCACGGCCCACGCCACGTCGCGCCCCGTGAGGGGGCGTCCCTTCGCGTCGAGGAGCGTGGCAGTGAGTTGTGCGGTCTGTCCGCCGCCCGGTCCGACGAGGAGGGTCGAGGTGCTGCTGGCGACTTGGACTTCGTGCACCCTCGCGGGTGCGGAATCCTTCGAGCACGCCGCGGTGCCGCCAATCAGCGCGAGCCGCAGGAGATGTCGAGACGATGCGAAGCGCATGGCGGCAAAGTGCCGCGCGAGCTCAGGCCGAACAAGCCACCGGCTGGCGCGCCGGGCGCGTTTCTGGCTGCCATCGCCGAACGCACGACTCGGGATTAGGCACCCAAGTCCTATTCTTGCATCACGTTGCAGTTGCCGAGCGTGTGGCCTGCCGATAGCTTCCCACCCGAAAGTATGAAGCTCGTGAAATAGTTCACAAATCACGCCCGCCCCCATCCCCCCAAATGGACCGGACGTACCTCCCAGTCCTCCTGCTGCTCGGATTCGTCATCGCCAACGCGGTGATGATTCTCGGCCTGTCGCACTTCCTGACCCGCCCGCGCCCGACGCCGGTGAAGCAGGAACCGTACGAGTCCGGCATGCCCGTCCTGGGCGATGCCCGCGAACGGTTCTCGGTGAAGTTCTATATGGTGGCGATGCTGTTCATCATCTTCGACGTCGAAACCGTGCTCCTGGTGCCGTGGGCGGCGTATTACCAACAGCTCTCCTGTAGCGTGCCGCTCGCGAACGGCACCTGCGCCCCGGGCGACGTCACGTTCTACGGGCTCGGCGTGATGCTGATCTTCATGACGGTCCTCGTGGCCGGCTTCATCTACGAGTGGAAGAAGGGAGCGATGCAATGGGATTGACCGTACAGCCGGACCCTGCCTCCGCCGTCTCCTGGAACCCGCAGACGCAGGAAGGGTGGATCACCACCCGCCTCGACTTCCTGGTGAACTGGGGCCGGGCGAATTCCCTCTGGCCGATGCCCTTCGGCACGGCCTGCTGCGCCATCGAGTTCATGGCCTCGGCGGCTTCGAAGTTCGACCTTGCCCGCTTCGGCATGGAGCGGATGAGCTTCTCGCCACGGCAGGCCGACGTGCTGATCTGCGCCGGCCGCGTGCCCTTCAAGCTGGCGCCGGTCATCCGGCGCATCTATCAACAGATGCACCAGCCCAAGTGGGTGATCTCGATGGGTGCCTGCGCCTCATCCGGTGGAATGTTCGACTCCTACGCGGTGGTGCAGGGCATTGACACCATCATCCCGGTGGACGTCTACGTCCCCGGCTGTCCGCCGCGCCCCGAAGGGCTCATCTACGGCATCATGATGCTGCAGAAGAAGGTGATGGAGGAGCGGATGTCGAACGCAGGCCTGCGCGACGAGCTCATGCCCGATCCGACGTCGCAGCTCTATATCCCGCCCTCGCGCATCGACGAGCTCTCCGAACCATTCGGCAACTCGGTCCATCAGACGCGGTCGGCGCCGTGACCACCAGCAAGGAACACGGCACGCCAACATTCCAAGTCGTCTATCCGGGCCAGCCGGGTGACGCGCCCGCCACGCTGCGCAACATCGCGCACCGTGGTGGCGCCATGAATCCCTCGGTGGATGCACTGCGCGCCACGTTCGGCGCCGCGATCCTGCGGTCCGAGGTGGTCTGGGGTGATACGACGGTCTATGTGGAGCGCGCGAAGGTCGCCGAGATCTGCGCGTGGCTGCAGGGCGACCCATCGCAGTCGTATGAATACCTGGTTGACGTCACGGCGGTGGAGTATCGCGACGCCGTGCGTGCCATCGAAGTGGTCTGGCACCTGCGCTCGCTCAAGTTCCGCCGCTTCCTGCGCCTCAAGGCCGAACTGCCGAAGGACGGGAAGACGCCGCTCGCGGTGCCCAGCGTGTGGGCCGTGTGGAAGGGTGCCGATTGGCTCGAGCGCGAGTGCTTCGATATGTTCGGCATCCGCTTCGAAGGGCATCCCGACCTGCGCCGCATCCTGATGTGGGAGCAGTACAAGGAAGGGTATCCGCTGCGGAAGGACTTCCCGATGCGCGGTCGGTTCTCGCGCTCGGAACAGCTCAAGCAGGCTCTCGCCGCCAATCCAGAGGCGCGCTACTCCATGGAAGAACTCTCGATCTCGGATGCCTTCGAGGATCTGCCCACGGACATGCGCTCGCGCCTCTTGGGTGGCGAGAAGACGGGGGAATAGCGCGATGGCGACCGCGACCAGCAAGCGCACCATCGAGGTGGCGCTCTCCACGACCGGGCTGGGGCCCGACGGCAAGCCGCAGCGGATCCCGCTCGGCGCCGAGGGCCTCACGCGCGCCGCCCCGGCACTGGAGCCGGAGTTCGAGGGTGAGCACATGCTCATCAACATCGGCCCGCAGCATCCGGCGACGCACGGCGTGCTCCGCCTTGTGCTCGAGCTCGATGGCGAGACCGTGGTGCGCTGCATCCCGCACGTGGGCTACCTGCACTGCGGCTTCGAGAAGATCGGCGAGTATCGCCAGTACAACCAGATCATCCCGTGGACGGATCGCGAGGATTATCTGAACTCGATGGGGAACAACGTCGCCTACGCGCTCGGCGCGGAGCGCCTGTTCGGCATTGAAATCACGCCCCGCTGCACGGTGCTGCGCGTGATCGCGATGGAACTCTCGCGCATCATCTCGCACTTGGTGTGGCTGGGCACGACCTGCATCGACATCGGCGCGTTCACGCCCTTCCTGTGGAGCTTCCAGGAGCGCGAGAACGTCTACAACCTGCTGGAGCGCTGGACCGGCGCGCGGCTCACCACCAGCGGCACGCGCGTGGGCGGCATGATCGCCGACGTGCCGGAGGGTTGGACCGACCAGCTCCGCCACTTCATCGCCACGTTCCCCAAGACGCTCGATCAAGTGGACCGGATGCTGAACAAGAACGCCATCTGGGTGGGGCGCACGGTCGGCCTCGGCGTGATGACGCCGGAGGAGGCGATGAATTACGGGCTCTCCGGCCCGATGCTTCGCGCGTCCGGCGTGGCCTACGACGTCCGCAAGGACTTCCCGTATCTCGATTACGAGACCTACGACTTCGATGTCCCCGTGGGCACCAACGGCGACGTGTACGACCGCTTCCTCGTGCGGCAGGAGGAACTGCGGCAGTCGGTCCGCATTCTCGACCAGGCGCTCCAGCGGCTACCAGACGGACCGGTGAACGTGGATGACCCGCGTGTCATCCTGCCGTCGAAGACGAAGGCCACGAGCGAGATGGAGAGCATGATCCATCACTTCAAGCTGGTGATGGAAGGCCCGCGGCCCCCGATTGGCGAGGTGTACGTGCCGATCGAAAGCCCCAAGGGCGAGAAGGGCTATTACTTCGTTTCTGACGGCACGGCCAAGCCGGTGCGTTGGCGCATCCGGCCGCCCAGCTATGTGAACCTCTCGGCGATCCCGAAGATGGTGGAGGGGCACCTGCTCTCCGACGTCATCGCGATCAACGCCTCGATCGACATCGTGATGGGAGAGATCGACCGGTGAGCCACGGACCTTCAGCGCCCTCGGCCACGGCCGGCCATGCGCAGCACGACCACGCCCCGTACGAGCCGGTGTTCACGCCGGGCTCCAAGCGGAAGGCGGAGCTCGACGACCTCATCACGCGCTATCCAGACAAGCGCGCCGGCTTGCTGCCGGCGCTCTGGATGATCCAGCAGGATCGCGGCTGGATCTCCGAGGACGCGATGCGGGAGGCGGGCGATCAACTCGGCCTCACCGCCGCCTACGTGAAGGGCGTGGTGACGTTCTACACCATGTACCACCAGCATCCGGTGGGGCAGCACTTCATCCAGGTCTGCACCACGTCGCCCTGCCTCTGCGCCGGCGCCGACCAAGTGGTGGACGCCTTCCTGCAGCACACCGGCTGCAAGGAACTCGGACTCACGTCACCGGACGGCAAGTACACGGTGATTGAAGTCGAGTGCCTCGGTGCCTGCGGGTTCGCGACGCCCGTGCAGATCAACGACGACTACGTCGAGAACGTGACCCCAGCCAAAGTCCCAGAAATCCTCGCGGGGTTGAAGCCGTGACCTTCCGACTTCCGTCTTCCGTCCCGGGGTCTCACTAATGGGCTACCCCCACAAGAGCCATCCCAGAGAAACGCCGGTGCTCTCGAAGCACTTTGGCGAACCCGAAGCGCGCACGCTCGATGGCTGGAAGGCGCGCGGCGGCTACAAGGCGTTGCAGCAGGCGCTGGCGATGGAGCCCACGGCCATCGTCGAGGTCGTGAAGGCCTCGGGCCTGCGTGGCCGCGGCGGCGCCGGCTTCCCGACCGGCCTCAAGTGGTCCTTCATGAAGCTCGGCGACGGCAAGCCGCACTACCTGTGCTGCAACGCCGACGAGTCCGAGCCCGGCACGTTCAAGGACCGCGAGATCATGCGCTGGACGCCGCACGCCCTCATCGAAGGCTGCGCGATCGGCGCGTATGCGATTGGCGCCGAGACGGCCTACATCTATGTGCGCGGCGAATTCACCGAGCCCATCAAGGTGCTCGAGGACGCGCTGGCCGAGGCCCGCAAGGCCGGCATCATCGGCAAGAATGCGATGGGGTCCGGCAAGACCATCGATGTGTGGGTACATCGCGGCGCCGGCGCCTACATCTGCGGCGAAGAGACCGCGCTGATGAACTCGCTCGAAGGCAAGCGTGGCAATCCGCGCATCAAGCCGCCGTTCCCGGCGGTGAGCGGGCTCTTCGGCATGCCGACGACGATCAACAACGTCGAGACGCTGGCGGCGGTGCCGCACATCCTGAACAACGGCGCCGAGTGGTACAAGGCGATGTGCACGTCGTCGCCGAAGAGCACGGGGTCCAAGCTCTTCTCCGTCTGCGGCAACGTCGCCAAGCCGGGCAACTACGAAGTGGTCATGGGCTTCTCCTTCAAGGAGTTCCTGTATGACCTCTGCGGCGGCCCGCCGGCCGGTCGGAAGTTCAAGGCGATCATCCCCGGCGGCTCGTCGGTGCCGGTGATCACGCTGGAAGAGGCCGAGTCGGTGAAGATGGACTACGAAGGCTTCATGGAAGTGGGCACGATGCTCGGCTCGGGCGGCGTCATCATCTTCGACGACGCGCAGTCCATGCCGCGGCAGTTGGCGCGCCTCTCGCGCTTCTACGCGCACGAGAGTTGCGCCCAGTGCACGCAGTGCCGTGAGGGCACGGCGTGGATGACGAAGATCCTCGAGCGCATCGTCGCGGGGCAGGGCACGTACGAGGACCTCGACACCATCTTCGATCTCGCCGAGAACATGAC
>JANJUF010000071.1 GCA_024710705.1 Gemmatimonadaceae bacterium | reverse complement strand
ATGCTGGACGCGCTTGGTCCAGCTCATGTCGGAGATGTGGATGAGGCCGTCGATGCCCGGCTCGATCTCCACGAAGGCGCCGAACGACGTCAGGTTGCGGACCTTGCCATTGAGGCGCGTGCCCACCGGGTACTTGAGCGGCAGCACCATCCACGGATCCTGCTCGGTCTGCTTCATGCCGAGCGAGATCTTTTCTTCGCCCGAATCCACCTTGAGCACCACCGCCTCGATGGCCTCGCCGATGCTGACGAGCTTCGACGGGTGGCGGACGTTGCGCGTCCAGCTCATCTCGGAGATGTGCACCAGGCCTTCGATGCCCGGCTCGAGCTCGATGAAGGCGCCGTAGTTCGTGATGCTGACGACCTTGCCGTGGACGCGGGTGCCGACCGGGAACTTCTCGGCGACATCCTTCCAAGGGTAGGCCTGGAGCTGCTTGAGGCCGAGCGAGATGCGCTCGCGCTCCCAATCGATGTCGAGGACCTTGATCTCGAGCTCCATGCCGATCTGGACCATCTCGCTGGGATGCGAGATGCGGCCCCAGGACATGTCGGTGATGTGGAGCAGGCCGTCCACGCCGCCGAGGTCAATGAAGGCCCCGAAGTCGGTGATGTTCTTGACGACGCCCTTCCGCACCTGGTCCTTGGCGAGCTCCTTCATCAGCTTCTCGCGCTTGCCGGCGCGCTCGTTCTCGAGGATCACGCGGCGCGAGACGACGATGTTGCGGCGGCGCTTGTTGAGCTTGATGATCTTGAACTCGTAGGTCTGGCCGAGGAGTTCGTCGATGTTCGGCACGCGGCGCAGCGCGATCTGCGAGCCGGGGAGGAAGGCATCCACACCCATGAGGTCGACGACCACGCCACCCTTGATCTTCTTGACGAGCGTGCCCTGCACCGGCTGGTCGGACTCGTAGGCGACGCGGATGCGTTCCCACACGCGCATGAAGTCGGCCTTCTTCTTCGACAGCACGACGGAGCCTTCGGAGTCCTCGAGGTGCTCGAGGAGGACTTCGACCTCGTCCCCGACCTTGAGCCCGGGCATGTCCTTGAACTCTTCGAGCGGGATCGTCCCTTCGGACTTGAAGCCGATGTCGAGGACGACCAGGTTCTCGCGAATCTCGAGGACGGTGGACTTGACGATCTCGCCTTCTTCGATCGAGGCGAGGGTCCCGTTGTACATCTCCATCATCGCTTCGAATTCGTCCGACGAGAATTCATCCTCGTCGTAGAGCTCGGGGCGGCGGTTGGCGAGGGGGCGGAGCTGAGCGCGCTGGGCATCGCGCTTTTGGCGCGCGATTTCCTCTGGGGTCAGCGTTTCCGGTTCGATGGCAGTCATGACTACTCCACACGCGGGGGGTTCGGCTCGCCGCGGACGAGGATTGGGTGAAAAGCGATTCGCTGCCGGAGTGCAGGGAAGCCCTGAAACGTACAGGGCTTTTGGCCGAAGGTCAAGCTCAACGTATTGGGGAGCAACGGGTTAGATTCCCTGCGCAATGAGCGCCCCACCCCCCGACGACGCGCGAAGACCAGCGCGGCGCTCGAGCCGGTCCATCCGGGTCGTTCGAACCCATGTGCGACGGGGTTCCCGACGGCTGATGCACGCCCTGCGCGGGGCCCGCGACTACCTGGTCGCTCGGTTCACGAGGCTCAAGCTCGGCACCGAGCCCACCCTGGTCGCCTTCGCCGTGGTCATTGGCATCGGATCGGCCCTCGGCGTGGTGGCGTTCTACCGCGGCGTCTCGATGGCCCACTCAGCGTTCGTCGTAGCGCCGGCGCTGATCCTCCCGGAACTGGGGCTGTTGGCCTTTCGGCCGCTGGTCACCGCCGTGACCTTCGCCGTGGCCTCGTGGACAATGCGTGTCGTCGGCCGCGACCACGACGGCATGAACGTGCCCGACATCCAAGCCGCGGTGGAGCATCGCGGTGGACGCATAGCCCCTCGCCCGGCACTCGGCCGCACCCTTGCCAGCGCCATCACCATCGGCGGCGGTGGATCGGCCGGCGCCGAGGGGCCGGTGGTGGTGATCGGCGCGACGCTGGGGTCCTGGCTGGGGCGTATGTTCCGGTTCAAGCCGGGCCGCCTGCGCGTGCTCGTGGCCTGCGGTGCGGCGGGCGCCATCGCGGCCGCCTTCAACGCGCCCCTTGCCGGAGCGTTCTTCGCACTCGAGGAGATCCTCGGCACCTTCGCTGGCGGCTACTTCTCGCCGGTGGTGGTGGCGGCCGTAGTAGCTGCGGTCGTGGCGCGCGGCATTTTCGGGGCCGGTCCTGCCTTCCCCGTGCCCGAGACGCTCGGCGCGCTCGGCGGCTGGGAGATCGCCCTGCTCTTCCCGGCGCTCGGCGTGATCTGCGCGCTGATGGGCACCTTGTTCGTCCGCACGTACTTCGGGGTGGACGCGTTCGTCCGCACCGGCCGGATCCACGCGCGCTGGCTGCCGTGGCTCGGCGGCGCGCTGGTCGGCATCATCGTGTTCCTCACGCAAGGCGTCGTGGCCAGCGATGGGCATCTCAACGCACCGCTGGATCTGTTCGGTCGGCTGCCCTGGTGGACGCTCTTCGGGCTCGCCGCCGCAAAGATCCTCGCGACGTCCATCACGCTCAACGCCGGCGGGTCGGGCGGGGTGTTCACGCCCGCACTGTTCGTGGGCGCGGCCACCGGCGGTGCGTTCGGGGCACTCGTGCAAACCGCGTTTCCCGCGGCCCAAGTGGACCCGGCGCTCTATGCGCTGGCGGGAATGGGGGCGATGGTCGCCGGCGCGACGGGAGCTCCGATCACAGGCATCCTTCTCGTGTTCGAGATGACGCACGACTTCGAACTGGTGATGCCGCTGATGTTGGCAGTGGTGTTCACGAAGGCCGTGATGCGACGCTACGAGAAGGATTCGCTGTACTCGGGCTGGCTGCGGCGGCACGACATCACGCTGAATCGCGAGGAGATCGCGTAGTCGGTCAGCTTTCGGGCGGCCCCTTCAGCGCCTGCCTCGCCATGGCCACGATCCGCTCTACCTGTTCCTCTTGGGTCAGGAACGTGGTATCCAGCAGAATCGCATCCGCCGCCTGCTGAGTTTGCGCCTCATCCTTGAGATCGCGTTGCACCAGCGCCTCCACCTCGGCCGCGATCTCCTCATCCTCGGGCGCCCGCTGCAGCCGCTGCACCAGCCGCCGCCGCGCCCGCTCCCAGGGATCGGCAATCAGGAAGATCTTCACCCGCGCCTTCGGAAACACGGCCGTGCCCATGTCGCGGCCGTCCACGACTACGGCGTGCCCTTCGGCCGCCTCGCGCACCCGCTCATTCACCCAGGCGCGCACCTTCGGCATCTTGGCCACGAGCGAGACGTTGGCGGTGACGTCCTTGCCGCGCAGCTCCTCCTCGAGGTCCTCGTCACCGAGGTACGGATGGAACGTGGTCTCACCGGGCTCGAGCCTGATGCCGACCGCCGCCTTGAGCACGCTGGCCTCGGTCCAGTTCGATGGAGACACACCGGTGCGCAGCGCCGCCGCCGTGGCGGCGCGATACAGCGAGCCGGAGTCCACGTGGCGCAGCCCGAGCTCCCGGGCCACCCACTTGGCGGTGGAACTCTTCCCCGACGCGGCAGGGCCATCGATGGCGACGACGAGCGGGCGACGACGATCAGGCACGGGCGAGTCCGGCGAGGGCATCCCAGAAACTAGGCCAACTGACGGCTACGCACGATGGGTCGTCCACGTCGATTGCATTCCCCGCCAGCGCGCCGAGCACGCCGAAGGCCATGGCGATGCGATGATCGCCGTGGGTGACGATGCGCCCGCGCAGAGGACGATCGCTGCCGCGCACGACGAAGCCGTCGCCGAGCTCCTCGGCGTCGGCCCCGACGGCGCGCAGGTTGTCCACGATGGCCTTGATGCGGTCGCTTTCCTTCACACGCAGCTCGGCGGCGCCGGTGACACGTGTTTCGCCTTCGGCGCGCGCAGCAACACAGGCCAACAGTGGCAGCTCGTCAATCAGGCTCGGCACGTCTTCCGGGCTGATGGAAATGCCGCGGAGGGCACCAGCGCTGCACACGATCGACGCCACGGGCTCCCCGCCCTGCTCGGCCACATCCTCGTACTTGAGCGCCGCCCCCATCCGCACGAGCGTCCGGAACGCGCCGGTGCGCCCCGGGTTCACGCCGACGTTCTCCACGCGCACGGCGCCGCGCGTGCCGCCCAGTGCCGCGAGCCCGGCCACGAAGGCCGCACTCGATGGATCGCCGGGCACATCCACATCGCCGGCGTCGAGCCGCGCGCTCGGGAGCAGCGAGACCACGAGATCCTCAGTGCGCACGTCCACGCCCCGCGCGCGCAGCATCCGCTCCGTGTGATCGCGCGTGGCGGCAGGCTCGTGGATCTCCACCGGCACATCGGCCACCAGGCCGGCGAGGAGGATCGCGCTCTTGACCTGGGCGCTCGCCACCTCGGAGTGCCAGGTGAGTCCCTTGAGCTTGGCGCCGCGGATGGTCATCGGCAGGCCGCCGTGTTCAGGCAGTGCAACGTTCGCCCCCATCGCCGTCAGCGGAGCGGCCACGCGGCGCATCGGGCGACGGCTCAGGCTCTGGTCGCCGGTGAATGTGGCCCAGAGAGGCGAACCCGCCACGATACCCGACATCAGGCGTGCGGTGGTGCCGCTGTTCCCGCAGTAGAGATCCACGCTCGGCTGCGCGAGACCGCGAAGCCCGACCCCATCGATGACCAACTCGTCAGCATCGAGCGCCGGAATCGGTACGCCGAGCGCGCGAAGCACACGAGCGGTGGAGTGCACGTCGGCGGACTGCAGCAGCCCACGCACGCGCGAGCGACCCTTGCCGAGCGCCGCCAGCATCAGCGCGCGGTGCGAGATGGACTTGTCGCCCGGGACCCTCAGCGCAGCCACGCTTCGAGCGCCGTGGCGAGGTCGGTCTTCTCGTCGCGGAACTTCACGATCACGGGCGTCTGGAGCGACAGTCCCTGCTCGGCGGCGAAGCCACCCTTCACGGCGCGGGCGCCCGGGACCACCACCGCGCCAGTCGGAATCTCCAACGGCGCGTCGGCAGAGCCGCGATACACCTTCTCATTTACAAGATCAAACACCGGCGTGCCCCGCGTGAGCACCACGCCGGCCGCGAGCACTGCCTTGGCGCGCACCACGGTGCCCTCGTACACGCCGCAGTTGCCGCCGACGATCACATCGTCCTCGATCACCACGGGCGACGCATTCACGGGCTCGAGCACGCCGCCGATCTGCGCCGCGGCGCTGAGGTGCACCCGCGCCCCGATCTGCGCGCAGGAGCCAACGAGTGCGTGCGAATCAATCATCGTCCCCGCGCCGACCCAGCTGCCGACGTTCACATACATCGGCGGCATGCAGACCACACCGGGCGCGAGGTACGCGCCGCGCCGCACGGTGGAGCCACCGGGCACGATGCGCACGCCGTCCTCCAGCGTGAGCGGCCGCGTCGGATACGTGTGCTTGTCGAAGAACTGGAAGGGCGAACCCTTCGGCGACATCTGCACCATCCTGCCGGCACGGAAGCCGAGCAGGATGCCGCGCTTCACCCAAGGCACGGCGCGCCACACGCCATCGGCGCCACGCTCGGCCGCGCGAACCGTGCCGGCCTCGAGCGCGTCGAGCAGCGCGAGCACCGTGGCCTCGGCGTCGCTTGGGAGTTGGTCGGCGGCGAGTGGGAACAGCGCCTCGACTTTCGCCTCCAGCTTGGCGGCGATGGCCGCGCCCGTCACAGCGCCACTCCGGCGATGCGCAGCGCCGCCGACATGCGCGCCTCGTGCTTGGCGTCGAGCGGCACCAGCGGGAGCCGCAGCACGTTCTTGAGCTTGCCCATCATCGCCAGGCCGGCCTTGATGGGTATGGGATTGCTCTCGATGAACGCGGCCTCCACCAGCGGCGCGAGCCGATGGTGGATGAGGCTCGCGGTGGCGAGGTCGCTCTTGGCCAGCGCATCGGTGAGCTGCGCGCAGAGCCTGGGCACGGCGTTCGAGATCACCGAGATCACGCCATCGCCGCCAGCGGCCATCACGGCGAGTGTGAGGCCGTCATCCCCGCTGAGCACGCCGAAGCCCTCGGGACGCCCTCGCAGAATCTGGTCAATCTGCCCGGTGTTGCCGCTGGCTTCCTTCATCGCGACGATGTTCGCATGCTCGGCCAGCTCAAGCGTGGTCTCGGCGGTCATGTTGCTCCCCGTGCGACCGGGGACGTTGTAGAGCACCACCGGAAGCGGCGCGGCATCCGCCACTGCGGTGAAGTGGGCGATGATCCCCCGCTGCGGCGGCTTGTTGTACATCGGCGACACGTGCAGGAGATGCGTGGCGCCGGCCTTGCCGAGCACTTTGGATGCCTCGATTGCCGCCGCCGTGTCGTTGGAACCCGCGCCGGCAATCACAGGCACGCGCCCCTTCGCACGCTCAGCCACGATACGCACCACACGCTGGCGTTCAGCCAGCGACAGCGTGACGGCTTCGCCCGTGGAACCCACCGGCACAATCCCGTGAATGCCTTCGGCGATCTGCCACTCGACCAGCGCACCGAGCGCGGCCTCGTCGATCGAGCCATCAGCATTGAACGGAGTGACGAGCGCCGTGATGGCGCCGCGCAGGGGCTGGGTCATCGGATCACGTCTCCGAGGAAGTGATCGAGGGTGAACAGGCCACGGCGGCCGGCGAGCCAGCGGGCCGCCGACAGCGCGCCCGACGCGAACACACGACGGTCGCGAGCTTCGTGCACGAGGCGCACCTGCTCAAACGGGGCGTCGAACACGATCTCGTGCGTGCCAGGCACGTGGCCCACCCGCACGGCCGTCACGGGAATCGTCTTCCCGCGCGCGCGCTCGGCCACCGTGGCCAGCATGCGCGCCGTGCCGCTGGGCGCGTCGAGCTTCTTCGCGTGGTGGGTCTCCACGAGGTGCACATCAAAGCCCGCCCGCTCGTGGGCGAAGCGGCGGGCCGCCTCGTCCACCACCTTGGCGAAGAGATGCACGCCCAGCGCGAAGGTCGGCGCCCAGAGCAGGGCGCCATTCGAGTTCAGCACGAAGGTCTCCACCAATGCGCGCTCGGCGTCCCAGCCCGTGGTGCCGCTCACCACGGGCACGCCGAGCTGCGCGCACTGCTTCACCAGTCGCGCGGCCGCGTGCGGTTCGGTGAACTCGATGGCCACCTCGGCGCCATTGAGCACGCCGGGCGTGATGCCACGGGCAGTGTGTTCGCGGTCGAGCAGCGCCGTCACCTCGCAGCCCGACTCCGGCGCGAGCGTGGCCAGCAGCTTGCCCATCTTCCCCGCCCCGAGGATCGCCAGCTTCGTCATCAGGCCGCTCCGTTGAAGAAGGCCGCGTGCAGGCGGCGCATGGCTTCGTGCACGGTGTCGCCGTCCACGATGAGCGTCAGGTTGATGCCGGTGGCGCTGAGCGAAACCATGTGCAACCGCAGGTCGCCGAGCGCGGTGAGGGCGCGGGCCATGGTCTCGGTGCTTTCGCCGAGTCCGGCGCCCACCAGCGCGACGATGCCGCGGTGCCGCTCCACCGACACATCGCCGAAGGCGGCAAGCTGGCCCACCACCGCATCGATGTGCTGGTCATCATCAAGCGTGACGCTGACGCTCACTTCGGACGTGGCCACGACATCCACCGAGGTGCGGTTCTTCTCGAACACCTCGAAGATCTTCCGCAGCGCGCCCGGCGTGGCCAGCATGCGGGGCGAGCGGATCTTCACGACCACGGTGCGGGTCTTGCCGGCGATCGCGCGCACGGGGGTACGCGGCGCGTCGAAGGTGATGCGCGTGCCCGTACCTTCGGGACGCCGCGAATTGAAGACGAACACCGGGATGCCGCGCTTCACCGCCGGCGTGATGGTGCTGGGATGCAGCACCTTGGCGCCGAAGTTGGCGAGCTCGGCGGCTTCGTCGAAACGGATGTGGCCAATCAAGCGCGCATCGGGCACCACGCGTGGGTCGGCGGTGAGCATGCCATCCACGTCGGTCCAGATCTCGATGGCCTCGGCCTCCATCGCGGCACCGAAGAGTGAGGCTGAGAAGTCGGAACCACCGCGCCCGAGCGTGGTGGTCACGCCGCCGCGCGTGGCGCCGATGTAGCCGCCGAGCACCGGGACCTTGCCCTCACGCACCAGCGGCGCAAGCTGCGCGCGACAGGCCGCGGCGATGTCATCGGCGAGGGGTTCGGCGCGCCCGTAGTCCTCGCTGGTGAGCATCACCAGTCGGGCATCCACGAACACCGCCGGAAGCCCGGCCCGTTGCATCGCCGCGGTGACGATCGGCGCCGAGAGACGCTCGCCCATGGCGGCGACGGCATCGTGCGAGCGATTGGTGAGATGGCCGAGCACGGACAGCGCCTCGGCGAGGTGCGCGAGTTCGTCGAACATCGCACCCACCTCGGCGGCGACCTCATCGTGCGTCTCGTGTCCGCCGAGCAGCTCCGTGACCGTGTCGAAGTGCCGCGTGCGCAGCTCTTCGAGGATCGCCAGCGCCACGATGAGCTCGCCCTTGGCCGAGTGCTCGGCGATCTCGATCAGGCGGTTCGTGGTGCCGGCCAGCGCGGAGACCACCACCATCGGCTGCCGATCGAGACGCCCGCGAATGATGGCGGCCGTGCGGGCAATCGCCGCGGCGTCGCCGACGGAGGTGCCGCCGAACTTGGCGACGATCATCCGCGCCCCGGCGGCGTCCAGCCGAGTCGGCCGGTGACGGCCAGCAGCTCGGCGTTGAGCACAGCGCAGCCGGCCGCGCCGCGGATGGTGTTGTGCCCCATGGCCACGAGCTTCAGGTGGAAGATCGAATCCTCGCGCACGCGGCCGACGGTGACGGTCATGCCGTTGCCGGCCATCACGTCGCGGCGCGGCTGCGGGCGGGCGGGATCATCGGTGACCACGATCGGGTGCTCGGGCGCACTGGGGAGGCCGCGCACGATCTCCTCGCCCCGCCAGGCCCGCAGCATGGCGATGGCATCGGCCACGCTCGGCTTGGTGCGGAACTTCGCCGAAAGCACCACCGTGTGCCCGTGCTCCACGGGCACGCGGTTGGCGTGGGCGCTCACGACGAACTTGGCGTCGGCAATGCGTCCGCCGCTGACGCTGCCGAGCATCTTCTGCATCTCGCGCTCGAGCTTGGGCTCCTCGTCGCCGATATACGGCACGACGTTGCCGAGGATGTCGAGCGAGGGCACGCCGGGATAGCCGGCGCCGCTCACGGCCTGCATGGTGGCCATGAAGACTTCGCTGAGCTCGTACTTGGCGTGGAGCGGGGCCAGGGCCATGGCGCCGACGATGGCAGCGCAGTTGGCGTTCGTGATCACGCCGCCGCTCCAGCCCTTGGCGTGCTGGGCGTCGAGCAACGCCAGGTGATTCGCGTTCACTTCCGGGATGACGAGCGGGACGTCCTCGTGCATGCGAAAGGTCTTGGTATTGCTGAGCACGAAGCGACCGGCCTTGGCGAAGGCCGGCTCGGCGTCGGCGGCCGCGACGGCGTCCATGGCGCCGAAGACGACCTTGCTCTGGACCGCGCTCGGGTCACAAGTGGTGACGATGAGATCGGCCACCTCGGGCGGCATGCTGCCTTCGATCCACTTGGTGGCGTCGGCGTAGCGCTTGCCGGCGGAGCGGTCGGAGGCAGCAACCTCGGCCACTCGGAACCAAGGGTGGTTGGAGAGGAGCCGGATGAACGTTTGCCCGACGGCGCCGGTGGCGCCGAGGATTGCGACTGGGAGGCGAGCGGGAGGCACGACTGGGGACACAAGACGGAAGACGGAAGACGGAAGGGAGCTGCAACGACAACGGCGGTACGGGTTGAACGGCGGTGCGGGTTGAACGGCGGTACGGGTTGAACGGCGGTGCGGGGCTACTTCAGCAGGTGCTTCGTGAGCTGGACGTACGCGTCGACGCTGGCTCGCAGTTCGTCTTCCGCGATGTATTCGTCTGGGGTGTGGGCGACGTGGATGGAGCCCGGTCCATACAGCAGCGGCGTGCCCCAGTTGCCGAGCAGGGGGATGTCGCTGGTGTAGGCCATCGGGGCCGTCTTGAAGCCAGGGACCACGTGGAAGTGCTGGGCGGGGATGAAGCTGCCGTACTCCAACTCGGCCCTGCCCTTCGCCCAGGGCTCCAGGATCTTCTTCACGTCCTTCACGTCGCCCACGAGGCGGATCATCATCTCGGCTTCGCAGGCGCCGGGGACGATGTTCGCTTCCGTACCACCCTTGATCAGGCCCACGTTCACCGTGCTGGGGCCGAGGACGTCGTCCACGGGGAGCTTCAGGGACTGGAGTTCCTGGAGCATCGCCAGCATCGGCGTGATCGCCGATTCGCCGAGGTGTGCGTAGGCCGAATGCGCTTCGCGGCCCTTCGTGCGGATGATCACGCGCTGGGCACCCTTGCAGCCTGAAGCGAGCACGCTCTCGGTGGGCTCGCCGTTGATCAACCACTTGCTGGTGGCTGGCAACTGGTTGGCCATGCGTGCGCCGTCGGAGCCGCGTTCTTCGCCGACCACGAATAACAGGTCCACGCGCTGTTCGCCCATCGCCACCAGGCGGTCGGCGGCGACCATCATCGCGGCGGCGATGCCCTTGGCGTCGCAGGCGCCGCGGCCGTAGAGCTTGCCATCGGACCGGCGCGGCGGCACATACGGAGGCACGGTATCGAGATGCGTGGAGAGCGTGACGCCCCCACCTTTTCTCGAGGCCCAGATGTTGCCGCGTCCCGGCGTCACTTCCTGCACCGTCACGTTCCAGTCACGCGCGACGAGCCAGCGCGAGACGAAGTCCACCGCCGCTCCCTCTTCGCGCGTGGTGGACGGAATGGCGAGGAGTTCGGCGGCGAGCGCGACGACGTCGGTGGCGGTGGTCATGTCCGAGTAACTTACTCGTTCGCTGGGCCGTCCTACAGAGCGATTCCCCCAATCCCACGCTCCCATGGCTGAACTCATCGTCCTGCGCCTCGTCCACGTCCTCGGCGGCATCTTCTGGGTGGGCGGCGGACTCTACTCCACCCTGTTCATCGTCCCGGCGCTGGCGAAGGCCGGACCCGCCGCAGGCCCGATCATGGCCGAGCTGATGCGGCGGAAGTTGTTCACCGTGCTGCCCGTCGTGGCCTTGCTCACGATGCTGACGGGACTCCGGTTGCTGTGGATCGTCTCCGGCGGGTTCGGCACCGACTACTTCGCGACGACGAGCGGCCTGACCTATGCCTTCTCGGGCGGGGCGTCGATTGTCGGGTTTCTCGGCGCCATGTTCTTCGCCCGTCCGGCGGGCGTTCGGCTCGGAGCCCTGATGCCAACGCTGGCCAGCCTCACCGGCGAGGCGCGGGCAAAGGCTGAGACAGAGGCGGCGACGCTACGGAATCAGAACGCGCGCTGGACCGCGATTGCCATGGGCCTGCTCACCGTCAGCGCCGTCGGCATGGCCGTGGCGCGCTATCTGTGACGGCTGCCAGCCTTGCCCGTAGGTCCGGCCTCCCCTAACCTTCTCAGCACGCGGGAATAGCTCAGTTGGTAGAGCACAACCTTGCCAAGGTTGGGGTCGCGGGTTCGAGTCCCGTTTCCCGCTCTGACAGGCCTGGAGCAGGATCAGCGGGAGCGACCCACGGGTCGCTCCCGCTTTGTTTGGCCGACGGCTGGGAGCCGGTTGGCCGGGGTGGCGAAAGTGGCGAGACGCGACGGACTTAAAATCCGTTGGGGGGCAACCCCCATGTGGGTTCGATTCCCACCCCCGGCATTGTGGGGTAGTACGTCCTAACGAGGTCACCGCGACCTCGCAGACGAGGACCACCCCATGCGACTCGCGAAGTCGTTCCGCCTGCTGACCGCCGCGCTCCTCCTCCCCCTCGCCGCCTGCGTCGAGGTGACGGCCCCCGGCTACGAGGAAGACAGCTGCCCGGTGCGCCTGGTCAACATCGGCGAGATTCGCACCGCTACCCTCTCGGCCTTCGGCTGCGTGATGGACCACGGTCCCGCCACGTATGCGGACTACTACGAGCTGCGCGTGTACTCCACCACCTGGGTGGACCTGTGGATGGACTCGGACCACGTGGATCCCTACCTCGTGCTCTACGACGAGTGGGACAACATCCTCGCCGAGGACGACGACAGCTTGGGGAACCTGGGCGCATGGATCCAGGTGAAGCTCAGTCCAGGCATCTACTACATCGCCGCCACGACCTTCGACGAAGGCGAGACGGGGCGTTACACGCTCGGCGTGGAGTAGGGCGCGTTCAAAGGGCCGCGAAGGCGATGGTCACCCGCACGCGGTCGCCATCGCCTTTCGTGCCTCGCACTTGTTTGGGAACGGCGAGCAGGCAACGTCCGTCCTTGCCGCGCCAGACGCTGGTTCTCCACGAAGTGCCGTCCACAATTGCCGTGACCGGCGTGCGTCCCCATCCGTGGGTGACCGGAGGCGCGAGGCGTTCAGGCACGGGGACGAAGTACCAGCTTCCCTTGCCTTCGGACCAGCGGAAGATGACGGCGGTGAACGATCCGCCGTAGCGGCCTCTCGGTGCGGACATCGGGCAAACTTGGCATATTCCCGCGATGCCAGCACCCGCATCCGCCCTCTCTCTCGTTTTCTGGGTCGCCCTCGGCGGCGCGCTCGGGTCTCTGCTGCGATTCGGCGTCGCTGAGTGGACCCGCCGTCTCCCCGCGTTCGCGACGTTTCCCTGGGCCACGCTGGGCGTCAACGTGTTGGGATCGTTCGCGCTTGGCGCGGTGTCGGGGTGGGCGCTCGCAAATCCGGCTGCATCGCCCCAGCTGCGCGCCTTCATGATGGTCGGGCTGCTCGGCGGCTTCACGACCTTCTCCACCTTCGCGCTCGAAGGCGTGGCCCTTTGGCAGGGTGACCAACCGCTGCGCGCCGCCGGATACGCGCTTGCCAGCGTAATGCTCTCGCTTGCCTCCGCGGCGGTTGGGCTCGCGCTCTCCCGCGCATGAGCGCGGCCTTCGGCACGTTCTTCCTCCCGGGTCCCACCGAGGTCCGCCCCGAAGTCCTCGAGGCGATGGCCCGCCCGATGATCGGCCATCGCAGTGCGGCCTTCGCCGACCTCTATGAGCGCATCGATACCGGGCTACGAAGCGTGTTTCGCACCGCACGCCCGGTGTACTGCGTGACCTCCTCGGCCACCGGGATGATGGAGATGGCCATCCGCGGCGCACCGGAGGGTCCCATCCTCTCGTTGGTCAATGGCGCGTTCGCCGAGCGTTTCGCGCGCATCGCCCAGCGCTGCGGTCGGCGGACCCGCGTGGTCTCGGTGCCGTGGGGGGAGACGCATCCGCTGGATCTGGTGGAGCAGCACCTCGCCGCCGAGTCGTTCTCCGCGATGACGGTGGTGCACTCGGAGACCAGCACCGGCGCTGCCTGCGCGCTCGGCCCGCTCACCGACCTCGCGCACCGCTACGGCGTGATGATCTTGGTGGACAGCGTGACCGGCGTGGGCGCGATGCCGGTGGAGACCGATGCGCTCGGGCTCGATTTCATCCTGAGTGGATCACAGAAAGCCCTCGCGCTCCCGCCTGGCCTGGGATTCGGCGTGGCGAGCGAGGCTTACATCCTGCAGGCCTCGGCGGTGCCGGAACGCGGACGGTATCTGGATCCGGTGGAGTACGAGGAGGCGGCATTGCGTGCCGGCACGCCAACGACGCCGGCGCTTCCGCTGTTCTATGCCGCCGAAGCCCAGATGGCGCGCATCGCCGCCGAGGGCATCGAGCAGCGCTGGGCCCGCCACGCGGCGATGCGCCGGTACACCGAGCAGTGGGTGGAGGCGCAGCGCGCGCGGGGGGTCGCCATCGGCTTCCTGGCCCGGCCTGGCGAGCGCTCCGATACCATCAGCTGCCTCACCCTGCCCACCGCGCGCAGTGCCCGCGAGGTCGTGGAGGGCCTGGCCGCGCAGGGCTTCACCATCGGCCGCGGCTACGGCGCCATGCAGGACTCCACCATCCGCATCGGCCACATGGGTGATCACACGGTGGAGGGACTCTCGCGCTGCCTCGAGGCGCTCGGAGCGGTGCTCGCGCAGTAGTCGCTAGGGCCTGATGCCGTAGGCGTGCACGGTGTACCACACCGTCGCCGCGAGCAATCCGCTCAGCGCCGCATCGCCTCCATGCGAGGTGGCCGTGCCACCTTCATCCACTGCTTCAGCGGCGAGCCCGTGGTGCAACGGCGCGACTCGGAGCCACTCCAGCACCTCGCTGGATTCCGGCCCGAAGAGCCGCGCGATCTCCACCACGAGCCGATCGCATTCGGGCAGCCGCTTGGCCGTGCGGCGATACAACGAATCGCTGCGGTCCACCGCTTCCCACATCGGGAGCCACAGCGCCGAACCCACGAGATCGTCGTCGAGATCGTGCTTGCCCTTGAGGTCGGTCGCGGCGGCCAAGGTGGACTTGGACTCACCTCCCACCGAGAAGTGGCGACGCAGCGCCGCCCGCACGGCGGCGGCATCCTGCACCTCGCGCGCCGCTTCTTCGTCGAGTGTGCGGCTCAGCGCGTCCAGGGCGTAGCCCACCACGGCGTTGCCGTGCAGCGGGAACGGCAGCTGGGCAGGCCGGCGGTCGAGCGTGACCTCGGTGTGGTACAGCGGATGCGTCTCGTCGCGACGGGCGGCGAGTTCGTCGCTGGTGGCGTAGAGCGTGTCGGCGAGGATCAGTTCCTCCACGATCTGGTCATCGCCCGTCTCGCGAATGTAGCGCTCGGTGGCCACGGCGTACGAGGCACAGCCCTCGAGCGTGAAGCCGGGCTCGAACAGGGTGCCATCGAGGTAGTGCACACCCTGGCCCGGCGAGTAGCCGTGCAGCTCGCAGGCACGGAGGATGAGCTCGCGCGCCAACGGCGGATCAGCCAGCTGCACGGCTGGCACGGTCCAGGCCAGCGCTTCCCAGTCGCGCACGGTGACACCCCAGGCACACCAAGGCGCGCGAGAGCGCACGAGATAGAACTGCGCGTCGTCGAGCGCGCGACCCACGCCGTAGAAATACGCGAACAGGAGGTTGCGGTTGATCAGCGCATCCAGCGACTCGAGCCCAACCGACTGCTCGAGGACGCGCAGCGCGTCGCGCGTCACGGTGAGGAGCGACCGCCATCCGCGGCGTCGCATCACGCCCACGGTGGCCTCGGCGCCGTCACGCTCGGGGCCGGCGGCGATGTAAAAAGCCGACTCGGCCCGCTCGCCTGCACCGAGCGTGATGGTGCGCGTGATCTCGTAGCCGGGGGCGGCACCGTCGCGCACCGAGACTGCGGCATCGCCGTCGGCGGCAATGGCCAGCGCACAGATGCCAGGGACGGCAACGCCGTCCAGCAGCACCACGCCCTGTCCCGCCTCCCGCACGCGATGCGCATCCTCGGCGGCCCGCGGCGTGCGCACCCGGAGCTGCCGGTGCCCGAGTGTGCCTTCCAGGCCCACGGTGACGGCGATCGGCCGCTTCCCCCGGTTCTCGAATGCCAAGGTGTACACCGCACCGGCGATGTCGGCGTCCTGGCCGAAGGGCGCGAAGACTGTCCCGCGCACCACGAAGTCGCCCACGCTGGAGGTGAACGTCGGGAGCCAATGCAGGGCCCGCTCCCAGGCGATGCCAGCGCGCGCCAGTTCCACGGCCTCGCCCTCCACCCGGATGACCGGACGCGCGAGGGCCGGGGCCGTCCCCTGCTCGAATCCCGGCCCACCGGCGAACTCCACCGCCGCCCGCGCACCGCGGTGCAACAGGCTCACCGCATGGATGGCGCCGTCGTGCGGATGGATGCACGGCAGGGCGAGCCAATGGTTGCCCGTCAGCTGCCAAGGTACGGTAGGCAGGGGGGCGTCGGCGGGATTGAGGGTGCGGGCGGCTGGGCTCACGGTACTGGGTTCGGGTCCGGCGGGTAAATTAGCAGACCGTGCGACCCCTGCGCGCTTTGGCGCCCCTCTGCATCGGCTGCTTGCTGGCCGCCCTCGCTCCAGCGAGCCTTCGTGCGCAGGCCGTCCTCGGCCCCGGCCCGGAGGCCGTGACGCTCCCCGCCGGCACGCTGCGGACCACATTGCTCACCGAGAGCATCCTCTTCCGTGGCCGCTGGTTCGACGGCGCCGCGCAGGATCTGGGGGGCGGCTTCATCGGCGGGCTCGCCGCGCCGCAGTCGTCGTGGCTGCAGGCCCTCGAGACCGGGGTGAACAGCATCGGGCCCGGCGCTGGTGACATGAGCCTGGGTCGGACGCACCTCGACCTACGCCAGCGCTTGGCGGTGACCACCCTCGGGCTTGAAGTGGGCCTCACGAATCGCCTGAGCGTGAGCGTCGCCGCGCCCTTCGTGCGCGCCCGCGCCGAGGCCCGGCTGCGCGCCGATTCCACGGGCGCCACCGCCGGCATGAATCCGATGCGCTCCGCCAGCGGTGTGCCGGCCTCCAACCGCGCCACGATTGATACCTACCTCGCGGCGGTGGCAAACCTCACGGCACGACAGAACGATTGCGCGGGCAATCCCGCCGCCCACCCCGAGTGCGCCGAGATCATCGCCGAGGGCGCGCAGGTCACGTCGCTGCTGGCGCTCACGCAGGGCTTCGCCAATGGATTGGCCAGCGTGTACGGCGCGCAGGGATTGGCGACCGGACTGCCGTTCGTGCCGCTCGCCGGCTCGGCGGCGGAGCAGCTGCTGCTGGCCCGCGTGGACTCGATGCGCAACGCCTTCACCCGCTACGGCGTGGGCGACTTGGCGACCACTGGCCTGCCGCTCGGCGCCCAGACGCCACTGAGCGCAGCGGAGCTCGAAACGCTGCTTACCGACCCCGTGAATGGCTTTGGTGCGCGCCCGGCCACGCGCACGGCACGGCAGAACCTCGGCGACGTGGACATCGGCGTCCGCCTCAAACTGTTCGATACATTCTCCGGCGAGACGGAACGACTCAACGCCTCGCGCTTCGGCCTGCGCCAGGCCGTCGCCTTCAACTATCGTCTCGGCGGCGGCGTCTTCGACCTCCCCGACAACTTCATTGACCTCGGCACCGGCAGCGGGCACGACGCCATCGCCGTCCGCTCGTTCACCGACATCATCGTGAACGAGCGCTTCTGGGCGACGCTCTCCGTCGGCTGGGCACAGGGGAGCGAGCACACGCGACTGCTCCGTGTGCCAAGCGTGGCCGGCAGCGATTGGATCGAGTCCTGGCGCACGTCATCAGTGACGATCACGCCCGGCAGCGTGACGGAGTTCCGGATCGCCCCGCGCTGGCAACTCAGCGACTACTACAGCTTCGGCGCCGAGTGGCGGTATCGCAGCAAGGCTGAGGATTCGCACACCTTGGCGACCACCGACGCGGTGGATCCGCTCGGCGTGCTGCGCCCGCTCGACGCCACGGTACTCGATGCCCAGAGCGATTGGAACGAGCAACGCCTCGCGTGGACGGTGAGCTACTCGACGCTGGGCGCCGTCGCGCGCGGCAAGGCGCGGATGCCGGTCGAGATCGCCTACGCGCACGAGCAGTCCATCGCGAGCAGCGCAGGCATCGTCCCCCGGCGCTGGGAAGACCGCGTCCAGCTCCGCGTCTACACGCGCCTCTTCGGGCGCTGAGCGCGCGGCGCCGCGGCGCGCGAACGTCCGCGCGCCGCCACCGAGAGGAGCTCCCGCGCGTGCTCACGGCTGGTCACGCTCTCGGCATCGCCGCCGAGCATGCGCGCGATCTCGTCCACGCGCGCAGCCTCCTCCACCACGCCCACGTCCGACGTAGTCACGCCGCCCTTGGCGCCCTTCTGCACGGTGATGTGGTGGTGGGCGCGGGCGGCGATCTGCGGCAGGTGGGTGATGGCGAACACCTGGTGATGATCGGCCACGTCGCGCATGGCGTCGCCCACCATCAGCCCGGTGCGGCCACCGATGCCGGCGTCCACTTCATCGAAGATGAGGGTGGGCACGCGGTCCAAGCGCGCGAGGATGGTCTTCAGCGCCAGCATCACACGGGCCAGCTCGCCACCTGACGCGACCCGTGCCAGCGCCCGAGCCTCGTGTCCCACATTGAGCGCCACGCGGAACTCCACGTCCTCGGCACCGGTTGCGGACGGGGCCTCGCGCGCACGCAGGTCCACGAGGAAGCGCCCGTCGGGCATGCCGAGGTCGGGCAGCCGCGCTTCCACCGCCTTCGCGAGCGCGCGCGCCGCGGCCTCGCGCTTCTTGCTTAGCGCGGCGGCGGCGCGGGCCAGCGACGACTCCGCGTCCGTCACCCGCTGCTCCAATCCACGCAGGTCCAGCGAGGCGGTGTCGAGCAGGTCGAGCTCGGCGCGCGCCTCACGCCCCGTGCGCACCACCGCCTCGAACGAGCCGCCGTACTTCTTCATCAGCCGGAAGATCAGGTCGCGCCGCCGCTCCACTTCGTCGAGCCGCGCCGGGTCGTGCTCCACGCCATCGGCGTAGGCCTGGGCCTCGCGCGCCAGTTCCTCCAACGCGTACCAGGCGTTGTCGAAGAGCTCCTGCAACCGGGCGGTGCTCGGGTCAATGCGCTGCAACGCGGCCAGCGGCTTCTGCAGGTGCCCCAGCGCCTGCATGGCCGACCCATCGGCCTGCTCCAATGTGGCCGTGAGCTCGCCCACCAACTGCTGGAGTTCCTCGGCGTGGGTGAGCCGGCGGGCCTCGTCGTCGAGGCGCTCCTGCTCGCCTTCGCGCAGCTGCGCGTCGCCGATCTCCTTGGCCACGTGGGCCAGCCAGTCGGCGCGCTTGGTGGCCTCGTCGCGCCGCGCATTCAAGGCGGCCACGGCGTCGCGGGCGCTCTCGGCCTCGCGCCAGGCCTCGGCCACCGCGCCCACCTCGCGCTCGGCATCGCCGAAGGCGTCGAGGATGCGGCGTTGGGCCTCGGGTTCGAGCAGCGCCTGCGCCTCGTGCTGGCCGTGGACGTTCACCAGTGCGCGTCCCACGTCCGCCAGCACACCGGCGGTGACGGGCGATCCGTTGACCCAGGCCCGCGCCCGTCCGCCGCTCGCGGCCACCTCGCGCTTGAGCACCAGCGTGCCGTCCTCGCATTCGATGCCGCGCTCATCGAGCATGGCGATGAGGTCGGCGCGGTCGTGGAGGTCGAACACGCCCTCCACCGTGGCCTTCTCGGCGCCGGTGCGCACGAGGTCACTCGAGGCGCGCTCGCCGATCAACAGCCCCAGTGCGCCCACGATGATGCTCTTCCCCGCCCCCGTCTCGCCGGTGAGCACATTGAAGCCCGGCGCCAGCGGGAGCGTGACCGCGTCGATGATCGCGAGGTTGCGGATCCGCAGTTCGGTCAGCACGGCACCAACCTTCGGATACCGCGCCGAGGCGCAGGCATCACGCCATCGCCAGTGGGGCCGTGGTCGTTCATCCGTCGCGCAGCGGCGGGCCGCCCCACCCGAGCTTGGTCCGGAGTCGCGTGAAGAAGGTGACGTCGGGGAAGCGCACGAGCTTCACCGGGTGTCGGCTGCGCGACACCGTCAATCGATGCCCCGGCGCGATGGCGATGCCCACCTGGCCGTCGGCGGTCAGCAGCACTTCCTCGGGCTCGTCGTCCAGCGTGACGGTGACCGTGATGTCCGGCGGCAGGATGGTGGGGCGGATGGCCAGCGTGTGCGCCGCCACGGGCGTGACCACCAGCGAATCGAGCGTGGGCACGACCACCGGGCCGCCGGCCGAGAGCGAATACGCCGTCGAGCCCGTGGGCGTGGCGATCACCACGCCGTCGGCGGCGAGGCGGGCGATGGGCTCCTCGCCGGCGTAGATCCGCATGCGCAGCACCCGCGCATACCCGCCCTTGTGCACCACGACATCATTGAGCGCCCGCACCTGGAGACCGAGGTCGCCGTCGGGTGTCCACGTGCGGGCCTCGATCACGAGCCGCGATTGTTCGCGGTGCTCGCCCCGCGCGAAGCGCGCGAAGGTATCGGGGAACTCTTCGCCCTGGCAGGTGGTGAGGAAGCCGAGCTTGCCGAGGTTCACGCCGAAGATCGGCACATCGGCGCCACCGAGGAAGCGCGCGCCGCGGATGAGCGTGCCATCGCCGCCGAGTGTGATCAGGGCGTCAATCTGACTCGGGTGGCCGAGCCGCAGCGCCTTTGGCGCGTACTGCGCGAGCCCCGCCTCGTAGGCCAGCGAATATCCGAGACCCGGCGCTTCGCGCTCAAGGAACCCGAGCACGTCGGTGAGCCCCTCGTAGTCCGCATGCCCGACGATGCCGAGCCGGATCGTCACCCCGCGAGCGCCCCCGTGCCGTGCATCGCCCGCACACGGTCGGCGATGCCCGCGGCATCGAGCCCCACCTGCGCCAACTGCTTGGCGCGCGAGGCCGCATAGACGATCCGGTCAGGCACGCCGTGCGTCTGCACGCGCACGTTGGGATCGAGCGCGCTGACCACCGACGCCATAAAGGCGCCGAATCCGTTGATCACCGTGCCCTCCTCCACCACCAGCAGCTGTTGGTGCGTGGCGAGCAGGGCGTTGAGCGTCGTCGCATCATATGGCTTGAGGTAGCGGCAGTTCACCACCGTCACCGGCAGCCCGTCGGCGGCCAGCGCCTCGGCGGCCTTCAGCGACTCCTGCACCATCGTCCCCACGGCGAGGATGGCGATCTCCTCGCCTTTGCGCAGCACTTCCCAGGTGGCGTGGGGCACGGCCGGGATCTCCTTGGCGTGCGGCACGACGTCGGGCGACAGGTCACGCGGATAGCGGACGCAGAACGGGCCGGCCTCGTGCTCGATGCCCGAGCGCAGCAGCGCCGCGAGCTCGGTGCCGTCCTTGGGCGCCGTCACCACCATATTCGGCACCGCCAGCATGTAGGCGATGTCGTAGAGCCCGGCGTGGGTCTCACCATCCTCGCCCACGAGGCCGGCGCGGTCCATGCAGAACATCACCGGCAGCGACTGGATGGCGACGTCGTGCACGATGTTGTCGTATCCGCGCTGCAGGAACGTGGAGTAGATCGTGACCAGCGGCTTGATGCCTTCGGTGGCCATGCCGGCCGCGAAGGTCACGCCGTGGCCCTCGGCGATGCCCACATCGAAGAAGCGCTTCGGATGATTCTTCGCGATGACGCCCGTGCCCGTGCCGCTGGGCATCGCCGCCGTGATGGCGATGACGTGCTCGTACTCCTCCATCAGCTCCGAGAGCGCCTTGCCGTACACCGCCGTGTAGTTGGGGTTGCCGGCGGCGGCCTTGAGCTGCTTGCCCGTCTTGGGATCGTGGCCAGGCGGCAGGGCGTGCCACTTCTCCCCGTGCTCGCCGGCCGGGAATCCCTTCCCCTTGGTGGTGATCACGTGGACCAGGCGCGGGCCCTTGAACTCGCGCACGGCCTTGAAGGTCTCGAGCAGTTGCGGGATGTCGTGGCCGTTGATGGGGCCGAAGTAACGGAAGCCGAGCTCCTCGAAGAGCACGCCCGGCGTGAGGAAGGCCTTCACCGACTCCTCCCAGCGGCGGAGCAGCGCGCCGGCATCCTTGAACGGGGCCGGGGCGTGGTCCACGATGTCGCCGATCTTGCTGCGCAGGCGGTTGTAAATCGGATTGCGCTGCACACCGGTGAGGTACTTGTGCATCGCGCCGACGTTGGGCGCGATGCTCATCTCGTTGTCATTGAGGATCACGACGAAGTCGCGATCGCTGTGGCCGGCGTTGTTGAGCGCCTCATAGGCGAGTCCCGAGCCCAGCGAGCCGTCGCCGATGATGGCCACGACCTTGTGCTCCTGGCCCTTGATGTCGCGCGCCGCGGCCATGCCCAGCGCCGCCGAGATCGAGGTGGCCGCGTGCCCCGCACCGAAGGTGTCGTACTCGCTCTCCGTGCGCTTGAGGAAGCCCGAGAGCCCTCCTTCCTGCCGCAGCGTGTGCATCCGGTCCTTGCGGCCGGTGAGCACCTTGTGCGGGTAGCCCTGGTGGCCCACGTCCCACACCAGCTTGTCGTCCGGGGTGTTGAAGGCCGCGTGCAGCGCGATCGTGAGCTCCACCACGCCCAAGCCGGCCCCGATGTGCCCGCCCGTCACCGAGCAGGACTCGATGAGGAAATCACGGAGCTCCTGCGCGAGGTCGGTGAGTTCGGCGGGGCTCATCCGCCGGAGATCGGCGGGACCCTGCACTTGGTCGAGAAGGCTCATATCAACGAAGGACGGAGGAGATGGAACGGAGGTAGGTTGCGCGGCTGGCCGGGACGGCGCCAGTGCGGTCAGGAACGGCGGGCGATGATGAACCGGGCCAAGAACTCTAGCTCGGGGGTGAGCGCGCCGTGGTCGGACAATCCCCGGCAGGCATCCTGGACCAACGCCTCGGCCCTCGCCGTGGCTCCCGCGATGCCCAGGAGGGCCGGGTACGTGCTCTTCCTGAAGGCCAGGTCCTTCCCCGCCGTCTTGCCCAGCTGGTCGGTGGTCGCGGTGATGTCTAGCACGTCGTCGGCGATCTGGAAGGCGAGCCCCACCGAGGCCCCGTAGCGGGCCAGGGCGTCGAGTTTTGAGGCGTCGGCGCCGGCCGCCACCCCGCCGATGCGCATCGCGGCCTCGATCAGCGCCCCGGTCTTGCTGCGGTGGATGCGCTCCAGCTGAGCCAGGTCGAGGGCCAGCCCTTCCCCTTCGAGGTCCAGCAACTGCCCGCCGATCATCCCGGTGGCCCCGGAGGCGCGCATCAGGATGCGGACGATCTCTCCGGCCACCTCGGGCGCGAGACCGAGGTCCGTCGCCGACTCGACCGCCGCCCGCGCCGCCAGCGGCACCATGGCCATGCCGGCCGCCGTGGCCGCCGGCACGCCAAACACCTTGTGCACCGTCGGGCGTCCACGCCGCATGTCGTCATCGTCCATGCAGGGGAGGTCATCGTGCACCAGCGAGTAGGCGTGCACCACCTCCACCGCCGCCGCGAGCCCGCTCACATCCAGCGCCCCGCCGGCCGCGCGGTGCGAGGCAATCAGGAGGATCGCCCGCAAGCGCTTACCCTCGCCCTGGAGGCTGTAGCGGATCGCCTCGGCCACCACGCCATCGCGGCCGCCCAGGTACCGCTGGGTGAGCGCCTCGAGCGCACGCGCCACCGAGGCACGGTCGGTCGCAAAATCAATCGGCGTCACCCTCGTGCCTGTCACTCCTTGACCTCGAGCACGCCCTCGGCCTGTTCCAACAGCGTGCGCACCTTGCCTTCGGCGTCGGCCAGCGCGGCGTTGGCCTCGCGCAGGCGCGTGATGCCCTCCTCGAAGAGCTTCAGCGCTTCTTCGAGCGGGAGGTCCTCGCGGTCGAGGGCGGCGGCGATCTGTTCCAGCCGCGTCAGGGAGTGTTCAAAGCTCATGCGTCCGTCCGCAAATGGGGGCCGTCGGCGTGCACCGAATCGGTGGTGGCGCGAACGCGGCCGTCCTGCACCAGAAGGTCGAAAGATGACCCTTTGGCGAACGCCGCGCGACGCGCCAGGGTTCGCCCGTCGGCGTCGCGGGCCACCACGAAGCCGCGGCCGAGCACGGCCAACGGGGAGCGGCCCTCAAGGGCGGCGGCCAGCCGGCCCACCAGGGCACGGCGCTTCTCGATGGCGCGTGGCGCCAGCTGGCCAAGCCGGGTCACGATGCGTTCGAGCCGGGCGCGGCGGCGCTCGCTGACGCGCTGGGCACGCTGGGTCAACGCATCGGCGCGGTTGCGCAACTCGCGCGCGCCACGGTCCACGCGGTCCTGCAGGCCATCGGCCATCAGGCCGCCGAGCTGGGCCACATTGGCGCGCAGGTCGGCGAGCACGGGCACGGCGTGTTCGGCGGCCACGCTGGGAGTGGCGGCACGCAGATCGGCCACGAGGTCCGCAATGCTCACGTCCGTCTCGTGCCCCACCGCCGAGATGGTCGGAATGGGGCAGGCTGCGATGGCGCGCGCCACCAATTCGTTGTTGAAGGCCCAGAGGTCTTCGCGCGAGCCACCACCGCGTCCGATGATGAGCACGTCGGGCGCGGGAACGCCTTCGCCGCGGAATGCGCTCTCGCCGCGCACCCAGCGGCCGAGCAACTCCAGCGCGGCCACGAGCGAATCGGGCGCGCTCTCCCCCTGCACCGTGGCCGGAATCACCACGATCTCCACGCCGGGGTGCCGGCGATGGATCACCGAGCAGATGTCGCGCAGGGCCGCGGCCTCCGAGCTCGTGATCACCGCCACCGTGCGCGGAAACCGCGGCAGCGCTCGCTTCCGCGCCGGATCCAACAGGCCTTCCTTCTCGAGCCGCGCCTTGGTCTCGTCGAACTGCTTCTGCCACAGCCCCTCGCCATCGGCCATCAGCTGCGAGATGCTGAACTGCATCTTCCCGCTGGCCGGCCACACGGTGAGTTGGCCGTAGGCCATCACCTGCATGCCTTCACTCGGCTTGGCGGGAATCTTGAACGTCGCGCCCTTCCAGACCACGGCGTTCAACTGCGCATCGGCGTCCTTGAGCGTGAAGTACCAGTGCCCGCTGGGGTAGGCCTTGAAGCCCGAGACTTCCCCGCGCACCCAGAGTTTGGGGAACGCCCCTTCGAGGACGTCCTTGGCGGCGCTCGTGAGGTCGTGGACGGAGAGCGCCTCGCCGGCCGTGGCTCCGGGGCCGGTCACGTCAGCGCGCGCCCTCGGGCTTCGCCGAAAGCGTCGCGGCGCGCACGGTGTTGGCCAGCAGCATGGCGATAGTCATCGGCCCCACGCCGCCCGGCACGGGCGTGATCTTCGAGGCCACCTGCGACACTTCGTCGTACTTCACGTCGCCGACGATGCGGTAGCCCTTCTTCTGCGAGGGGTCGTCCACGCGGTTGATGCCCACGTCAATCACCACGGCGCCGGGCTTCACCATGTCGGCCGTCACCATCTCCGGTTTGCCGATCGCCGCGATGAGGATGTCGGCGCGGCGCGTGTGGCTCGCCAGATCCTTGGTGCGCGAATGGCAGATCGTCACCGTGCAGTCGGCGCCCTTGCCGCTCTGGATGAGCAGGGCCGCCATCGGCTTGCCGACGATGGTGGAGCGGCCGAGCACCACGGCTTCCTTGCCGCTGGTGTCCACGCCGGCTTCCATCAGCATCACCTGCACGCCGGCCGGCGTGCAGGGCGCGAATCCGTCAGCGTCGCCGATGAGGACCTTGCCGGCATTCACCGGATGGAACCCGTCCACGTCCTTCTCGGGTGCGATGCGGCGGATCACCGCCTGCGCGCTGATCTGTTTCGGCACCGGCATCTGCACGAGGATGCCGTGCACCGCGGGATCGGCGTTGAGCCGATCCACTACCGCGAGCAACTCGGCCTCGGTGGTGGTGGCCGGCAGGCGGATGGTCTCGCCGTTCATCCCCGCTTCCTTGCAGGCCTTCTCCTTGGCGCCGACGTAGAAGGCGCTGGCCGGGTCGTCGCCCACGAGCACCACCGTCAGCCCCGGCGTCACGCCGCGCTGCTTCAGCGCCGCGGCGTCCACCGCCACGCGGGCACGCACCTTCGCCGCAATGGCGACTCCATCGATCCGTTCAGCGGGCAATGTCGGTGGCCCTCTTCTCGCGGATCGCCACGACCTTGATCTGGCCCGGATACTGCAACTCGGACTCGACCCGGCGCGCGATCTCTTCGGTGAGTGACTGCATACGGTTGTCGTCCACGTTCTCGGGATCCACGATCACGCGGACCTCGCGGCCGGCCTGGATCGCGAACACGCGGTCCACGCCCTTGTAGCTGGCGGCGATCTTCTCGAGTCCCTCGAGTCGCTTCACATAGGTCTCAAACGCTTCGCGGCGCGCGCCCGGGGGCGCGCCCCCGCAGGCGGGGGGGCC
>JANJUF010000081.1 GCA_024710705.1 Gemmatimonadaceae bacterium | reverse complement strand
ACGGTGTCGTCCTCCATGACCACTTCCAGCTTGGCGAGCCGCCGCACCGAGCGGAGTGCATTCAGCGTGCGATTCACCGCGATCCGATGCGCCCAGGTCGAGAACTGGGAATCCCCCCGCCAGCTCGGCAGCGCCCGGAAGATCTGGATCCAGACCTCTTGGGCGATGTCGGCCGCCTGGTCGGGATCCCCCACCAGGCGCCTGACAACCGCGTCAATCCGAGGCGCATGCTCCACCCACAGGTGGCGCAGCGCCGTTTCGTCGCCGTTGATGGCGCGTCGGATGGTGAGGGGGTCGGTAGCCATGGTCCTACGCTGAATCTGTCACGGGAAGGCCTCCAAGGGTTGCCTCGGGTCCCTCGGGGTATAGACTGAGGCTAGGGCGGGAGACGGAAGACGGAAGGCACCCCCCGCACCCCGCACCGTCCCGCACCCCGCACCGTCCCGCAACCGGGTCCCGCTCCCCGCTCCGCAGGGCACCCCGCACCGAAGTTGAAGTACCCCCCGCACCCCGCACCGCCGTGCTCCTCCCGCTCGTCTCCCTCTCCGCCCTTCTCCACCTTGGCGACCCGCTCCAAATCCGCCCCCCCGCCGCAGTCGGGATGTCGGCCGAGCGCCTTGCCGAAGTGGACCGCGTCATCCAACGCGGCATGACCGCCGGCGCCTATCCCGGCGCCGCCGTGGTCATCGGCCGCAAAGGCTACGTCGTCCACCAGAAAGGCTACGGCCGCCTCACCTGGCGCAGCAACGCCAGCGCCGTGGACCCGCGCAGCACCATCTACGACCTCGCCAGTCTCACCAAGGCCGTCTGCGTCGCCACCGCCGTGATGATCCTCCACGACGAGGGCAAACTCACCCTCGACACGCGCATCCAATCCGTCCTGCCCGAGTTCACCGGACGATGGAAGGAACGCGTGACCGTGGCACATCTCCTCAGCCACCGCTCGGGCCTCCCCCCCGGCCGCCGTGTCTGGCTCACCGCCAAGAGCCCGGCGGAGGGCATCGACCAGATCCTCACCACACGGCTGAACTCGATGCCGGGCGGCGTCACCGATTACTCGGACCTCGGCCCCATCATCCTCGGGCTCGCCATCGAGCGGGTGAGCGGCGTCCCGCTCAACACCTTCTGCGAGACCCGCATCTTCGAGCCCCTGGGGATGCAGGACACGTACTATCTCCCCCCCGACACGCTCAAGCCGCGCATCGCCCCCACCGAGCAGTATCCGCCGCGCGGCCATCCGGCCCACGGCGAGGTCCACGACGAAACCGCATACACCATCGGTGGCGTGAGCGGGAACGCTGGCCTGTTCAGCACCGCCACCGACCTCGCGATCTTCGCGCAGATGATGCTCAACCGCGGCACCTACGGTGGCGTGCGCATCGTGCAGGACGGAACCGTGCGCCGCTTCACCACGGTGGTGGCCGAGAATCGCACGTATGGATGGATGTCGGGCGCGGCTGGCGAACAGGGCTCGGGCGAGTTCCTCGGCCCTAACACCTACGGACACGCCGGCTACACCGGGACGTCACTCTGGATTGACCCCGATCGCCAGCTCTTCGTGATCATCCTGACCAACCGTGTGCACGAAGCCCGCGCGCGGCGTCCGGGCATCATCATCGCCGATGTGCGGCACGATGTGGCCGACGTCGCGGCCCTTGCCATTGCCGACGTGCCGACATTGCGTGCGGTGGCCTGGCCCCGCGACCTCCGGGTGGACCAACGTCCCGACTGGAACCCGCCGACGCGCACGCTGGTTCGTAGACCGACCACCCTGCCGCGCCAAGGCGCGGCTTCAAGCCCTGAGACGGACACGAAGTGAGCGACACCGAGACCCCCACCGAGCAGGCGCCCGCGGGCATCACCGAGGACCAGGTGAAGCTCGCCCTGCGGCGCGTGAAGGACCCTGAGCTCAACCTCAACATCCTCGACCTCGGGCTCATCTACGAGATCAAGGTGGATGGCAGCGACGTGAGCGTGGATATGTCCCTCACGTCGCCCGGCTGTCCGTCCGGGCCCGAGATCATGACCGAGGCCGAGCAGCAGTTGAAGGCGATGCCGGGCGTTGGCACGGTAGCCATGAATCTCGTCTGGTCGCCGCCCTGGACGCCCGATCGCATCGAGCCGCGCGTCAGGGCGTATCTCGGGTTCTAGCGAGGTCCTCAACCGGTTTGCCACAGAGGCACAGGGACACAGAGGACTGCATTGTGAAGGGGGAGCCCGCGAAGCTTTCGCGGCGCTCCCCCTAAGAACTTGTAGTCCTCTGTGTCCCTGTGCCTCTGTGGCAACGCGATAGCAGGACGATCCTACTCGCGATACGGCGAATCCTTCTTCCGCCACGGCGCCAGCGCCTTCACGAAGCCCGCGCCCAGCACCTCGATCTGCCACTGCCGGAACTCTGGAATCTTGGCGAGCTCCGCCGGCTCACCGGGAAGCATCCGCGCCACCGACTCCATCCGATCGCGCGAGCACAGCACGCCCGGGTCGAGCTCCAACCGCGTGGCTGCTTCATCGCGCACGGCCTTGAGCGCCCCGACCTTGTGGTCGAAATCCGGATCGCGGTCCCATCGCGCCGACTTCGGGAACTTCGGCAGCTCAGCCTCCGGCACCGCCAGCCCGCGATCGATCGCCGCAAGCATCTCCGTCCCCGAGCGCTCGAGGATCCCGCGCGGCATCCCCTTTAGTTGGCCGAGCGCCTCCTTGCTGGCCGGATGCGACTTCGCCGCCTCGAGCAGCACCTCGTTGCTCACCACGCGGAAGGTCGCGCGGTCGAGCTTGAGCGCCGCCACGTCGCGCCACTGCACGAGTTCGCGAAACACCGCCAGCTCGCGGCGCGTGAGGTCGCGCGCGCCCTTCACCTTCAGGAAGCCATTGCCCGCCTCCTCGGCGGCCCAGCGCACGCTCTCGAGGCGCGCGAACTCCTCCTCGGCCCACGCCAGCCGCCCCTTCTTCACCAGCTCGGCGTGCAGGTTGTCGCGCAGGCCGAGCAGGTGGATCGTGTCCTGCGCCGCGTAGTCGAGCATGTCGGCGGTGAGCGGACGCATGGACCAATCGGCGCGCTGGTGCTTCTTGTCGAGCTTCACGCCGAAGTTGGCTTCCAGCAGCGCCGCGAGCCCAAAGGCCTTGAGCCCCAACAGCTGCGCCGCCACCCGCGTGTCGAACACGTTGCGGACGTTCCAGCCATAGTCCTGGTGCAGCAGCCGCAGGTCGTAGTCCGCGTCGTGGAACACGACCTCCACCTTCGGATCCTCGATCAGCTTGCCGAGCAGGGCCGGCGGCTTGATCGGCAGCGGGTCGATGATGGCGTGTGAGGTGTCGGTGGAGAGCTGCAGCAGGTAGATGCGGTCCACGAAGCGGTGGAAGCTCGCCCCTTCGGTGTCCAGCGCGAGGCGCGGGACCTTGGCCGCGCCCTTGAGCCACTCGGTCACCGCGGCGTCGGTGTCGAGATAGGTGGCAGCGGGAGTGGTTCGGGCGCGGGACACGGGTGCTGGAAGGGGTCGAGGGTCGAGGCAATCTAGCCCCCGGACCATCCCTTCGGAGTCACTCTTGCACGGGAGGGGTAAAGGGGGCTGATTCCCTCGGTCCCCCATCATCTCCATGCGCCCAACTCCGTCCCTGTCCGAGTCTCCCGCCGAGCGTCCGCTCACCCGCGGCGACCTGGTCCGCGCCTCGCTGCTGGTGATCGCCACCCTGGTCGGCCTGCAACTGCTTTGGTCAGCGCGGTTGCTGGTGATGACCGCCTTCCTCGGCATCCTGTTCGGCCTCTCGGCGGCCCGCGCCACCGATTACCTGATGACCAAGGTGAAGGTCAAGCGGGAAGTGGTCGCGGCCTTCGTGGTCCTCGGCGTGACGGGGCTGCTGATCCTGGTCTTCGCGTGGTCGGGCCCCACGCTGATCGAGCAGTCGCAGGACCTGCGGACCAAGTTGCCGGAAGCTGTCGAGAAGGTGGAGCTCTGGGTCGCGACCAAGCAACCAGACCTGCTCAACGCCTTCGCCCCGCCGGACAGCCTGGGCGGGAGCCGACTTGGCGCCGCCGTCTCCAAGCACGCGCCCACGTTGACCAACTTCGCCTTCGGCTTCCTGCAGTCCACGCTGCTGGTGGCCGCCGGCCTCGTGATGGTCGTCTTCCTCGCGCTCTATATCGCCGCCGACCCCGACGTGTACCGGCGCGGGTTCCTGATGATGGTGCCGACGGAACGGCGTGAGCGCTTCAGCCGCTTGCTCACCGCCCTCGCCACCACGCTGCGCACCTGGTTCGCCACGCAGCTCATCGCGATGCTCGTGATTGGCGTCGTCACTACCATCGTGCTCGCACTCCTCGGCGTGCGCGCCGCGCTTCCGCTCGGCGTGCTGGCCGGCATCTTCGAGTTCGTGCCGAACATCGGCCCGCTCCTGAGCGCCATTCCGGCGGTCCTGATGGCGTTCGTGGATTCGCCGCAGAAGGCGATGCTGGTGGTCGGCGTGTACTGGGGGATCCAGTTCCTCGAGAACAACCTCCTGATTCCGTACCTGATGCGTGAGCAGTTGAGCATCCCGCCTGCGATGACGCTCCTGGCGCAGGTCGTGATGGCCTACGTGTTCGGGTTCCTTGGGCTCTTCGTGGCCATCCCGCTGCTCGCCACCGCGCTCGTCACCGTGCGCACGTTCTGGGTGGACGACGACCTCCCGCCGCTGCCGATGTTCGCGGCCCAGCACTCCGGCAACCCCACGCCCGGGGACGGGCCGTCCACGTGATCATCGCGACCCGCAGCGGTACGGTCGGCGTGGACGAAGCCGGCACGGGGATTCCCGTGCTCCTGCTGCACGGCTTCCCGCACGACCGCACGCTCTGGGCGGCCCAGTTGGCCGCGCCGCCGGCGGGCGCGCGATTCATCGCCGTCGACTTGCCCGGTTTCGGCGAGAGCGAGAGCGCCGGGGTGCCAAGCCTCGACGCGTGGGCCGACTGGACGATCGGCGTGCTGGACGCACTGGAAATCGAGCAGGCCGTCGTCGGCGGTCTCTCGATGGGGGGCTATCTGGCCTTTGCGATCTGGCGGCGTCACCCGAAGCGCGTGCGCGGCCTCATCCTCGCCGACACCAAGGCCCCGGCCGACACCCTGGAGGGCCAGCAGAAGCGGGTGGCCATGCAGGCACTCGCGGTCACGGACGGCGCCGGCGCCATCGCCGACGCGATGATGCCGGGGATGGTGGGCAAGACCACGCGCAGCTCGCGGCCGCAGGCCGTCGCCTTCCTGGACGAGATGCTCCGCCGCCAGGCCGTCGGCGCCATTCACGATGCACTCGATGCGCTACGCACCCGCCCCGATTCCACGCCCACGCTCGCCACGATCACCGTCCCCACGCTCATCATCTGCGGCGACGAGGACACCCTTACCCCGGTGAAGGAGTCCGACGCGATGCACGCAGCTATCGCCGACAGCCAGTTGGCGATAATTCCCGGTGCCGGCCACGCCAGCTGCGTCGAACATCCGTCCGCCTTCAATGCTCTGCTCGCCGGATTCCTGACGGCGCGCATCTGATCACCAACCCCCGGTACGAGACCCTGTCCTCACCCGCCCCGAACCCCGCCAACGTCAGCGCCGCCGAACAGACCACCGCCGCCCGCATCGGTGCGGTGATCTTCAAGAATCGCGGCTGGCTCCCCGTCCCCTTCCTGCTCGTGCCGCTGCTCGCCCCTGGCGAGATGACCGCGCGCACGACGCTCATCGGCGTGCTCGTGATGGTGATCGGCGAGGCCTGGCGGCTGTGGGGCGTCGCCACCGCCGGCACCGTGACGCGCCGCCGCTCGCGAAACGTGCAGAAGCTCGTCTCGCACGGCCCCTTCGCCTGGAGCCGCAACCCGCTCTACAACGGCAACTTCCTGCTGTGGATGGGCATCATCACCATCAGCGGCGTGCTCTGGTTCCTCCCCGT
>JANJUF010000077.1 GCA_024710705.1 Gemmatimonadaceae bacterium | reverse complement strand
CCGAATCACCCATCACAAGCGCGGCCATCGCCACGAGCACTGAAGAGATATACGACATCGAGTTCTCACCTCCCGGTGACGAAATCACCCAGCGTTCACTGGGTGTCATCCTACGGTCGGCTCCGCTCGTGCGTCCCTAAGACGCGTCCGCTCATACTGCCTTCGCTCACGAGAACGGGGGGCACCTCAATTGTTCCCTGCTTGAATGTCTCCTGGTCCTACTCTCCCTCCACTAGCGTCCCCGACGATCCTCGGCCACCGGCGCGCCTCCCGCCGTCAACGTCGCCATCCAACGGTTCGTCGCATCCAACACCGCCAACACCGCCGCCGTCTCCGCACTGTCGCGGATCTCGCAGCTCCCCGTCAGCAACACCTGCTCCCGGCCACTCCGCGCCATCACCGCCGCAAACACAAACTCCCGATCGAACGCGCCTATCACCCGCGCCCCCTCCAACGAGAACATCCCGCCGGTCGGGCCTGCCAAGCTCAACGCCATCAGGGCCGCGCGCGCCGCCACATCCACCCGGCTGCGATCGCTCTGCACACCCTCCTCGGCCTCGCCCGCGTACTGCTCGCCGCCAATCCGCAACGTCACCTTGCAGGTGACCCCGCGCGCACGCGAGCCGCGCACCTCCACATCCTCAAAGTAGATCGGACGGTTCGTCGACTTCGCCGACTCCACCACCGGAACCACCTCGCCCGGCGTCGGACGCCGCGAGGTCGCCGCCACGGAAATCTTTCGGTGATCCACTCGCAACCCCAGCTGCGCCATCAGCGCGCTCTCGATGTTCCGAACCACCGCCTTGGCCGGGGTCTCCCCCGTCACCAACACGTGGATCGCGTCAACCAGCCCGGAATCCGACGACGTGATCTTCACCGACACCACATCCTGCAATGACGCGATCAACTCCTCGGCGCGCTGCAACGGTAGTACGCTGCCGGCAATCGACGAAATCTGAGAGCTCTGTTGTGGCTGGCTGGGCGACACGGATTCTCTGGTGGGACGGTTAGGCTGCGCTGGGACCCCGACCTACGCCACTGGACCTACGCATCCAGCCTGGCAGCCTAGGCCGGTGCACTATTCTGTCGCGTTTCTGCTCACTTGGGAAGGGTCCGGCCCTGGAACTGCCAGAATCAGCCCTCAAAGTGTTCAGGAACTTGATACTCCTTGAGCTTCCGGTACATCGTCCGCTCACCGATGTCCAGTATCTCTGCGGCTTTACGACGATTGCCCCTCGTCTCCCGCAACGCCGCGATGATCGCCGCCTTCTCGATCTCCGCCATGGTCATCCCGGGACTGAGGCTCACCCCGGACGGCGTGGCGGGCGCGGGAGGCTCAATCGCCCCGGCCCCGATGGACATTCCGCTCGGCACAGCTCCAACGGACCCCATCATCTGCGCTCGCTCCGACCGCACGTCCTGCACCTGACGTCGCAGGTCCTCCAACTGAAGCTTCATCTCCACCAGGCTCCGGACGATGAACTCCAACTCCCGCCCTTCGGCGCGGCTCTCCTCGCGCAGCACGGGGCCGATGGGTACCGGCAACAACCGGTCCCCGCCCCCCTCGCGGATGGCGCGCGGGATGTCCTCAACCCCGATCTCACGACCGGTGGCCAACACCACCATGCTCTCGATCAGGTTGCGCAGCTCACGCACATTCCCAGGCCAACCGTAATTCACCAGCGCCTGCATGGCCTCGGCCGAGATCCCGTGGAACTCGCGCGAATGCTCCTGCGCAAACTCCTGCACAAAGCGCCGCACCAGCAGCGGGATGTCGTTGCGCCGCTCCCGCAGGGGCGGCAGGTAGATCCGCAGGACGTTGAGCCGATAGTAGAGATCGGACCGGAAGCCGCCCCGCTGCACGGTCTCACGCAGCGGACGATTCGTCGCCGCCACCACGCGCACGTCCACAGGAATGGTCTGCGTCCCACCCACCCGCGTGACCTCGCGCTCCTCCAGCACCCGCAGGAGCTTCACCTGGGTGCTTGACGGAATCTCCCCGATCTCATCGAGGAACAGCGTACCCCCGGTGGCCAGCTCGAAACGCCCGATACGCCGTTCGGCGGCGCCGGTGAAAGCGCCCTTCTCGTGACCGAACAGTTCGCTCTCCAATAGGGTCTCGGGCAGCGCGCCCACGTTCACGGCGATGAACGGCTTGCTGCGCCGCGGCGAGAGGGCGTGGATGGCACGCGCCACGAGCTCCTTGCCGGTGCCGCTCTCGCCTTCGATCAGCACGGTGCTCGACACCGGGGCCATCTGCCGGATGGCCACCAGCACCTCACGCACCGCCTCGCTCTCGCCCCACAGCCCCGTCTCGAGCGCGATGCGCTGCCGCTCGAGCAGCTCCTCCACGCTCTGCCGCAGCGCCTCGGCAGTGACCGGCTTGGCAATCACATCGGCGAACCCGATGCCCTTGAGCCGCTGCTCCAAGGCCGGATCGCCCACGTCGGCGAGGCCCAGCACCGCCGCACCGCCCCACAGCTGGTCGCGCACGATGGCCAGCGTCTGCGGATCGAGCAGGTTGCCGGTGAAGACGATCACCGACGGACGCGCGCGCCGCACCTCGCTCGGCAGGTCGTCGAGCGGCGAGACCATCGCCGTCTTGATGCCGTCGGCCTCGAGCAAGGCGTTGAGGCGGACGGCCGGCTCGACGTCAGTCAGCGTGATGAGGACGGACACCGCTCGATTCCCCTGCTTCAACGCTTCACCGTGCCCTGCTTCCAGAACGGGAAGGGCACGATGGTGCCGAGCACGCGCTTGCCGCGGATCTCCACTTCAAGCGTGTTCCCCTCCTTGGCGTGGGCGGTGGGCACGTAGGCGGTGCCGAGTCCGCAGCCGACGCTGGGGCTCATGATGCCGCTCATGACTTGGCCGCTGGGCTCGCCGTTCACGAACACCGGGTAGCCGTGCCGCGGAATGGCCTTCTCCTCGAAGGTGAAGCCCACGAGCTTGCGCGGGACGCCGGCGGCCTTCTGGGCCTCGAGCGCGGCCCGCCCCACGAAGTCGCCCTTCTTCATCTTCACCAGCCAGCCGAGTCCGGCCTCGAGCGGCGTGATGCTGTCGTCGATGTCATTGCCGTAGAGCGCCATGCCCATCTCGAGGCGCAGGGAGTCGCGGCAGCCGAGCCCGGTGGGTGTGATGCGACCGGTGGCCATCAGGGCGTGCCAGAGCTTCTCGCTGTCCTCGGCGCGGTGGTAGAGCTCGAAGCCGTCTTCGCCGGTATAGCCGGTGCGCGAGAGCGTCATCGGGATGCCGGCGACGGTGGTCTCGGTGAACCAGTAGTACTTGATGGCGTCGAGGTCGGCCGGCGTGAGCGCCTGGAGGATCTCCTGCGCCTGCGGGCCCTGCACGGCGAGGAGGCCGATGTCGTCGCTGACGTCCTCGAGAGTGGCATTGAACTTCGCGAGGTACTGGGAGATGTGGGCGAGGTCTTTGTCCTTGTTGGAGCCGTTCACGACCATCATCAGGTGGTCGGCGTAGCGGTACACAAGGCAGTCGTCCACGAAGGTGCCCTGCTCGGTGAGGATGGCCGAGTAGTGGACCTGGCCGACGTTGAGCGCGGCCACGTCGTTGCTGGTGACGTAGGTGACGAAGTCGATGGCCTGCGGTCCGCGCACGAGGAACTCGCCCATGTGGCTGACGTCGAACATGCCACAGGCCTTCCGCACAGCGTTGTGCTCGGCAGTGATCCCGCTGGGATACTGGATCGGCATCTCGAAGCCGGCGAAAGAGACCATCTTGGCGCCGGCGGCGACGTGGAGGGTGTGGAAGGGGGTTCGCTTGAGCGTGCTCTCGGTCATTTCGATGGTCGCGGTCGGGGAGTGAGGCAGTCGTCCTGCAATATGCCGAAACGGCAGGGCCGCGCCAAGCATTGGGGATTTGACAAATCGGAGAACCGGTGAGGTATCTCCTTACGTGGACCTCTGTCTCGTCGCTACGATTTCCTCGCACGCCCTCGCCCTGCTGCTCTCGACGCCACCAGCGCCGACGCCGGCAACGCCGCCGCATCCTCGCCACGTCGCGCTGATGGCCTCGGTGCGCGCCACGATTTCCGAACAAGGCCAGGCCAGCTACTCCGACGCGTACTACCGGCGGCTCGCCATCCACCGAGGCGCGAGCTACCTGATGTTGCCCCTCTTCGCGGCCCAGTATGTGGCCGGACAGCAGCTCTACGCGCACTCCGACGCCGCGCCGCTCTGGGCCAAGACGGTGCATCGCATGGGGGCCACCGGCATCGCCGGGCTCTTCGCAGTGAATGTGGTGACGGGCGTGCCCAACCTCGTGGCCGGACTGCGGGATCCTCGTGATCGAGGCCGTCGGACCTTTCACGCCACGTTGATGCTGGCCGCAGCGGCAGGCTTCACGGCCACCGGGCTGTTGTCTGAGCGCGCCGAGACGTCGCCCGACGACCGCGACCTGCATCGAACGGTGGCGCTGACGTCCGTGAGCATCGCGACGATTGGCTACCTCTCGATGCTCGACTGGTTTCGCCGTGAGTGAGATGCCCCGTTCCTGTGCGTCCTGCGTGCACGCGGGGGCCGATCCTACGCGACGGCACTTCGTGGCCCAGGGCCTGCTCGCCACCCTGGGCGTCCTGGTAGCCAGCGCCTGTGGTGATGGCGTGATCGGCGGACCGATGGCTCCGCGGCTGGCGCCCGCGCTCGACGAGCCGCTGCTCGTGGTGCTCGGCGACTTCCCGGCGCTCGGCTCCGTCGGCGGGATCGCGCGCGTGGACCCGGGCACGGCCATTCCCATTGCCGTATCGCGCGTGGGCGAAAGCAATTACCGCGCCTTCTCGATGGTCTGTCCGCACGCGTCATATCGACCCATCAGCATCGTCGCCACCGGCTTCCAGTGCCCAAACCACGGCGCGCGCTTCGCGCCAGATGGCGACTGGACCGGGGGACAGCGGACGTCGTCGCTCTTGGAGTACACGGTCGTGCTGGACGCTGGCGCCGGGACGCTCACGATCTCGTGAGGGCGAGCGACAGCGAGGCGGTGCGTGGGTCCCCCCACAGGAGGTTTCGATGTCGTGCTCAGGTTGTGTCGGGTCGCGTCTCCAGTGCTTCGCACTGGTGTTGGTGCTGGCTGCTGCCGCGTGCGCGGGCGGCGAAGGCGGTTCCGGTCCCATCGCCGTGGCCAGTGTCGTCATCACCTCGCCGACGGCCGCGGCGTCCTTCCAGACCGTCGGCCGCAGCAGCCAATTCGCGGCCGAGGCGCGCGACGCCAACAATGCCGTGATTGCCGGCGCGACCATTTCGTGGAGCAGCTCCAACACCGCCGCGGCGACGATCAGTGGTGCGGGCCTGCTGACGGTCGTGGGGAACGGGAGCACCGAGATCCGCGCCACCGCCGGTGGCGTGCAGTCGGCACCGGTGTCCGTCACCGTTGCACAGGTGGTCTCCACACTCGAGATCACGCCAGCCGCGGTGCTGTTCGGGGCGCTGGGTTCCACGCGCCAGCTGAGCGCCGCGGGTGTCGATTCCGGCGGCACGAGCGTCCCCGCGCCCGGGACGATCACGTGGACGGGCCTGGGGGACGGCGTCACGGCGTCCGTTTCCAGCGGCGGACTGGTCACCGCACTCAGCGTCGGTAGCTCCGACACGGCTGTCGCCACGCTCGGCGCGCTCGTGACGAAGTCGCCCATAACCGTCACACAGGTCGTGGCGAGCATCACCGTGAGCGCCGACGCCGAGGATTCCCTCTCGACCACCGGCCGCACACGACAGTACAGCGCCGTGGCAAGAGACTCCAACGCCAACGTGATGGGCACGCCCTTTACCTGGAGCAGCACGGTGCCGGCCGTGGCCAGCGTGGATGCCGGCACGGGTCTCGCGACGGCGCTGAGTGATGGCACGACCGACATCCGCGCCAGCGGCGGGGGGACGTTCGGTGCGCGGGCCCTGCTAGTGAAGCGCTATGCCAGCACCTTCACGCTGACGCCGGGGTCGGCCAGCATCACGGCGCCGAACGGCACGCAGCAGTTCGACGGCACCGCGCGCGACAGCGTAGACACCGATCTGCCGATGAGCTGGCTCTCGCGTCTCCCCGGCGTGGCGTCGGTGTCACCGGCTTCGGGGTCGAGCACGACGGCCACGGCGACGGGCAATGGCGTGACGTACATCGTACTCAGTGCCGGAGCGCGCCTCGACTCGGCGGAGCTCACGGTCAGCGGACAGGTGGTGGCGCCCTCGGCCATCTCCGTCACGGTGGACGACTTCTTTTTCCAGAGCGTCCGGAACAACTCCCAGAATCCAGCCGTGGATACCGTCGCCGTCGGCGGGAGCGTGACGTGGACCTTCAGCGGCAGCGTGAACCACAGCGTGCAGTCCGTAGGCAACCCGAGCTTCGTGAGTAGCGGCCTGATGACCTCAGGCGTGTTCGTGCGAACGTTCGGGAGCGTGGGGAACTATGCGTACGATTGTCAGGTGCACCCTTCAATGACCGGAACAATAGTCGTGCGCTGATTCCGTGCGATTAGTTATTTGACGGTGTTGATATTCTGATGGTCAGGTGGATTGAAACGTGACGCCCCCTACTGCGTCATTGAACGGGACAGCCTAGGCTTATGTAGGTCTGCGTCCAGTGTTTTCGACTCCCACCGCTCCTACTGAATGTCAACGCTCGCGCAGCTGCTCGCCGTCGCGCTGGTGGTATCCGTCATCGTCCTCATGCGCCTGCGCGCCCGACTGCGTGCGCTGGAGTCCCAAGCCGCGGCCAATCCCGCCGCGGTGGAAGAATTGGTGGCCGCACCAGACCTCGGGGCAGGTACACCGCGTCATCGCTCCAGCGGCGAGTGGCTGATCCTCCCGGCCCGCGGCGCCCAAGAAGCGCTCTGGGACTGGGACCTCGTGGATGACCGCATCCGCTTCTCCTCTCGCTGGCGCGAGATGCTGGGACTCGCGGCCAATGAGATCGTGGCCTCCACGGAGGAGTGGTTCGGACGCGTGCATCCCGGCGACCGCGCCCAGGTGCAGGTGGACATCGCGGCGCAGACCGCCGGCCTCGGCATCCGCTTCTCGAGCGAGCACCGCCTCCGCCACGAGTCGGGTCGCTGGTTGATGGTGCAGTGGAGCGGTGTGATCGTGCGCGACGCCTCGGGGCGCGCCCTGCGCGTGGCCGGTTCGGCGCGCGACGCCACGGCCCAGCGTTCGGTGGAGGAGCAGGCGCGTCGCGAGGCGTTCTATGACGCGCTCACCGGCTTGCCGAACCGCGCCCTCGCTCTCGACCTCCTGCGCCGCGCCATCGCCCGCACGCGTCGCCACGGGGAGCGCCGCTTCGCCACGCTGGTGGTGGACATCGACCGCTTCATGTCGCACAACGACGTACTCGGCCACGGCGCCGGCGACGAAGTGCTCAAGGCCTTCGCCAAGCGCCTGGCCACGGCCGTGCGGCCCGGGGACGTCATCGCCCGCCTGGGCAACGACGTGTTCCTGCTCATTCTCGACGCCGTGCACGAGCCCAGCGAGGCCGAGCGCGTGGCCGACCGTGTGCAACTCGTGCTCCGCGAGCCGCTGCAGGTGCTGGCGCACGAGGTCAGCGTGAGCGCCAGCATCGGGACCGCGCTGCACGACCCGGCCGTGGAATCGGCCCCCGACTACATCCGCAACGCCGAGCTTGCGATGCAGACGGCGAAGACCGACGGCGGCTCGCGCCACGTCATCTACCAGCCGAAGATGCGCGAGGGCGCGCGGCATCGCGCCTCGCTTGAGCACGACCTCCGTACCGCCATCGCCCGCGGCGAGATGATGGTGTGGTACCAGCCGGTGTTCTCCGCCCGCAATGACGAGACGCGCCTTGTGGGCTTCGAGGCGCTGATGCGCTGGGCCCATCCCCAGCGCGGCCTGCTCGGCCCCGGGGAGTTCATCCCACTGGCGGAGGAGACGGGGATGATCGTGCCGCTCGGGACCTGGGCGCTGGGGGAGGCTTGCCGGCATATGATGGCGCTGGCGCCAAACTCACCCACGGCACCCTGGGTGAGCGTCAACATCGCCGCGCGACAGCTGCACGATCCGGCCCTCGTGGAGATCGTGGAGCGCGCCCTGGCCGCCAGCGGCCTCGACGCGCGCCGCCTTCGGTTGGAGGTGACCGAGAACGTGATCCTCCACGACGAAGACGTGGCCCGCACCACCTTGCAGGCGCTGCGCAGCCGCGGCATCGGCATCCTGATGGACGACTTCGGCACCGGGCACGCCTCGCTCAGTTACCTGCATCGCCTCCCCATCGGCAGCATCAAGATCGACCGTTACTTCGTCGGCCGCATGGATGTGAGCACCGAGTGCCTGGAAATCGTGCGGTCGGTGGTGGCGCTGGCCCGCTCCCTCTCCATGGACGTGGTGGCCGAAGGCGTGGAGCAGGAGGCCCAGCTGTCGCAGTTGCGGGAGATGGGCTGCGAGCACGTGCAGGGGTTCCTGCTCTCGCATCCCCTGCGCGCCGACGAGACGTATCCCCTGCTGGGCGGTGTCGCGCCGGGCGCGGCCATCACCGCAATCGCGAGCTGAGGGCGGGCGCTACCAGCGCCCGCCGAGCGCGTCACGGAGGCCAGCGGCGGTGGGAAAGCGATCCGACGGCTCCTTGGCCATGCCCCTCTCCAGCACCCGCGCCACTTCTTCGGGGATTTCGTGGCGCACGGTGTGCGCCGGCGGCGGCATCTCGGTGAAGTGGGCCACCATCATGCGCGCGCCCTGATACTCGGCGAAGGGCGCCTTGCCGGTGAGGATTTCGTAGCCGACCATCGCCAGCGCGTAGACGTCGGCGCGGGCATCGGCCGGCTCGTCGTTGCTGAACTGTTCCGGCGCCATGTAGCCTGGCGTGCCCACCGCAAAGCCCTTGTCGGTGAGCCGTCCCCCGTTCACCTGCAACGAGCGCCGGGCCTCGGCGGCCGAAGATCCCGATGAGTGGCGAAGGCCCTCCAGCCGTGCGTGGGCCACACCGAAGTCCGCCAGCACCGCGTGCCCGGACTGGAAGAGCACATTCGCCGGCTTGAGGTCGCGGTGCACCACCTCCACCTCATGGGCGTGGGCGAGGGCGTCTGCCAGCTCGTAGATCACGCGGATTCCTTCGCGCACCGGAAGCGCGCCCCGCTTGAGCCGCCCTTCGAGCGACTCGCCGTCCACGAAGGGCATCACGTACCAGATCAGGTCCTCGGTGGACCCCATGCCGATGATCGGCACGATGTGCGGGTGCTGCAGCTTGACGAGCACGGCGATCTCGCGCTTGAAGCGCTTCATGGCGACTTCGCCGGCCAGCTCCGGCGGCAGCAGCTTGATCACGACCTGGCGCGGGAGGTCGGCGTCGCGCGCGAGGAAGAGTCGGCTCTGGCCGCCAGCCGTGAGCTCCCGCTCGACGACGTAATCGTCGCCGAGGGCCGCCTGCAGGGTGGCGAGAAACGCATCGGCCATGGGCACCAAGCTACCGCGAAACCCGGGTTCCCGCAGGATGCCGGGACCGACCGGCCTAGGCGCACGGACGCAGCGTGCGAACCTTACCGAGGGATGGAGCGCGTGACACTTTGGGGGGGACGGCCCACGGTATTTCACGCCCCCGCCGACCTTCAGACAGGTGAGGATTTGCTCTATGCATCGCCGAGTGGTAGTCGCCCTGTTTCTGCTCGCTGCCGGGTCGCTGCCGGCCCAGCAGCCGGCCCAACAGCCGGCCGGTGGGGCACCCCCGCGCCCCGCGCTGCGCCCGTTCGAGGAAGTGACCAAGGACGCGACGCACCGGGAAGGATTCTTCGACACCTACGAGAAGGACGGCACGGTCTGGCTGCTGATTCCGAAGGACCGATTCGGGCAGGATTTCCTGATGGAGATGAAGCTCGCCCAAGGCATCGGCGCGGCGAACCTCTTCGGCGGCACGATGCTCTCGCTGTTCGAGGCCAACATCATGCAGCTGGAGCGCCGCGGGGAGCAGGTATTCCTGCTGCAGCGGCCGCACCGATTCACCGCCACGGGCGATGCGGCGACGGCGCGCGCGGTGGAACTGACGTTCGGCTCGTCGGTGGTGGAGACGGCGCGAGTCGCGTCGTTCCGCGCCGATTCGGCGGCACTGGTGGACGTGACCAACTGGTTCGTGTCGGACCTCTCGCAGATCAGCGACCGCGTGCGCGCGGCCGCGGCGACCGGGCCGGGTACGCCACCACCGGTGCCCTTCGACCGGACGCGCAGTTACCTCGAAGGCGTCAAGGCCTTTCCACGCAACGTGAATGTCCGGGCACGCCTCACCTTCCGGCCGAGCAATCCGGTGGGCTTCGCCGGCGTGCCGGACGGCCGCTACATCTCGCTCTCGGTGCACTACACGCTCGCGGCACTGCCCGAGGTGCCGATGACGCCGCGCATCGGCGACGATCGCGTGGGCAACTTCCTCACCGTACACAAGGACTTCTCGCAGGACGACTCGACCTTCTACGTGCGGATGGTGAATCGCTGGCGCCTTGAGCGCGGCGAGCAGGTAGGCGACCAGTGGCGTCCGCGGCAGCCCATCACCTACTACATCGACCACACGGTGCCGGAGCGCTACCGCGCCTCGATGAAGGCCGGCGTGGAGGCCTGGAACGCCGCCTTCGAGGCCGCCGGCTGGGTGGGCGCCATCCGGGCGCTCGATCTCCCCGCCGACGCCGACCCAGACGACATCCGCTACGCCACGCTGCGCTGGAACGTGTCCGACCAGCCCGGCTACGGCGCCATCGGACCGTCCACGGTGGACCCGCGCACGGGCGAGATCCTCGATGCGGACATGCTGTACGAGGCAAGCATGTTCGCCAACTATCGCAATGCGTGGCGCACCGTGGTGAATCCCCTGAGCGCCGCCCAATCGTTCGAGCAGGCGCTAGGCGTCGGCGAGTTCACGATGGAGAACGACCGTGCGGAGGTTGCCGGGTTCGCCGAAACCTTCGCTGCGCAGGGATCGGTCCTGCGCGCAGCACTGATCGCACGGGGCGAATTGGGCCCGAACGATCCGGTGCCCGAGGAATACATTGCCCAAGCCGTGAAGTGGGTGACGATGCACGAGGTCGGCCACACGCTGGGACTGCAGCACAACTTCCGCTCGTCGGCGAGCACGGCATTCGCCCAGCTGCACGACAAGGCCTGGGCCGAAGCGAACGGGCTCTACAGCTCGGTGATGGAGTATCCCACCCCGAACGTGGCCGCACCGGGCCGGGCGAACGGATACTACTACACGCCCGGGGTGGGATCGTACGACAAGTGGGCCATCTCGTTCGCCTACACCGATCGCCCCGAAGACGCGCAGCGGATTGCGCGGGGGGCGGCGGCGAAGGCGCATCTCTACGGCACCAACGCCGAGTCCAGCGGCCCCGGCGCGCTGGATCCGTCCATCAACATGTACGACCTCGGCGACGACCCGCTGGCGTGGGGACGCGAGCGCAGCGCGCTGCTCCGCGGGCTCATCGACTCGCTCCCGGCGCACGTCCTGGCAGACAACAAGAGCCACCACGAGCTGACCGTGGCGTATCAGTCGTTGATGGGCCAGTACGCACAATCCCTGGCACCGGCGGTGAAGTACCTCGGGGGCCAGTATCTCAACCGCGACCACGTCGGGGATCCCGACGGCCGCGCGCCGTTCCAGCCCGTGCCGCGGGCCAAGCAGCGCGAAGCGCTGGACCTCTTGCTGGAGCGCGTCTTCGACCGGAATGCGCTCGTGGTTCCGCGGGCCGTGCTCCAGCGCATGGGTACCAACCGATGGTTCCACTTCGGCTCCAACACCACCAACAACGGGCGACTCGACTTCCCGTACCACGAGCACACGGTGGCGCTGCAGGCGTCGGTGATGGCGCAGATGCTGCAGCCGTTCCGCCTCGCAATGATCCGGGACGGCGAGACGAAGTACGGCGCGGACCAGATGGTGACGATTCCGGAGGTGATGTCCGACCTCACCCGGGCCGTCTGGAGCGAGGTGTGGGTCTCCACGGCCGTGCGGGGCGCCGAGCCGCCGCGCCGCGACCTGCAGCGCGCCTACCTCGACCAGATGACGCAACTGATCGTGCGGCCCGCCGCACGGACGCCAGCTGACGCGCGGGCGGTCGCCCGCCGTCAACTGACGGACCTCGATCGTCGGCTCCGCGCGGCACAGGCGGCGGCACCGGGCCTCTCGGCCTACATGCAGGCCCACCTCGAGGAGAGCCGGGCGCGGATCGCCAAGGCGCTCACGGCGGGACTCGAAGCGGAGCGCTGACGCTCAGCGGGACCCACGACGGCGCTTGGGCACGCGGCGGAGGTATGCATCCACCTCCGCCGCGTGCCCAAGTTCCTTCACATGTTCCCACACCTGCTCCACGCGCCCCGTCGGTCCGATGACAAACGTCGTGCGCATCACGCCCATGTACTTCCGGCCCCAGAACAACTTCTCACGCCACACCCCATAGGCCTCGCAGACCGCGTGATCCGCGTCCGACAGCAACGGGAACGGCAGCGCGTGCTCGGCCTTGAACTTCGCGTGCTTCCGCACCGAATCGGGGGACACGCCGAGGACCACCACATCCTGCGCCCGCAAGCGCGCATGGCGATCGCGGAACTCGCAGGCCTCGGTGGTGCAGCCCTTGGTGCCATCCTTGGGATAGAAATAGAGCACCACCCGCCTGCCCCGGAATCCGGCCAGACGCGTCGGCACGCCAGCGTCGTCCGGGAGCGTGAACTGCGGCGCGCGGTCGCCCGCACGGATCTTCACATACGATTCCAATCGATCGGCCTGCATCGGCTCAGCGCCCCGCCTGAGCCTCGGCAAAGAGGGTGAATGTCTCGAGCGTGCTCTTGCTCGGTGTGAAGCCGAACTCCCCCTTGAGGCGCGCATTGGAGAGCACGGGGCGCCAGCGCAGGAAGTCGAGCTGCTCCGGACCGTATCGGCTCACCCCGAGCGATCGGCCCACGGTGAGCGCGGCCCTCAACAGTGAAGCCGGGAGCACGAGCCGTGGTTTCCGAAGGAGGCGTGCGATTTCGCGCAGGGTGAGGACGCCGTCCCCCGCCACGTTGTAGATGCCGACCCGGTCTCCCGCGATGCCGTGCGCGATGGTGGCGGCGACGTCCTCGTCCCAGATGAAGACGAAGGGGGACTCGCTCCCGGCAATCGAGAGAATGCGCCGCTTCAGGAAGAGCGCGGTGATCTGGTTCTGCGTGGTGGCCCCGAGCACGGTCCCGATGCGCAACACGAGCTGGGCGAGGCGCGGATGGCTGGCGCGATAGGCTGCCAGCATCTCCTCCACCAGGCGCTTGTGGTAGGCGTAGGCGAATGCCGGCGTCGCCCGCAGCGGATCGACCTCGCGGATCCGCGCCGGATTGTCGGCGTGATACCCATAGGCGGCGCCCGAACTGGAGACGGTGAGGTGCTGCACCCGCGACGCCAAGCATCCCTCCACCACGTTGCGCGTGCCGTTCACGTCGATGTCGTAGTCGCGGGCGCGGTCGCCGCTGCCCTCGAGCACCGACGCCAAGTGCACCACGTGCGTGATGCGCCGCTCTCGCAGGAGATGCCCGAGTGAATGGTCGCGGACGTCCAGCGGCATCACCTCGAAGCCGAGGTCGGTGCGTGGACGGAGGTCGGTGCCGAGCACGAAATGCTCGCGCGCCAATCGCGTGCCGACACGGGAGCCGATGTAGCCGGCGGCCCCGGTGATGAGGATGCGCTTGCGGCTCACGTCGCCACCGCCGCGACCTGGCGCCGCCCCCACCAGCCGGCGAGCGCGAGCCCGCTGACGAGGTGCCACACGCCCCAGAACGCGGTAATCAGCATCATCGAACCGGCCGCCGGGAAGAACGTGAACAGGATGGCGAGCCCGAGTCCCGAGTTGTGGATCCCGACCTCGAGGGTGACGGCGCGCGTGTCGGGGTCGTTCAAGCGCGCCAGCCGCGCCACGCCGAGCCCGATGCCGAGTGCCATCGCATTCTGGAGCACCACCAGCCAGAAGAAATCGCCGAAGCGCAAGAGAAAGAGTGCGCGGTTCTCCCAGAACGCACCAGCGATGAACGCGAGGAGGATCACGAACGACAGGGAGCGCAGCGGACGCTCGAGCCGCGCCGCGATGCGCGGCGCCCGCGACCCGATCAAGGTCCCCAGCACCACCGGCAACGCCAGCACGAGCGCCACCTGTGCGAGGATCCCGCCGATGGGAAGCGTGACCTCCTGCAACAAGTCCCGGGTGCGGGGATTCAGCCAGCCGTAGAGCGCGAAGTTGAGCGGGGTGAGCACGGTCGCCGCCAAGCTCGAGACCGTGGTGAGTCCCACCGACAGCGCCACGTTCCCCCGCGCGCGCCACGTGAGCACGTTGGAGAGCGCCCCGCTGGGACAGGCGGCCACGAGCATCATCCCGAGCGAGAGGGCCGGGTCCACGCGGAACACCCAGGTCAGCAGGCACGTCGCCGCCGGTGTGAGCACGGCCTGCGCCGACAGTCCGGCGAGCACACCGGCGGGACGCGCCACTACCGCCCGCAGGTCGGCCACGCGCAGGTCCAGCGACGCGCCGAGGATCATCAGCGCGATGATGGCGTTGAGCAGCACCAGCCCCGAGGGATTGAAGACCAACGGCAGGGCGTCGTTCACGGCGCGCTCACCGCGACAAAGCCCGCAGGTGCCGCCGGATCTCTTTCAGATAGCTGGCCTTGTGCACGTAGTACGCCATGCGGTCCACGTTGAGATACCGGAACCCGCCATCCACGCGCTGCGCGAAGCGCGTGCGCTTCTCGCGCTGCAGCGCCAGCGCTGCCGGATGCCGCTCCGCCAGCCGCTTCAGGTACAACGCCACCAACTCGGCCTGCTCGTAGCGGCCCTGCCAACCCAGTCCGCTGGCTTCCACCATCCCCATGAGGAACAACGAGTCGTCCTCGGGATGCATCACGTTCAGAAAGAGCTGCGGCGCCGGCCCATCGCTCCAGTGCAAGGCCGCCTTCTCGATGAACGGATAGTGCAGGGCGTAGCCGGTGGCCTGAAGGATGAGGTCGTATTCTCCTTGCGCGCCGTCGGCGAAGGTGACGCTGTGGCCGCTCACCGCCGCGATGTCGCGCCGCGGCCTGATGTCCCCATGTGCCAGATGGTGCAGCACGAGGGAGTTCATCACCGGGTGCGATTCGTACAGGCGGTAGTCCGGGTCGGGAAGACCGTAGTCCGACGGACGTCCCACCACCAGGCGGATCAGCAGACCATCGAGCCGCTGCTTGATCGGGCGCGGGAGTTGGATCAGCCCGCCGAAGGTGTCGATCGGCCGCCCCTTGAGGAACTTGGGCAGGAACCAGTAGCCGCGACGCACCGAGAGATCCACCGATCGAGCGGAACGCACGGCGTCCACGGCGATGTCGGCACCGGAGTTTCCGCAGCCGACGATCAGCACGCGCTTCCCCTCGAACAGCGCCGGCGACTTGTACTGCGCCGAATGCATCACGGTCCCGGCGAACGTGCCGGGCAGGGCCGGCTGGTGCGGATGATGCAGCGTGCCGGTGGCGATCAGCACGGCGGCGAAGCGCCGCGTGCGCGAGATGCCATCGCACTCGGTGGTGACCTGCCACCCGCCCTCGGCGGCGCGCACGACCTGCACGACCTTCGTGCGGAACTCGTAGCGCTCGCGCAGTCCGAAGTGGTCGGCGAAGTCGCCGAAGTAGCGCTTCAGTTCGTGATGCGGGGGATACGGCGCCACCTCGTCCCGCATCGGGAACTCGGCGAACTCCGTCATTCGCTTGGACGAGATCAGGTGCGCGCTCTCGTACACCGTGCTCTGGGGATTCGCGATGTCCCAGAGGCCGCCGACGTCGGCGTGGAGTTCGAAGCCGGTGAACGGCAGGCCGTGCTTCTGGAGCACCCGCGCGGTGGCGAGTCCCATCGGCCCCGCCCCGATCACGGCGTACACGGTGGGCTCAGCCTAGGTGAGGGATTCGCCGCCCATCAACGCCGCCATCACGGCCTTCTGCACGTGCAGGCGGTTCTCGGCCTCGTCCCACACGCGGCTCTGCGGGCCGTCAATCACCTCGGCGGCCACTTCCTCGCCACGGTGCGCGGGCAGGCAGTGCAGGAAGATCGCCTCGCGCGCCGCAGTGGCCATCAGCGCGGCGTCCACCTGGAAGCGCGCGAAGGCGCGGCTGCGCTGGGCCTGCTCCTCCTCCTGCCCCATTGACGCCCACACGTCGGTGGTGACCACGTGCGCCCCAGCGGCGGCCTCGGCGGGGTCGCGCACAAGCTTCACCTTTCCCGTGGCCGTGGCGCGCGCGAGGATGGTCGGGTCGGGATCATAGCCATCCGGGCATGCGAGGCGCAGCTCGAAGCCGAGCAACGCCGCGGCGTCGCACCAGCTGTTGGCCATGTTGTTGCCATCGCCGATCCAGGCCACTGTCTTCCCGTCGAAGGTACCGAGGTGCTGCTGCACCGTCAGCAGGTCGGCCAAGATCTGGCACGGGTGCTGCAAGTCGGTGAGGCCATTGATGACCGGCACCTGCGCGAAGCGGGCGAAGTCCTCGACGTCGGCGTGGGCGAAGGTGCGGATGACGATGCCCTGCACCATCCGGTCGAGCACGCGGGCGGTGTCGGCCACATCCTCGCCCCGCCCGAGCTGGACGTCCCGTGGCGTGAGGAAGAGGGCGTGGGCCCCGAGTTGCCAGGCCCCGACCTCGAACGACACGCGAGTGCGGGTACTGGATTTGGTGAAGAGCATCGCAAGCGCCTGCCCCTCGAGCGGGCGCTTGCGATACTCGCCGCGCCGCATGCGGTCGGCGAGCACGAAGAGCGCACGAAGCTCCGACGGCGTGAGGTCGGTGAGATTGATGAAGTCGCGATGCGCGGTCACGGAGCCAGTCCGGGGCAATCGATGCGCTCCCAGGTGGGGACGTCATCGGGGTTCTCGGCGCCCTCGGCGGGAAAGCGCTCGGTGAGGGAGCCGTGCCGCACGGCGACGCTGTGACGCGTCGAGAGCGTGCGGCGATTGGTCAGCCGCACCGCCGGCGCGACGGTGGTGCTCAGGCGCCACCCGCCGCCGCGGTCGAACTCCACCACGCGCAGCGTGAAGCCGGGCCCCACGACCCGCAGGCAATGCGGCGTCGCGCCAGTGACGTTGCGGATCGTGCGCAGCGTGGACTCCCACTCGGCGATGGCCGCCGAGTCCGAGGGAAATTCGCGGGCCGCCTCCACGTGCAGGACCTGGTGGTCCTCCGGCGGCCACGAGCCGTCGAGTCCCTCGTGGTGCGTAACGCCATACAGCACGTCGTACTCGCCAATGCGCTCGCGCATGCCTTCGAGCGGGGCCGGAGCGGCACCGCGTCGAAAGGCCCGCACCTCGCCCACGCGCAGCGCGGCGATGTTCAGGCCGCGCAACTCGGTGAATGGCGCCACGCCGGCCGCGACTTCGGCGATGTCACGCCGCTCGCCGCAGGCGGCGGCGATCAGGAGCAGCGGAAGGGCCAAGCCGAGCCGGGGCGCCACCGGTGGGATCCTCACAGGATGTACTTCCGCAGGTCCTCGTCCTCGGCGATGGCGGCGAGGCGCGCGCGCACCACCTTGGCGTCCACCACCTCCGGCGCCGTCCCGCGGTCCGGCAACTCGTAGAGGAGTTCCTCGAGCAGCGTCGTCATCACCGTGTGCAGGCGACGGGCGCCGATATTCTCCATCTTCTGGTTCACCACCGCCGCCAGCCGTGCGATCTCGGCAATGCCGTCGGCGGTGAACGAGAGGTCGCAGCCCTCGGCCTTCACCAGCGCCGCGTACTGCTTGGTGAGCGCATTCTCCGGCTCCGTCATGATGCGCACGAAGTCCGCCTCGGTGAGCGGCTTCAGCTCCACGCGGATGGGGAAGCGGCCCTGCAGCTCGGGAATCAGGTCGCTGGGCTTTGAGACGTGGAAGGCGCCAGCAGCCACGAAGAGCACGTGGTCGGTCTTCACCATTCCGTGCCGCGTCTGCACGTTGGAGCCTTCGACGATCGGCAGCAGATCGCGCTGCACGCCTTCGCGGGAGATGTCGGGCCCACCGAAGTCCCCCTTCCCGCCCGCAATCTTGTCGATCTCGTCGAGGAAGACGATACCCAGCGTCTCGACGCGCTCGATGGCGTCCACCACCACGTCGTCGAGGTCAATGAGCTTCTCGAATTCCTGGTCGAGCAGGATGCGCCGCGCCTCGGCCACCTTCACCGTGCGCTTCTTCGTGCGCTTGGGGAGGAGGTCGGCGAGCATCTCGGTGAAGTTCTGGATGCCTTCCGGCGCGCCTTGCTGGCCGAGGGCATCCATCATCGGCGCGTGCTGCGCCACCTCGACCTCCACCTCGCGCTGCTCGAGCTGGCCGTCCTTGAGCAACTGTTTGAGCTTCTCGCGGGTGCGCTGGTGCCGTTCGCTGGCGAGCGTCTGCTCCTGCTGCATGCTCCCTTCGCTCGAGGCCACGAACACCCGTTCGGCCTCGCTCGGCGCCTTGGCGGCGGCGATCGGGGCTGGCAGGAGGAGGTCGAGCAAGCGCTCGTCCACGCGATCGTTGGCCAGGTCCTCCACTTCCTGTTCGCGCTCCGAGCGCACCATCTCGATGGCGCTGTCCACGAGGTCGCGCACCATGCCCTCGACGTCGCGCCCCACGTAGCCCACCTCGGTGAACTTCGAGGCCTCGACCTTGATGAACGGCGCGCCCGAGAGCTTGGCCAGCCGCCGCGCGATCTCCGTCTTCCCCACCCCGGTGGGACCGATGAGGATGATGTTGTTGGGCGCGATCTCCTGGCGGATGCCCTCGGGCGCGCACTGGCGGCGCCAGCGGTTGCGCAGCGCGATGGCCACCGACTTCTTGGCCTCGGCCTGCCCGACGATGAAGCGGTCGAGCTCGGCGACGATGCGGCGGGGAGTGAGGTCGGCGAGGCGCGCCAGCGCCTGCTCCGTGCGGGGACTCGGCATCCTAGGCGGTCGGTTCGACGACCGTGATGTGCGTGTTCGTGTACACGCAGATCTCGCCGGCGATGGTCATCGCCCGCTTCACGATCTCCACCGGCGACAGCGACGTCTCACGCGCCAAGGCGCGCGCGGCGGCGAGCGCGTAGGTGCCGCCGGAGCCGATCGCGAGAATCCCATCATCGGGTTCGATGAGCTCGCCGTTGCCGGAGATCACGAAACCGTGGTCGCGGTCCACCACCACGAGCAATGCCTCCAGGCGGCGCAACACGCGGTCGGAACGCCATTCCTTGGCGAGCTCCACGGCGGCCTTGGGCAGGTTCCCAGGGTGCCGATCGAGCTTCTCCTCGAACTTCTCGAAGAGGGTGAAGGCGTCGGCGGCGGCACCGGCGAAGCCAGCCAGCACGCGGCCACCCTTCAGCGCGCGGACCTTCACGGCTCCCGCCTTCATGACCGTGTCGCCGACCGAGACCTGGCCGTCGCCGCCGATGGCCACCTTGCCGTCGCGACGGACGGCGAGGATGGTGGTGGCGTGGAAGACGGGGAGTGGCATCCCCCAAATATACAGGTCAGGCCCGCGGATGCGCCCCGCGATACACCTGCTTGAGCCGCTCCACGGACGTATGCGTGTAGATCTGCGTGGTGGACACCGACGCGTGCCCGAGCAGCTCCTGCACCGCCCGCAGGTCGGCGCCGCCGTCCAGCAGATGCGTGGCGAAGGTGTGCCGCAGCGCGTGCGCGCTCAGTCCGGCTCCTTCGTCCACCTCATGCAGGCGCCCGGTGACGGCGTTGTGCAGCGTCTTGGGGCTCATCCGCGCGCCACGCTGGCTCAGGAAGAAGGCCGTGCGGTCGCCCGCCGCCCCCACCTTGGCCAGCAACTGGTCGCGCAGCCGCTCGTACTCGCGCAACGCCTGCTGGGCCGGCGTCCCGATGGGGACGATCCGCTCCTTCCGCCCCTTCCCGCGCACCTTCACGGCGCCGCCCAGCAAGTCGAGGTCGCGCCGGTCAATGCCGCGCAGCTCGGAGATGCGGAGGCCGGTGGAGTAGAACAGCTCGAGGATGGCGAGGTCACGCACGTCGGTGAAGCGCCCCTCCTGCGCCCGCGTGGCCGCGGCGGTGAGCAGCGTCTCGACCTGCGCGCGATCCAGATGCCCGGGCAGGTGCTTCTCCAGCTTCGGTGCGCCCACCGCGCGGGCGGGATTGGCCTCCACCAGGTCGTTCCGATGCAGGAAGCGGAAGAACGAGCGCGCCGCCGAGAGGGCCCGTGCGCTCGAGCGCTTGGAGAGGCCCCGTCGGCTGAGGTGCGCCAGCCAGGCCCGCATCGCCAGTCGGTCCACCGTGCCCCACACCACCGCGTCCACGGCCAGGTGCCGCTGCAGGAAGTCCCGCAGGTCGGTGAGGTCGCGCGTGTAGGCCGTCACGGTGTGCGGCGAGACATCACGCTCCTTCTCCAGGTGCGTGAGGAACTCGGCCAGCACGTCCGCCGACTCAGCCACGACGCGGCGTCGCGATCTCACCGAAGTGGGCGGCGAGCGACCGGAGATAGCCCTCCACCGTGCGGCGCTTGCCCAGGGCGTTCCTGACCACGCGGTAGATGGGCGAGTCCACGTACCCTTCCTCCGTGATGTGCACCTCGGTGCCCGCGCCAGTGGCGCTGATCTCGTAGGTCCACACACCACCCCAGCCCTGCGTCCCATCGTCCACGATCTTCGTGACGAGCCGAGTCCCCGGCACCGCGCTGGAGATCTCGATGTTGACCACGCCGGCCATGCCCATGTCGTGGGCCCAGGTCTCGCGGGCGGCGCCTTGCACCCGCGTCACCGACTTCACGTCGTTCCACCACTCGGGCGTCGCCTGGATGTTGCGGATGACCTTGTAGACCGAATCGGGAGACGCCGTGAGCGTGATGCTGCTCGCGACGATGTGCTCCCGCGGCATGCCGCGCCCGTAGATCCACGCGCCCCCGACGACGAGGACGCCGAGGATGAGGACGAACTTGATCAAGCCTTTCATGCAGTCACTCCCGAGGGGGCGGTCACGGACACGATGCCATACTCCAGACGCCACGAGGCCAGTTCCTGTAACGAACGCTCGGCGTAGCGCGCGCGCTTCAGTGCCTTGTCGCGCGGCGGGTCGGCGAGCTCGTCAAGCAGGCCGAAGTTGGCGTTCATGGGCTGGAAATGCGCCGGATCGGCCTCACGGAGATAGCGGTACAGGGCGCCCAACATCGTCGTGGCGGGCGGAATGGCCGGCTCCTCGCCCCGGAGCAGGCGATCGAGGTTGATGGCCGCCAGCAGCCCGGTGGCCGTGCTCTCGGTGTAGCCCTCCACCCCGGTCAGCTGCCCCGCGAACAGGGTCAGGGGGTTGTCGCGCAACGCGAGATGCGGGGCCAGCGTCGCCGGCGCGTTGAGATACGAGTTGCGGTGGATGCTGCCGAAGCGGAGGAACTCGGCGTTCGCGAGGCCCGGGACGAGACGGAACACCGCCGACTGTGACGGATAGCGCATGCGCGTCTGGCAGCCCACGAGGTTCCACATCCGCCCGGCGCGGTCCTCCTGCCGCAGTTGCAGCACCGCCCAGGGCCGCTTGCCCGTCCGCGGATCGCGCAGGCCCACCGGGCGCATGGGGCCATGGCGCAACGTCTCCGCCCCGCGACGCGCCATCTCCTCCACCGGCATGCAGCCCTCGAAGTACGGGATGTCCTCGAACTCGTGCGAGTGATACAGGTCGGCGGCGATCATTGCCGCGATGAACGCGTCGTACTCCTCGCGAGTCATCGGACAATTCAGGTACGCCCCCTCCGGACCGGCATCGGCCATCGTCTCCTTGTCCCAGCGCGCGGCGCGGAAGGCGATGCTGCGGTCAATGGACTCCGACGCGATCACGGGTGCGATCGCGTCGTAGAACGCCAGTGACGCACCGCCCAGCCGCGCCGCGATCGCGGCGGCGAGGGCGTCGCTCGTGAGCGGGCCGGTGGCGATGATCCCAACATCCGGCAGGGCCGTCACCTCGTCGCGGCGGACCTCGATGCGTGGGTGCGCATGGATGCGCGCATCCACCGCCGCGCTGAACAGCTCGCGGTCCACGGCCAGCGCCGTGCCCGCCGGGATGCGCGCCTCATCGGCACACTCGAGCACCAGCGAGCCCAGCGCCCGCATCTCGGCCTTCAGCAGGCCGTGCGCGTTGGTGACGTCGGTGCTCTTGAAGGTGTTGGAGCAGACCAGCTCGGCCAAGCGCTCGCTGCGATGCGCTGGTGTGCTTCGCACGCCGCGCATCTCGTGGAGCACCACCGCGTCCCCGCGCTCCGCCACCTGAACGGCGGCCCCGCCCCCGGCGAGCCCGCCTCCAACGACGTGGACGTTGCGGGAGCCGCTCACGCCGTCGCCACCTCGACCTCCGCGCCTTCGGTCACCTCGACATCCCACTCGTTCTGGCACTTGAGGCAGCGGCGGAAGTGGCCACGCGTCTTGGTGCTCTTGGCCTCGGCCCCGATGTTCCCGCACTCCGGACACTTCTCGGCCACCGGCTTGTCCCAGCACACGAAATCGCAGTTGGGATAGTTCTCGCAGCCATAGAATGCCTTGCCGCGCTTCTTGGACCGCCGCGCCGCGATGTCCCCGCCGTCCTTGGGGCACAGGACGCCCGTGGGCATCGAGCGTGTCCCCTTGCACTTGGGGAAGGTCGAGCAGCCGAGGAACTCGCCGCTGCGCGAGCGGCGTACCACCATCTGCTTCTGGCAGAGCGGGCAGAGGTACTTCGTCAGCACCGGGGGTTCCTTCTTGCCCTTCAGCGGTCGCGTGAACTTGCAGGTCTTGGGATGGTTCTCGCAGGCCACGAAGGGCCCGAAGAATCCGCCCTTGGGGAGGAGCTTCCCGCCGCAGTCAGGGCAACGCTCGGTGTCCAGGGCCGAGAGATCGTGCGCGGCGCGGATCAACGCCTCGGCGTCCACCGACTCGAGCGAGTGCTCGAACGGCGACCAGAACTCCTCGAGGACTTCCTTCCATCCCATCGAACCGTCCTCGACCTTGTCGAGCTCGGCCTCCATCTGGGCGGTGAAGCCGACGTCGAACTCCCGCGGGAACTGCTTCACCATCACCTTCTCGACGCTCTCGCCGAGCTCGGTGGGGAAGAAGCGCCGCTGCTGCAGTTCGGCGTAATGCCGCTCGGTGAGCGTGGAGATGATCGAGGCGTAGGTGGACGGGCGTCCGATGCCGCGCTTCTCCAGCTCCTTCACGAGCGACGCTTCCGAGTAGCGCGGTGGCGGCTCGGTGAAATGCTGCGACGGATCGATGGACCGCACCGGCGCGTGTTCGCCCGGCTCGATGGCCGGCAGCGCCTGCTCGTCCTCCAGCGCCTTCGACTCCCCTTCCTCGCGCGCTTCCTTGTAGAGCGCCAGGAAGCCCGGAAACTTGATGACCGATCCGGTGGCGCGGAACAGGTAGCGTCCGAGGTCGAAATCCACCGTGGTGGTGTCGAACACCGCCGGCGCCATCTGCGACGCCATGAAGCGCTGCCAGATGAGCGTGTAGAGCTTGAGCTGCTCGGGGCTCAGGAACTTGGCCACGCTCTCCGGCGTCCGCGCCGGATCGGTGGGACGGATGCCCTCGTGCGCGCCCTGGGCCGCGTCGTCCTTCGCCGCCGGATAGAGGCGGGGGCTCTCGGCGAGGTACTCCTTCGCGAAGTGACTGCCGAGGTACTCGCGCGCCGCCGCGGCGGCCGTATCCGACACGCGCACGTGGTCGGTTCGCATGTAGGTGATGAGGCCCACCGCGCCCTCGCTCTTCCCCAGCTCCACGCCTTCGTAGAGGTTCTGCGCCAGCCGCATGGTGCGCTTGGACCCGAAGCCCAGCTTCTTGGCCGCTTCCTGCTGCAGCGTGCTGGTCTTGAACGGCGCCTCGGGATTCTTCCGACGTTCGCGACGCTTGATGTCGGTCACGTCGAAATGCGAGCGGCCCTTCAGGTCGTTGACGATGGCCAGCGCGGCCTTCTCGTTCGGGATCTCCGGCTTCTCGCCATCGAGGTGGTGGAGCTTGGCCGTGAAGGCCTGCCCCTCGTGCTCGAGCTGCGCGGCGATGGTCCAGTACTCGCGGGGCACGAAAGCGCGAATCTCGCGCTCGCGCTCCACGAGCAAGCGCAGCGCCACGGTCTGCACGCGGCCGGCCGAGAGACCTTTCTTCACCGTCTTCCAGAGGACCGGGCTGGCCTTGTAGCCCACGAGGCGGTCCAGCACCCGGCGCGCCTGCTGCGCATCCACCTTCTTGCTGTCGATGGCCCGCGCCTCGGACAGGGCCTTGGAGACGGCGTCCTTGGTGATTTCATAGAAGAGCGCGCGCTTGATCGGCGGCGCCGACTTCCCCTTGATCTGCTGCTCCACGTGCCAGGCGATCGCTTCCCCCTCGCGGTCAGGGTCGGTCGCGATGAACACGGCCTTGGCCGTCTTGGCCGCACTCTTCAGCTCGGCGACCGTCTTCTCCTTCCCGGGGATCGTCACGTACTCCGGCTCGAACCCGTGCTCCGTATCGATGCCGATGCTCTTCACCGGCAGGTCACGGATGTGCCCCACCGTCGCCTTCACGGCGTAGGCGGAGCCCAGGTACTTCCCGATGGTCTTGGCCTTGGCCGGCGACTCGACGATCACCAACGACTTGCCAGCCGCCGAACGCGCCGCTTCCTCGTCGTGCGGAAGCTCGGGCTCAGTAGCCTTCTTGCGCGCCTTGGGGGCGGCTTTCTTGGCGGCTGCCTTCTTCTTGGTCGCCTTCTTGGCGGTCGTGCGCTTGGTCGTGGCCATTATTCCAGTGCGGCGGGTTGAACAGGGAGGTCATCCTAGTCCCCGTTCCAATCGCAGGCAAGCGCAACTATAGAAGAGGCCAGCTCGGCGGGCGACAGCGAATCTACGCTAACCGTATGCTGCGCTTGCAGATACATAGGCTCACGGCGCGCCAAAAGTTCCCCGAGCGCTTTCTCCGGTTTGGGGGTGGCCAGCAGGGGGCGCCCCCCTCCATCGGCGCCCAAGCGAGCCATCGCCACCGCGGGAGACACCCGAAGAAAGACCGTCATCGCACCAGCTCGGACGGCGTCTGAGTTCGAACGACGCTCCACCCAACCCCCTCCGGTGGCAATCACCACACGCTGTCGCGCAGCCATCGCGGTGGTAGCCGCGGATTCCAAGTCACGGAAACCCGACTCCCCCACTTCGGCGAACAGCGCGGCGATCGCGCGCCCGATCCTCCGCTCGATCTCGGCGTCGAGATCCACGAAGTCCCAGCCGAGTCGCTCGGCGACCAATCGCCCGACGGTGCTCTTCCCTGCCCCCGGCAGCCCCACGAGGACGATGCGGGCCAGCCCGTCCGCGACGACCACGCCCCGCGCGCTCAGCCGAGCCGCTCGGCCACGCGCGTGAGGTACGCGTCGTGGTTGCGTCGCGCTTCCTCGAGCGAGTCGCCACCGAACTTCTCGAGGAATGCATCAGCGAGCACCAGGGCAACCATGGCCTCGGCAATCACCCCCATCGCCGGCACTGCGGTGACGTCGGAGCGCTCGGCGGCCGCCGCAGCGGGATCCCCGGTGCGCGTATCCACCGTGCCGAGGGGGCGCATCAGCGTGGAGATGGGCTTCATTGCCACGCGCAGCACCAGCGGCTCGCCGGTGGTCATGCCACCCTCGAGCCCGCCGGCGCGGTTGGTCCGGCGGCGCACGTTCCCGGTGCGCGGATTTCCCGGGGCCGGCTCGATCTCATCGTGCACCTCGGCGCCGGTGATGCGCGCCGCGGCGAATCCGATGCCCATCTCCACCCCCTTCACGGCCGGAATGGAGCAAATGGCGGCGGCCAAGCGCCCATCAAGCTTGCGGTCCCAGCTCACGTGCGCGCCGAGCCCCACGGGCAGCCCATCCACCACGACCTCACAGATGCCCCCCAGGGTGTTCCCGTCGGCCTTGGCCGCGTCGATGCGGGCGATCATCGCCTGCTCGGCCCGCGGGTCGAGGCAGCGCAGAGCGAAGGCGTCGGCGGCGGCGTTGAGGTCGGCGGGCATCACGGCAGGGCGCTCGGCATCCACGCCGCCCAAGTGCACGAGGTGGCTTCCCACGCGCACGCCGAACTCGGCGAGGAACCGTCGCGCCACCGCGCCCGCGGCGACCCGCGCGGTGGTCTCCCGCGCCGAGGCGCGCTCGAGGATATCGCGCGCGTCGTCGCGATCGTACTTGAGCAGCCCGGTGAGGTCGGCGTGCCCCGGGCGCACCCGCGTGACCTGGCGCTTGCGCCCTTCGGGGGTGTCGTCCTCGGGACGAGGCGCGGGATCCATGATGGCCTCCCAGTTCGCCCAGTCCTTGTTGCGGATCAGTAGGGCAATGGGCGCACCGATCGTCTCGCCGGCGCGGACACCGCCGAGGATTTCGACGCGATCCGTCTCGATGACCATGCGCCGTCCGCGCCCGTAGCCCTGTTGTCGGCGGGCGAGTTCGGCGTCGATATCGGCGGCGAGGAGCGGGACCCCCGCAGGGAGTCCCTCGACCAGTGCGATGAGGGCCTGGCCGTGGGACTCACCTGCGGTGTGGAATGTGAGGCGGGGCAATTGGGAGACGGAAGACGGAAGACGGAAGACGGAAGAAGCACGCGCCCGGCGAAAGATATCGCCGGGCGCTTGGGTGATGCGGGGTGCGGGGTGCGACGGCCCGATCAGTTCTCCGGACGGCGCACCACTTCGCCCTCGTCCACGATGTGCGGGGTGACGAGGATGAGGAGGTCCTGCTTGCGCTCCACGACGCGGGTTTCCCTGAAGAGGCGGCCGATGAACGGGAGCTTCATCAGGTACGGCACTCCAGCCTCGAAGCGCGTGACCTGCGTCTGCGTGAGGCCGGCGATTACCGCCGTCTCACCGTCGCCGACGAGCACTTCGTTGGTCGCCTGGCGCTCGGAGATTTCGGGACCGGCCACCGTCACGCCCAGCAGCGACTGCTGAATGGCGTTGATCTCCATGGAGATCTGGCGATTGGCGGTCACGTGGGGCGTGACTTCAAGCGTGATACCCACCTTCTGCCGTTGGATGACCGGCGCGATGGCCTGGATCTGCCCCGGGATGGCGGGCGGCGTCAGGAGGAACGCGATCTCGGTACCGGCGAAGAGCGTCGCCTTGCGGTTGTCGATGGTCGTGGTGCTGGGCTCGGCCTGGACGTCAGAGAGGTTCTGTGCGCTGAGGGCGTCGAGGAAGGCCGTGATGCTGTTGCCGCCGACGACGACGTTGTAGATGAGATTCAGCGCGCCGGTCTGGGCGAAGCTGCGGTTCGAGTTCGCCACGCCGATGAAGGCATCGCCGCCGAGGTCCACCTGGAACTCACCCGGCGTGCCGCGGGGCACGAGGGCATTGCTGTAGTTGGTCGGCGAGCCGAAGTCGTAGCTCAGGCCGAGTTCCTCGGTCGCGGTACGGTCCACGGCGATGATCTTGGCCTTGATGGCCACCTGCGGCGTACGGACATCGAGGTCGCGCACGTAGCTGACGATCTCCGGGAGGCGCGAGACCGTCTCGGTGATGAGCAGGGTGTTGGTCTTCTCTTCGTGCGTCACCACGCCACGGCCGCAGGTGGTATTCGTCTGCGGGACGGCACCGGCCGCGGCGGGGGCACCGGCGTCACCGGCGGCGGCGTCCACCACCGTGGCCTCGGCACCCACCGAGCCCGACGAGCAGGCGGCGATGAGGGCGCGGATGGTGGTGGCGAGGTTGGCCGCCTTGGCGTAGTTCACGACGACGAGCTGCGTGACGAGCGGCTCGGCGGCGACGCGGCGGGCGAGGTTCTGATAGCTGTCGATCGTGATGATGCCCGTGGAGTCCTCCATGGCCTGCAGGCCGTTGGCCTGCAGGATCTTGGAGAGCGCGATGTCCCACGGCTGGTTCACGATCTCGGTGAAGCGCACGCGGCCCTGCACCGAACTGCCGGTGACGAAGGTGCGGCCGGAGAATCCGGAGAAGTGCGCGAGCACGTCGTGGATATCCATGTCCGCGATCGTGAACGTGATACGCGGCTGCTCGAGGCGCTGCGCTTGGCGGATGGGCTCGATGAACGCCTCGGCCACCATCGGTGCCTCGGCGGGCGTCGTGCGCGTGGCGATCGTTCCGGCCGACCACGGCGCGAAATCATCGGCGCCACGGACGCTGATACGGATCACCCCATCGCCGACGATGACCTCGTACTCGCGCGGCGAATCCACGTCGAGCACGAGCCGGACGACGTCCATCTCGAACTGGCCGAGGCGCACGTTGCGGATGCCGGCCCGGTTGACGCGATCATAGGCCGGGGAACGGAGGTTCATCGTGGCGCCCTTGAGGTCCACGACGATGCGGTTGGGATTCTCGAGCGTGAAGTCGCTGACGGCGACGACCCCCTCGTAAGTCAGGACGACGTCCGCGCGGCCAGCGCCGGGGACGACGGTCACGGCGGTCACCGTCGCGGTGGCCTCCGCACGCGCGGCAGGCGCCGCACCGGCGACCGTCGCGCCGAACAGGAGTGCGCCGGCCACGACCGGGGCCAGCATACGATTGCGCCTCATGGCGTCCTTCCTCCACGGGTGGGAACAGTGATCGACAGCGTTTCCTGTCGAGTATATCCGAACTCATCGATCGCCAGGCCGACCTCGCGCTGGCGGATCGCTGTCACCCGCATGCGGCCGAACACCGACCCATTCCGCACGCGGTACAGTTCATTCGTCGAGGCGTCCTTCAGGGTCGCCACGGAATTCCGACCGGTCGGATCGAGCGAGATCGCCACGATGACGAGGTCGGACAGCAGGGGGCGGATGTCGCCCGATGCGATGAGCGACGCGAAGGGGTCGCGGCGCCCAGCAGACGGATAGGTGTACACTTCGCGCCGCAGGATGACGTTGCCGGCGGAGTCGCGCAACAAGCCTTCGGTGTTGATCGTGACGGGGGCCGCCGGTGCCGGCGCCCCACGACGTCCCTGGGCCAAGCCGATGACCGGAACAGCCACGGCGGCGAGGACGAGGAGAGTGATCGCGCGACGCGTCATGGCGTGCTCCCGTTACTCGGCGGCGCCGTGCGCAGCACGTAGGTCTGGAGGTCGAAGTTCACGCTGAGCAGCTGCTCCCCAGGCGGGGCGTTCGCCGCTCGCACGGCCGTCGAGGGGTTCAGGGTCAGGTTCACCGGCGCGATGATACGCCGCAACGAGCCGATGGCGGTCAGCAACTCGCCGATCTGGTGGTAGTTGCCGGAGAACGCCATCCGATAGCGATAGGTGTCGAACACCTCGCCCTGCACCGTCGCGCCTGGCACGAAGCTCTGCTGCTCCATCCCCGTGCGGCGCGCGGCACCCACAATCTGGTCCAGCAGGGCCGGCACTTCATTCCCCGCCGGGATCAGCGTGCGCATGAGGTCGAGGTTGTTCTGCAGCAGCTCGGCTTCGGCCCGCAGTTCTTCCACCGTACCGCGGGCCAACAAGGCCTTGGCGCGCTGGTTGCTGGCGTCGAGGCGCTCGACCTGCGTGCGCAGGGTCCCGAGTTCGTCGGCCTTCGGGGTGTAGACGAGGTACCAGTACGCACCGGCAATCAGGATCCCGAGGATCCCGACCACGAGCATCGTCTGGTCGCGCTGGTTAGTCGGCAGTCCGGCCATGGGTCACCTCACCGCGATCGAGAGGGGCACAGTGCGGATCGCGGTCGAATCCGGCTTCTGGTACATCATGTCGAGCTGGAACTGATGGACTTCCTTGCCATCGGCCACCGCCGTCTCGGAGACGCCGAGCGTCACGTTCTCGATGAATGGCGAGGCCTCGAGCTGCTTCATGTAGATGGTCACCGCCTGGATGTCCACCGTGTACGCGATGAGGCGGAAGGTCAGGCGAGGGACCGCCCCGGCGGCGACCGCCTCCGGCGGCACCGCGGCCGTGGAGCTGGTCTGCACGAGCGAGCGCAGCCACGTGTACGTCGGCAGCGCGCGGCTGACTTCGTCCATGATGTGCGGCCACACGAACCGGTCGCCATCGATGGCCGAGATCACGGCCATCTGGCGGAGGATCGAGTCGCGCGCCAGCTCGGCGGCGCGCCGCTGGGACAGGACCGCGGCGTAGCGCGTCGAGTCTTGCACCGCCACCCGCTGCTGCTCCGCCAGCGTTGCCTGTTCACGCTGCTGGAGGAAGAACATCGCGCCGGTCGCAGCCAGGCCCAGCGCCATGCCGGCCACGGCTACGAGCAGCCAGGGATCCTTGAAGCGCGAAGTCAGGCCGCCGAGGAGCGCCCCGAAGTCAATGGAGGCACCCTTCGACGCTCGCGTCTTCTTCCGCGCGCCAGGGAGGAGGTTGATTTCAATCATGGGCTCGTCCGCTCGATCAGGCAGGCTTCCGCAGGGCCAAACCCAGCGGAAGCATCAACAGGGGCGCCACCTCGTCCGTGACGAACGACTCGAAAGCCCCGTCACGCACGACCAGGTTGGCGAGAGGGTTGGCCGCCTGCACGGGAAGCCGCAAGCGATCGGCGAGCACATCGATGAGGCCAGGCGCGCGCGAGCCGCCGCCGCACACGAAGACGGCGCTGAGGCCGCCCCCCGAGCGCGAGGACGAGGCCAGGAAGGCCGCCGCCCGCTCGACCCCCACGGCGATCTCCTCGCCGCGCGTCTCGAGCACCGCATCCAGGTGCTCCGAACGGTCAAACCCCTTCAGTAGCGCATCGGCCTCGTCCGAACCAAGGCCGCGCTCGCGCTGCAGGTCTTCCTTCATGCGGCGCGTGCCGGTCGGCAGGTCGCGGGTGAGGATCGGCACTCCCTCCTCCACGATGTTCACGTTCGTCACCTCGTGGCCGATGTTGACGAGCGCCACCGTGCCCGTCATCGCCTCGGGGTGGTTCAATTCGAAGGCGTTGTGCAGGGCGAAAGCGTCCACGTCCACCGCCACGGCATTGATGCCGGCGTCGGTCAACACACGGACCTTGCCCTCAATCAGCTCGCGCTTGGCGGCCACGAGCAGCACGTTCATCTCGGGGTCGCTGCCCTCGGGGTCGAGAATCTGGAAGTCCAGTTCCACCGACTCCATATCGAACGGCACGTGCTGCTCGGCCTCCCAGCGCATCAGCTCGCGGGCCTGGGCCTCCTTCACGCGCTCAATCTGAATCTTCTTGATGATGACGTCGCGACCGCCGACGGCCGTCACGACATCCTTCGCCGTCACCCCCGCCTCCTGGAGGCAGGCCGTGATCGCGTCGGCGACGATGCCGGGGTCCATGATCTCGCCCTCGACGATCGCATCCGCCAGCAACGGCGTGATGGCCACCCGGACCAGTTCAGGCTGGGCCTTGGAATGGTCGACCACGGCCACCTTGATGAGGCCGGAACCGATGTCGAGACCGACCGATGTCTTCTTGCGACCGAATAGCGCCATGGTGTTCCCGTGGGCGTCCTGCGGAGACTGAGAGGCTCGGGCCGCCAAAGTTGCGGGCGGGCCGGGTCGGGGTCAATGCACAGCAAATGCCAACCAAAGGTGCGTCCTGCGACAATACACGAGCAGGTCGTCCGCAAGGTAACGTCCGGCACCGCTTTACCCCTCCGGATGGGGCATCAGCCAGCCCGTCCCGGCTGGGCGGAGCGCCCTTGCCGCCGGGCAGCCGGGCTCGGCTGGATCCGCGGGCAACGAGTCCGGAATCAGGGCCGCCAGACGCCGATGACGGGCCCCCGATCTGCCCAGCCCGGTGACCTCGCCGCGGACCCGACCTGGGGCCACAGTCCACCACCGCAGCTCGACGCGGGCTCCCGACGGTGTGGACACCACGGCAGCCACGGCGGTGCTCGGCGGTTGGAGGCAGAGCCAGGGGAGATCTGGCGGCACTAGGAGAAGCGGCAGCGCCTCGAGCGCTGCGCCCTGCGCCCGGACCCGATCCTCCGCGAGCGCCGCCACGCGCGAGGACATCAGCGCGTCGGAGAGCCCCAGCGCGGCCAGAAGGCCAAGCGCCGCGAGCACCAAGATCACCAGCGGAAGCGCCACACCGCGCCGAGCCCGCCTCACCAGTAGACCGTCCCCTGCGCACCACGCCCCTCGACCGCCGTGACTTGGATCTCGAGACGCGAGGGCGAGCCGGCGGATTCAAACCGCAGCCCACGGGCCGAAGGCGTCCGAAGCGGACCTGCCACTGGTTGGACTGCACCACACACCTCGAGCCAGGGATGGCAGCGGCGCCATCCGAGCATCCAGGCCCCTCCCCCGGCGTGGTACAGCGTGAAGCGCCCGCGCCGGAGCAGCCGCACCGCGGCGCCCGACGGGAGAACGTCGGGCACCTCCTCCCACAGGGAGATCCGCAGCACGGCCGCCCCCGACGGACGCCAGCCCGCCGCCGCGCCGCAGGGCTCGACAACCGCGCGCTCCTGCACCGAGTCAATGGTCGCGTACCACCACTCGTCGGACGATTCCCGTCGCACCGCGACGACATCGTCGGCCATCGGCGACTGCAGCCACTGCGTCAGCGAGCCACCAACGCCCGATGGGAGCGGAAGGTAGATCGCGCGGGGCTCGACGCCGCACAGCACGCTAGTTCCCATGAGTTGGTCGAACTCCACGGCCGTGTCGCCGCGGAGGATGACGCCATCGCCGGCCCACAGCGAACGTTCGAGGATCTCCACCGTCTCCCGCTCGCTGCGCACGGCAGTGTCACGGCGCTCGCGCTCGCTGAGCGCACGGCGTGCACCGGAGAGTACGAGGGCCGCGGCGGCGGCCAGCAGGCCCAAGAGGGCCAGCGCACAGAGCGCTTCCGCCAGGAGATAGCCTCGCCGCCGGGCCCTCAGCGGCACAGTCGCCTCGTTGCGATCGAGAGGTGGAGGGCACGGCGCCCTACGCCGTGCGCCGCGTCAATGGCAACGCCCCGGACAGAGTCGGCATCGAATGCCCCGAGCGTCCACGTGACCGTGACGCCGTCGGCCGAGATGGCGGCGCCGCTGCTCGCGCCGGTCGTGCAGCCGACCGCGTCGAACCAAGCGAGGCGGGCATTGACGGCGGCGGCGAGCCGCTCGCGACGGTTGGCGTCGGCGCGCAGTCGCTCGGCCGCCGCCAGACTGGCAACCGTCCCGCAGATCCCGATTGCGAGCAGCACCGTCGCGACGAGGACTTCGACGAGCGAGAGGGCGGGACGAGCAGGCATGGCGCGAGGATAGGCGCGTCGCAGCGCCGTCCGTCACCTTCGCCACGCCGATGGTGGGAAAACAGCGCGGGCCGGGCGATCTGCGCGCGGCCCGCGCCTTCCATCAGGACAATCTGCTTACTGGCAGACCGGCTCGCCCTCGCCGTCCGGCGAGGTCACGTTCGTGCCCACGCCGATGCGGCAGGTGACCGTCGTCGCAGTGTGCGAGATGATCGCCGACCAGCCGAGGCCGCTGTTCGCAGCAATGGCCATGGCGCTGGTGCCCGTGGACGAGGCGTAGTTGTTGCCGAGGGCCGTGAGGCTGTTGGCGTACACCGCGCCGTCAGAGAAGTAGGCTTCCTGAGCGGTCACGAGGTTACGGAGGTCAGCCTTCATGGAGGCGATGTACGCCTTCTCCTTCGTGTTCGCGAACTTCGGGATCGCGATCGCGGCGAGAATGCCGATGATCACGACGACGATCAGAAGCTCGATCAGGGTGAAGCCCTTCTTGTTCTGCAGCATTCAGAAACTCCTGCGAGTGGGGAAGTGGACTGCTTGGGGACCGACGGATGACGAGCTATGGTTCGGCAAGTTACATACCACGATATTCCGGCGCCGTAACACATTGATTGTAAACGGTTTAGGTATTCCCTGCACCGCGGCCTCCGGGGCTATGGGACGCGAATCGCCTTATCTCTTGCAGTCCCCATCGCCCCTTGGGCATCGGCGGGCGCAGCACCGGAGACCGAAGACACCCCGAAGTCGCCACCGGCCGCCCGCCGCAGATACCAATTGTTGCCGTATATGGAGTCGTTGGCCGCCAGTGCCGAGTCCGCCGCATAGAGCACGAAGCGGTAGGCGGTGCTCGCCCGAGCCACAGCCGCCCCGCGAAACGACGCCATCCGGGCGTCGCTGAAGCGGCCGAGCGTGAGCAGGCAGCTGGCGTATCCGAAGTGGGCCGCCGCGTTGGTGGAATCCAGCGCCAGTGTGCGGCGATAGAGCTCCACCGCCAGGCCACACTGGCCGTGCGTGTGGTAGGTGATCCCCAGCGCCAGCGGCACGGCCGGGTACTCCGGCCAGAGTTGCATGGCGCGCCGAAGCGCGGTCTCGCCCGACGCCAACTCCCCTTGGCGAATCAACTCGTCGCCGAGCCAGAACTGCCCGCGCGCCGCGCGCGGTGCGTCGGTGACGAGGGTCATCACCAACGTGAAGTTGTCTTTCCACGCCGCGGTGCGCTCGGCGCTGTGCGACGCGGCGAGGACCAGCAGCGACGCGCCGGCGCCGATGGCCAGAACTTGCTCCGGACGCGGGCGCTGGGCCACGACGTCCATCGCCCGCCCGGCCAGCGCGGCGAGCAACACCACCACGCCAAAACTCGGCAGGAAGAGCGTGCGCTCCGCGAGGAGGATCCCGGTGGGGACCACGACGTTGGCCACCAACAGCAGCGTCACGGGGAGCCACAATAGTCCGAATGCCACCGCCGGTGCGCGTCGCCACGCCGCGATCAGCGCCACCGCCCAAGCCACCAGCCAGGCCGCACCGTGCAGGTGCGCCCACGACGGCTCGGGGAGCACCGGCACCAACTGCGGGGCGTAATCGGCGTAGAGCGCCACCGGCCAGAGGAAGAGCCGAACGAACTCGGGTACCAGGGCCAGCATCACCCAGGCACGCTCGCCGAGGTCGAGATGCAGCAGCGCCGCGTGGGCCTGTCCCGCTGACACCCCACCGACCGCGTCCACCCGGACGATGAACCACGCGGCGGCCACGATCGAGAGCACGTACACCAGCGCGCGAACCCTGAGCCGCTCCTCGGCGTCCACGGCGCGGCGCGACCGCACGACCAGCACTTCGGCCGCCACGAGCAGTCCGGGGAGAACCAGCGCGTGTTCCTTGAACCCCAGCGCCAGTGCGTAGCATGCGCCGATGGCGGCAATGGTCGCCGTGCCGAGTCGGCCGTTGGCGCGCTCGCGCAGATACATCGCGCAGGCCGTGATGGCGAACAGCGCCACCCACAGCTCCGCCTGCCCCACGACATTGGCCACCGATTCGACGTGCACCGGATGCACGGCGAACAGCAGGGCGCCCGCGAGCGCGGCTGTCGGTGGGAGCAGGCGGCGGAGCAGCGCGAGGGCGGCCACGCACACCAGCGCGTACAACGCGATGCTCGTGGCGTGAAAGACGACCGCCGATCCGCTGCCCACCACCCACTGCACGGCGAAGGCCAGCAACGAGAGTGGACGCCAGGCGGCGGCCTGGATGCCCGGCACATTCCAATAGGCGCCACGGAAGAAAGCCGCCGGATCGTCGAGCGTGCGCAACCGCGGATTCTCCACCACCATCGGGATGTCGTCGAGTGCGAATCCGTTCGACAGTCCGACAATGGACGCCGCCAACGCCGCCACCACCACGGCCACGAGGCTCCAACCCAGCGCCGGCCGGCCGCCGTGGTCGCGCGCGGGCGCGACGGCGTGCTGGTTCATCGGGTGAGGCGGGCGCGCGTGATGTGCCAGAAGGCCGCCACGCCGTCCTTCCACCCGATCTTCTTCCCTTCGGCGTAGGTGCGCCCGGAGTACGAGATGGGCACCTCCCAGATGCGCGCCCCCGCCTGGGCGAGGCGCGCCGTCACCTCGGGCTCGAATCCGAAGCGATCGGCCGAGAGCCGCAGCGAGCGGGCGAGGTCCCCACGGATCGCCTTGTAGCAGGTCTCCATGTCCGTGAGGTTGAGGTTGGTCATCATGTTGCTGAAGGTCGTCAGCACGCGGTTGCCCATCGAGTGCCAGTAGTAGAGCACGCGATGCGGACCGCCGAGGAAGCGGGAGCCGAAGACGGCGTCGGCGCGCCCATCCACGATTGGCGCCAACAGCACCGGCCACTCGGCGGGATCGTACTCGAGGTCGCCGTCCTGCACGATCACCACGTTGCCGGAGCTCGCCCCCAGCGCGGTGCGAATGGCCGCCCCCTTCCCGCGATTCTCGGCGTGGGTGAGCAGGAGGTCAATCCGTCCCTCGGCGTGGAGCCGTCGCAGGATATCAGCGGTGCCGTCCGTGGAGCAGTCATCCACGCAGATGACCTGCTTCCGCACCGGCACGGCGTGCACGGCGTCGAGGATCAGCTCGATCGTGTTGCGCTCATTGAAGACCGGCATCAGCACCGAGAGCACGAGGTCGTCCTTCGGGAGCGGCGTGCCGCGCCGCGCGCGGGCACCGGAAGCGTCGGAGAGCAGGGTCATGGTGTCTGCAGGAGGAAGAGTTGGATCGAATCGTCGCCTGAGGGGACTTCCGCGAAGACTCGGCCCTCGACGAAGGTGGCGGCCTGCAAAGCGCGCGCCAGGCCCGGCGCGCGCAGGAACACATAGGCCACCGGGCGATACCGCGCGTCAATGCGCTCCAGGCGGTCGGCCGATTCCGGAATCGTCGGCGCACGCAGGTGGTCCTCCACCTTGAGGTCCCCGGTGGGCACCACCATCTGTCCGGTATAGAGCGCGACCATCGGGGCGACGTCGGCGGCGATGACCTTGCCGTGCAGGTCCTCGCGCGAGTTCACGTAGCGCACGACGCGCAGGTTGCGATACGCGAGCACCTCGGGCGCCTTGCCGATGTGGTCCTTGCGCATGCCGTTGGCGTTGTAGGCGACATGCCCCACCGCCAGCGTGATTCCGACCGCCCACACCGTTGCGTGGAGCGCGCGCGCGGCGCGCTGCGGCCGCCAGGCCAAGAGCGCCTGCGCCCCCGCCGCGACCAGCATCACGTACAACGGCCAAATGGCCCACAGGAAGCGCTCCACTTGGAAGGGCCAGACAACCACCGCGCCCGAATAGAGCACGATGGCGAGCACGAAGGGGCGGAGCGCCGGACGCCGCAACATCCCCACCACGCCCGCCAGCGCGAGGATCCCAGCCAGGATGACGAGCCAGCCCCGCCACGCCACCCCACCGAAGGGCTGCAACGGCACGCCGAGGAATTGCCAGGTCTCGATGAGGTTCTTGCGCGCGACCTCGAGCACCAAGCCGAGTCCCGCCTCACGGTAGCCGCCGAGCACGTAGTCCAAATAGGGGCCGTACGCCCCGAGGATCTCCACCGGAAAGTCCGGCGCCGTGCGCGCCACGTACATCTGCCAAGGCAACATCGTGAGGATCACCGCGCCGGCAAACCAGCCGGTCTCGCGCCACCGGCGCTCCCACAACAAGGTGAGCACCACTCCGCCCGCCAACGCGACGCCGAGGGTGCGGGTGAGGATCGCGAGTCCGACCACGAAGCCCGTCAGGACCCACAGCGAGGTCCGCGCCGTCGCGCGCGCCCGCTCCGCGATCAGCCAGGCCGCGAAGCAGAGGACCAGGAAGAGCGTCTCCGAGAGCAGCGTGTTCACCAGCCACTGGACCTGGATGCTGAGGAACCCAAGCAGGGTCAGCGCCGCCGCCACGACGGGGCGGAGGCCGAGTTGCCGCGCAACGAACACCGTGGCGAGGTATGCGGCCACGCCGACCAGCAGCGGGTTGATCATCCGCAGCCACCCCGCATTGTACGGGAACTCCGGCCCCAATCGAAACCCGAGCGAGAGCACCAGCGACCAGAGCGGCGGATAGTGGATGGCGGCCGGCTCACCGGGAAGGTGCGGGTACACAAACCCCTTCCCCTCGGCGATCGACTTCGCCACCAGCGCGTAGATCGCGTCATCGAAGAAGAATCCGATGAGGTCCGTCGTCATCAGCGCGAACGCCGTCGCCGAGGTCGCGAGGGCCGCAACCATCGACGCGCGCACGAGGGGGCGATCGACCCCCCCGTTCACGCGTCCACCCCGTAGCGGGCCAGCTTGCGGTGCAAGGTCGAGGGATCGATCCCCAACACCTCGGCGGCCCGCGTCTTGTTCCCCTGCTCGCTCTGCAGCACCCACATGATGTAGGCCTTCTCCACCACGTCGAGCGTGGGGTTGGCGGCGGCCCGTTCAGCAACCAGCGGCTCGCTGCGCCGTTCGGTGATGCGTTCCGGCAGTGCGCTTGGCGCGATTACCGGACCGAGCGTGAGGATCAGGGCGCGCTCGAGTGCATTCTCGAGCTCGCGTACGTTGCCGGGCCAGGAATAGTTCAGCAGGATCGCCGCCGCCTCGTCGCTCAGGCGCTTCGGGTCCTCCCCGCGCTGCGACGCCCCGCGCTGCAGGAACGACTCGGCCAGCAGCGGGATGTCCTCCCGACGCTCACGCAGGGGCGGCAGATGCAGGGCGATGACGTTCAGGCGGTAGAACAGGTCGCGGCGGAAGGTGCCGCGCTTGATCTCCTCCTCGAGGTCGCGATTGGTGGCCGCGATGATGCGGGTGTCGATCGGCTGCGCCTCGGTGGCGCCGACGGGAATCACCTCGCGCTGCTGCAGCACGCGCAGGAGCTTCACCTGCGTCGCGGGTGTGGTCTCCCCGATCTCGTCGAGGAAGAAGGTCCCGCCAGCGGCGGCGGTGAAGAGCCCTTCCTTGTCGCGACTGGCACCGGTGAAGGAGCCCTTCACGTGGCCGAAGAGCTCGCTCTCGAGCAGGCCCTCGGGAAGTGCGCCGCAGTTGATGGACTGGAACGTGTGGTCGGCGCGCGGCGACAGGTCGTGGATGTAGCGGGCCACCACTTCCTTGCCGGTGCCCGACTCACCGGTGATGAGCACCGTGGATTCGGTATGCGCCACGGCCTCGGCCAGGCTCAGCACGTCCAGCCAGGCGCGGTGCGCCCCGATCGGCCCCGAGCCGCCGCGGCGGTCGCGCCGCTTGATCTCCTTCTTGAGCGAACGGTTCTCCAATCGCAGCGCCCGATGCTCAGCGGCGCGACGCAGGATCGCCAGCAGCTCGTCGTTCCGGAACGGCTTCTGGATGTAATAGAAGGCACCCGCGTTCACCGCCTGCATGGCCGTCTGCAGCGTGGCCTGCGCCGTCATCAGGATGACCGGCACCTCGGCGTCGTGCTCGCGCGCCGCCGCCAGCACTTCCACGCCGCTGACCTGCGGCATCCGCACGTCCGAGAGGATGATGTCGGGCGTCAGCTGCGGGATGCGCTCGAGCGCGGCCTTCCCGCCTTGGGCGGTGTGCACCTCGAATCCTTCGGCGCGCAGGAGGATCTCGAGGGTCTGCAGGATGCCCGATTCATCATCCACGACGAGGATGGTCGGACGGCGGACGGCGTCGGTCACGTGGGCACTCCGGTGAGGTCTTGTTCGGCGGGCAGGAGCACGGAGAAGCGCGTGCCGCCGCCGTCGCTGTCCACGAGGATCACGCCCCGGTGGGCCTCGATGGCGCGATGCACGATCGCCAGTCCCAGTCCGCTACCGCCCGGCTTGGTGGTGGCGAAGGGTTCGAAGAGTCGATCCTGGATGTCCTGCGAAATGCCCTCGCCTTGGTCGCGCACTTCCACGCAGTAGGCGGCGCCCTCGAACGGGAGGCCGGGAGGGCGCTCCGACGCCGAGACGCGGCGCAACGAGACCGTCACGCGGCCGCTGGCCGGCGAGGCCTGGCAGGCGTTGAGCACCAGGTTGAAGAACGCGCGATGCAACAGGTCCTCATCGCCAGACAGCGGCGTCGGTTGCTCCGGGACCTGCACGTCGAGCTCCACGCCGGCGCCGCGATCCGGGTGGGTGCCGGCGAGCGCCGTGGCGGCCCGCACGATGTCGCGCAGGTCGAGCGGGTCGCGGCGGGCCGCCTGCACGCGGGCGAAATCGAGGAACTCGGAGAGCAGGCGCGAAAGTCGATCCGACTCGCGGGTGATGAGCGCTCCGAGCGTCCGCTCGTCGTCCGTGGCGGCCTCGCGATGCGCAATCTGCTCGACGGCGCTGCGGATGCTCGCCAAGGGATTCTTGATCTCGTGCGCGAGCGAGGCGCTGAGCTCGGCCACCGCCTCGAGGCGTTGCGCGCGCAGGCGCAGAGCCTCCACGCGCTTTTCGTCGGAGATGTCCTGGAGGATGACTGTGGTCGCGCCGCCGACTGGGCGCAGGTCGCCGGCCACGGCGGTGGTGGTGATGGCCAGCGGCACCGTGCGGCCGTCGCGGGCCATCGTGCCTTCCGAACGCTCGCTCGAGCGGCGTTCCCCGATCTGCGCGACGATGGCGTCGGCCACGTCGGGGGCGACAGCGCGCACGCGGTCGAGGATCGGCGCACCGCCCTGCTCGGCGAGGGGAATCCCGAGCAGCGTGGACGCGGCTGGATTGGCGTAGAGCACGCGCCCGAGATCGTCCACCGTGATGATGCCGGCGCGGATGTTGGCGAGGATGTCGGCGGCGCGCAGTTGCACGCTGGCCAGCTCGGCCTGCAGGCGCTCGCGGCCCTGCCCCGCTTCCTGCAGCCGCCCGGCGATATAGCCCGTCCCCACCGCCACCAGCACGAAGACCACCAGCTGCATCAGGAGCGGCATTGAGATGTCGCCACCGCTCACGAGGAACGCGTCGCCCACGTAGAGCACGCTGCCGAGCATGGCGAGGAGCAGCGAGCTCCCGATGGGCAGGAGCAACGCCGCCATGGCGTTCACGAGGATGTAGAGCGCCGCGAACTGCGAATCGCCACCGCCCGTGAGGTGCACGACCACCGTGATCAGCAGGAGGTCGTGGACAAACTGGAGGTAGAGGAACCCGGCGCCGGCGCGGCGTCGGTTGACGACCGTCCGCACGTAGGAGTAGGCCGTGAGTGCCATGGCGCTCACGAAGGCGCCGGCGGCGAGCACGGTGTTGAAGGGGCTGACAAAGATCGACAGCACCAAGAGCGCCCACGTGAAGTTGGCACTCGCCACCACGAGGCGCCCGACATATATCCAGATGAGTAGCCGGCGGGGATCGAGCACCGCGCGGTACCACTGGTTCGCTCCGTCTCCCGCGAGTGCCAAGCCAGCCTCCGAGTCTTGCAATTCGCAACGACTTTAAGGTGACGATTGGTCTGGCATTCTGCAACAACCTCCGTCCTCTCCCGTGCCGTCAACCGAACTTTGGGATGAAGAAGGCCGGCTCAGCGTGAACGCGCGGGTGGCAATCCCGGCCCACGAACTCACCGTGCGCGCCAGCCGCGCCGGTGGGCCGGGCGGCCAGCACGTGAACACCACCTCCACGCGCGTCGAGGTGGTCTGGAACCTCCGGCGCTCGACCGCGCTCTCCGACGATCAGCGTACGAGGCTGGAGGAGAAGCTCGCCTCCAAGCTCGATTCGGCCGGCGCATTGCGCGTGGTGGCAGCCGACACCCGCAGCCAAGCGCAGAATCGCGCCCTGGCGCTCGGTCGGCTCGCCGCAGTGGTCCGCGAGGCGCTGGTCGTCCCGAAAGTGCGACGCAAGACCAAGCCCACGCGGGGCTCCAAGGAAGCGCGACTGGAGACGAAGAAGCGGCGGTCGAGCACGAAGCGCGACCGCCGCTGGAAGGGCGACGAATGAGCGCCGCGGACTACTGTCGCTTACCGCCGAGGGTGATGCCGAGGCGGATGGACAGCAGGTCGGCGCGTGTCTCCCGCGGGTTCAGCGTCACGCCACCATTGCCGTCGTCCTCGATATCACCGCGTGTGAGGTAGCGCACCGACTCGCCGTTCCAGGTGTAGCGCACGCCGAGGTCCCACGAGATCCCGCCCGCGGTGGGAAAGTAGAATCCGGCGTACAGACTCTTGGAGACGGTGTTGTCCGAGAGGTTCGTGTTGGCCTCGATGGGTTCGTCATTGCTGTCGAAGCCCTGCACCCGCGACGTCGTGGCGAAGTTCGAGAAGCCAAGCATGCCGCCCAGGTAGGGCGCGGGACGGGGTCCAGGTGTGCCGAGCTGCGCCCCGATTCCGCCGTGGAAGATGGCGTTGGTGGTGGTGACATCCACATCCACGATGCCGGCGGGCCCGAGATCCACCTCGTAGGTGCGGAGCTCGTTGCCATAGATCATGAAATCGAGTTCGGCCCGGAGCGCCACGTGGCGGGCGATGCCGATCATCACGCCGCCGCCGAAGCCGCCGGCGATCTGGACGTTGTCGGCGAACTCGCCCTGCGGCAGTCCGAGGTCGAGGTGCAGCGGCACCGCAAAGCGCGTGGAGCTCGCCTGCGCCCGGAGCGTGGCGGCCGACGGGGCGAGGAGGAGTGCGGCAAGCGCCACGTGGAGCGCGAAGGAGCGAGGATGCATACCGGATGGGAAGGAGGTGAAGGGCGTGTGCACGCGTACGGATGCAGCGGCCCGGACGTTCCAACCGCAGGAAAATGCCTGGTTCCGGCACAGGCCGTGAGTGGCCCTACGGCGCCGCCGGCAGCCCAGCCTGAAAGGCGAGCATGATGCGCTCGATGTTGCGCTCGCTGCCTCCGGTGATCACGGCGGCGAGGTTGTTCTGCGTGACGAACAGCAGCGGTGGCGCGAATGGCGCGACGGTGCCGCGGGGGGCGCCGGTGTCGGGATCGAGCGCGTCGGTGACGGCGCGTCGCGCGACGCTGTCGGCGTAGATCCACACGAACACCTCCCCTCCCCCCGCGCGCAGGGCGATCGGGGCCCGGCCCATCCACGGCGTGTGGGGCGTTGGGCCGTCGTGGGCGCGGGGGGCGACTCCGGCGCGCACCAGCCGGTCCATCACGTGGGCCTCGCTCCACAGTCCCGTGTGAGGCAGCGCGGCCGCCTGCCGCCCGGCGGACTCGGCCTCCGCCATCGCGCCGCGCGCCGCCTGCTGCTCGCGGGCCGCACGCTCCTCGGGAGATCCGCAGGCGGCGAGCGCAACGAGCGCGACCATCGTTAGCTTCTGGCTATGCGAGCGCACGACGAGGAGACTCCCCTCCGGACCGACCCGGTCCGGGTAGACAAGTGGTTGTGGGCGGCGCGGTTCTTCAAGACGCGCTCGCTTGCTGCCGACGCGGTGGACGGAGGCAAGGTGCACGTGAACGGCGACCGTGCCAAGCCCGCCAAGCTCGTGCGACCCGGCGACGAGGTGCGGCTGCGCCACGGGCCGTACGAGCACGTGCTCGTCGTGGCCGGGACCGCCGAAAAGCGCGGGTCCGCCCCCGAGGCGCAGCGACTGTATCGCGAGACGGACGCCTCGCGCGAGGCGCGCGAGAAGCTGCACTGGCAACTGACCAAGGCCGCGCCGGCCATGGAGGCGGCACCCGGACGCCCCACCAAGCAGGATCGCCGCGCCCTGCAGAAGTTCCGCGGACGCTAGCCCGGACCAGTGGCGGGAACGCCCCTGCCGCCATTACCATTCGGCTCTCTGGACCTTCGACCTGAAGAGGACCCGCACGCATGTCGGCCAACGGTGAGTCGTACGATCCGAACAAGCTCGGCTGGGGTTTCGCCGCGGCGATCATCGTCCTCGCAATCGTCGCGAACGTGACCGCCTACTCGCTGCACAAGGCGACGTACCTCAAGCCCGACAAGCCGGCGGCGGCCGCCGCCGCGCACTAAGCGCCGGCGGGCGGACACACGAGGGGGGCGGATCCGCTGGATCCGCCCCCCTGTTGCTTCCCGGCGCGCCGCTCAGTTCTTATGTCGGAAGGTGATGCGGCCGCGGCTCAGGTCGTACGGCGAGACCTCGACGGTCACGCGATCGCCTTGAAGGACCCGGATGCGGAAGCGCCGCATCTTCCCGGCCATGGTGGCCAGCACGTCGTGCCCATTGGAGAGCAGGACCCGGAAGGTCGCGCTCGGCAGCACTTCGCTCACGGTCCCTTCGAGTTCGATCGCTTCTTCTTTCGCCATATCGTCCGGTTTTGGGTGAAGCCTGCAATCTAGCGGGAGGCCGCCGCGGGTGACAACGGCGCATCCCGTGCTACTGACCCGCTGGGCCCCCTGGTGCGTCACAACCCCGCGCTCCGGCGGCGGCCCGCTCCAGGATGGCGACGATCTCCCGGACGGTCGAGGCGCCGGCGTCGCCATCGTACCACGACTGCTTGGTTGCCGCGAAGGCGGACGTCCCGCCCCCAGCCCGGGCCTCCATTGCCAAGGCCTGCAGGGCGGCCGGACGCTCGATCCAGCACCCCGCCTCGACGCCGGCCTCGTCGAGCACCACCACGGTTGGCGTGGCCGGGCGCCTGTCGGGCGTCCGTCGCCCTGCCATCACGTCGCGTCCGGCGTCGGGCGAGATGATTCGCATCTCCAGCCCCGGTGCCGCGGCCACCAGTTGCGCCACGAACGGGATGGTGTTCACCGAGTCGCTGCACGCGTCCACGGCCACCACCAGGAGTCGCCAGCGTCCGGGGAGGGCGCGCGCCGTGGCGAGGGCATCGGCCGGCAGGCCGCCCAGCTCGGCGTTGCGCAGCCACAGCGCACGCCGGGCGCGTGCCCGTGCGAGGAACCGCTCCCAGGTCTCGCCACCTTCGTACAGGGTGACCAGCGCAGAGTCGCTGGGGAGCGCCGGCGTGGCCGCGGGGCGCGACGGCGCATCGAGGTCGCAGCGAAACGCCTCAGCCGGGACGGCCGCGGCGATGCTAAGGGAGAGCACGAGGGACAGCGACACGACGGATCCTTATGAGGAGGCGTCGCACGATACCTCCCTGCGGGCCGCCTTGTCCACGCCCCCCAGGAGCCGTTACCCTCCGCCATGGATCCCCTCGAGCTCACCGCCGTCGCGTTCGGCATCGTCAGCGTATGGCTCAGCACGCGGCAGCACATTGCCAGCTGGCCCACGGCGCTGGTGAACACGGCGCTCTACCTCGTGATCTTCCAGCGGGCGCAACTCTACGCCAACAGCGGACTGCAGGGGGTGTACTTCGGGCTCTCCTGCTACGGCTGGTACGCGTGGAAGTTCGGCGGGGAGGCGCGCACCGGCTTGGTCGTGACGCGGGTGGGGCGCCGGCTCGCGCTGGGTCTCGCCGCGCTCGTGGTGGTGCTCACCGCCATCCTCGGACTCGGGCTGTCGCGATTCACCGACGCCGCGTTGCCGTGGTTGGATTCGGCCACGACGTCGGCGAGCCTCGTGGCGCAGTGGATGATGACGCGGAAGCTGCTGGAGAACTGGCTGCTGTGGCTGGTGCTGAACGTGGTGTACGTCGGGATGTACTTCTCGCAGGGGCTGCGGCTCACGGCCGGGCTGTACGTGGTGTTCTTCGTGCTGGCGGCACTGGGATTCGTGCAGTGGCGACGGAGCCTGCGCGCGCGGTTGGCGGCCTGAGCGGGATGTCCACGCTACGGGTGGTCGTGACCGGGCCGGAGTCCACGGGCAAGACGACGCTGGCCGCCGTCCTGGGCGCACGCTTCGATGCCCCGTGGGTGCCCGAGGCCTCACGGCGCTTTGTCGAGACCGTCCGGTCGCCGCTCTCGGCGGCCACGGTGGAACCCATCGCCCGTCTCGCCATGGAACTCGACGACGCTGCGGCGCGCGCCACGCCTCCGCTGCGCATTCTCGACACCGACCTCGTGAGCACGGTGGTGTACGCGCGGCACTACTATGGGGCGGTGCCGGCGTGGATCCTCAGCGAGGGGCGCGCACGGCGCGGCGACCTCTACCTGCTCTGCCTCCCCGACCTGTCGTGGGTGCCGGACGGCGTGCGTGATCGGCCGGGGGCCCGGGCGGAGTTGCTGCAACAGTTCCGCGAGGCGCTGGCGGCGATCGAGGCGCGGGTGGTGGAGATCTCCGGAACGGGCACGGCGCGCACCGAGGCTGCGGTGCGCGCCGTGGAGGCGCTGCTGGGCGGCGCCTAAGCGCCGCCCGCGCTCAGCGCATCGGCCAGTCGGCGACGGCCGCGTCGAGCCGCGCCACGAACGCCGCGATGGTGCGGGCGGCGCCATAATAGAACCCGCCATTGACCTTCTCGGGATCGTCCCCCGGCTGATGATAGTCCGGATGGTCCTCGACGCCGAAGTACACGAAGGGAATCCCCTGCGCGTGGAAGGCACCTTGGTCCGACTGCGAGGTCCAGTTGTCGCGTCCGGTGCCGGTATCGAAGCCCATCCTCAGGGTGACCGGCGCCGCCGGCACCAGGGCCTCGACAATCGGCTTCATCTGAGGCCAGGGGTTGGTCCCCACCGCCCACAGGATGCCGTTGTCCCCGCGGGCGACCATGTCGAGGTTCACGTTCGCGGCGATCTGCGCGAGCGGCACGGGTGGAGCGGCCACGAAGGCGCGGGCGCCGAGCAGGCCCATCTCCTCGGCGTCGAAGAAGGCGAACAGGATCGTGTGGCTGGCCGGGTTGGCCCGGAAGTGTGCCGCCAACTGCAGCAGCGCCGCGGTGCCCGACGCATTGTCGTCGGCGCCGTTGTAGATGTTGCCGTTGCGGACGCCAACGTGATCGAAGTGTGCGCTCACCACGAGGACGCGGTCGGGGAACCGCGAGCCGCGCACCAAGCCGAGGACGTTCACCCCGCGCACCGAGTCGGGGCTGTTGCGTCGGGGCATGGCGAAGGGGTGCTCGTGGCTTCCGTTCACCGGGTCCAGGCCCAGTCGCCGCAATTCAGCCGCGAGGAAGGCGCGTGCCTGGGCGTTTTGCGGCGTCATCGCGGCGCGCCCGGCCATGGAGTCGTGCGCGAGCCGGAAGAGGTCGGCCATCAGGCGGGCCGAGTCGAGCGCGGGGATGGCGGCGACGCGTAAGGCCTGGCGCTCGCCAGCGGTCATGGAGCTGGAGGCGCAGCCGGCGGCGGCGACGGCCGCGACGGCGGCGAGTAGGGCACTGCGAGGTATGAGGCGCATGGGTGGAAGATACCGCGTGGGACGTGGGAAGACGGAGGACGGGGGGCACCCACCACGTGGATGCCCCCCGCCTCCCACTGCCTCGACGAGGCGCCGGCTCAGAAGGCCAGCACACCCTCGATCATGAAGCCGTTGAACTTGCCGCCGTTGCGGATGTTGGTGGCGACGAAGCCATCGTACTCCTGCATCACGTACTCGAGCTTCATCAGCAGGCTGGGGGTCACGAACCAGCCACCGCCGAAGTTGAGGCGGCCGACGTCGGCGTCCGGAGCCGTGGCGCCGAGGTTGCCCGACACGTTGTTCCAGCGCCCGGCGATGTACAGGTTCTCATTCGTCCCGAAGCGGAAGAGTCCCTCGGCCATCAGCTGCGTGACCTCACGGTCACTGGTCTCGGCGGCCGCGCTGCCCTTGGCGCGCTCGTACATCCCGAAGAACTCGGCGCCGTGGAACTTCACGAACGGGTTGATCATGAAGCCGGTGCTCTTGTTGGTGAACCCTGGGTTGATGCGCCCCGAGGTGAACTGCGCCGCTTCCGTCGCCGTGCTGTTCTCGAGCACGTAGTAGTAGCGCGAGCCGGCGCGATCGCCCGAGTAGATCGAGTTGCTGAGCGACTTCGCGGTGGTCCGGTACGAGCCGGTGAGGCGGACGCGCAGGTCGTCGTTGATCTGGCGGTCCATGCCGAGCTTCGCGATGTAGGCCGGCGCGCGATCGTCGGGGCGAACCACCTGACCGCGGATCTCACCGCCCGTGGCCGCAACGACGGCCAGCAGGCCGTTGCGCTGCACCACCACTTCGGTGCCGATCTCGGTGGTGAAGGCATCCATGAGCGCGTTGCCGACGAGCGGGTTGTACATCGCGTTGCCATTGTCGGTGCGGCGGAACTGGAAGTCGCCGTAGTTGACCTGGAAGTGCCCGACCTTGAGGGTCGTGTACTTCATGATCGAGTGGAAGAGCGGCACGTCGAGGGGCGACTCATCCACCTGCAGGAAGCCGTCCTTCACCCAGGTCTCGGGGTGGTGGCGCGACGAGAGGTAGGTGGTGAGCTGCACCCGGATCCCGGGGGCAAGCTGGGCGTGCATGTAGAGATTGGCCACGGCGTTGTTGAATCCGTTCCCGATCGTCATGAGCCGGTTGACGTTGTTCGTGCCGCCCGGCGCCGAGGGCACGGAATCGGCTGTGTTCTCGTGCCGCAGGCCCTGGAACTGCTGCGTGAAGGCCGCGCCCCACTGGAGGCGGAAGCCATCGTAGGCCACGCCGGCGTCCTTCGGGGTCTCGAAGACGTTGATGCCGCGCTTATCGGTGGCGCGGAAGTACTGAATCGAGATGGGCTGCTGATAGCGCGCCTCATCGGTTGCCGCCGGTGCCTGCTGCGCCGACAGCGGCGCCGCGAAGCCAAGGACCGCGACAGGAAGCAGGAGACTGCGGATGCGAAGCATTTGACGGTTCCTCAGGGTGTATGGACCGGTAAGCCGCCGGTCAGGGCTGCAGCAACAAATCGAAGTGGACAACGATGGTCTCGCCGACGCGCAGGGTCCCCATCATCAGGCGGGGAGGCTCCACGCCCCAGTCGGTCATCTTCAGGTCGTAGCGGCCGGTGACGCGCAGCGCGCCGTCGGCATTGGCGAGCGTCACGACGACGCTGATGGGGCGGGTCTGGCCATTGAGCGCCAGCGTGCCGGTCAGCGTGCCGTTGACGGCGGTGGCCTTGGTGAGCTCGTAGCCGGTGAGCGCGAAGACGATCGTCTGGTGCCGCTCGGCATTGAGGGCCTTCATCATGTGGCCGTTCATCGTCCGGTTCTCGCAATCGAGCTGGGCCACCGGGAAGGTGAGCTGCACGGTGCGCACGGCCTTCTGACCGTTCAGGACCGCCGACGGCGCGTTGGCCTCGGCATCGATGACCGCGTCAATGCGCGGGGCCTTGCAGTCCCAGTCGCGCACGGTCGAGGTGCCTTCGAACCAAAGCCGACTCCCCTCCTTGAGGGCGAGCGGGTCCGCGACCGGACGCCAGGCACCTAGGAACAGCAGTGCCGCGGCGGCGGGGACCAGACGGACGGTGCGAGTGCCAAACATTCGAGACTCCTTTCGGTGACGAGAACGCGAACTGCGTCCTTCGTGCATGGAGTATCGATCCGCGAACCGGGTGCTTCAGTAGGGAGGAGCCGGAACTTAGGTGAGGCCCCTGATGGCCTCTGGGTAGGGGAATACCCTACTGGTCGCAGCTCATCGCGCCGGGGTACCGAGGTGGCGCGACCCAACCCGTGAGCAGAAGGGTGGTCGTCCCAAGGATTGGCATGCGGCTCACGATCCGCACGGGCACACGGCAGTCGGCGACGTCAATGTTGAGGCGGATGATGCCGGTGCCGCGATAGCGCTTGGGGTCCTTCACGTGCATCTCGACCAAGCGGGTGCGGAAGATCCCCACCGGGGTCTCGACCAGCTCCTCACCCAGCACCTTGATGGTGGTGGGGTTCCGTGCGTCATCGAAGTGACGCGAAACCTCGAACACGGTGTCCCGGTCGAGGGGCAGGGTGCGCAGGAAATACATGAACGAGAGCTCGTCCAGCGGCGCCGAGTCGCCGAGAGGCTGGGGTGTGCCTTCGCCGTCCTGCCAGGTTCCGGCGAGCGCGTCGATCAGCACGTGCTCTTGGCTGCGCGAGAGCGGATGGCGCTCGGTCTTCTCGAAGCGGGTGGAGGCGAACCGCACGGGATCGAGCCAGGAGATGGTCCGGTCGGTGGCGCTGATGGGACCGCGCCGGGCGTGCATCTCGAAGACGAGTCGCCAGGTGACGACATCGCGCTCCACCACCGGTCCTTCGACGCGCATCTGTCCGTGTCCGACATTCCCACCCACGGCGACGTGGAGGCGATACTCGAGCGCCTCGCCGAGGGAAAACGGGGGACGCGTCGCCTCGGCCTGCTGCGCCGACGTCGCCGTCGCGGCAAGGGCGACGGCCATCACGCACCGGGCCGCCGCGCGCGGGACGCGCCGAAAGGAAAGGGTCGGCATCACGGGCGTACGTTCGCTCCGGGAACGGGCGCGGGCCAGCGGGGAGTTCTCTCGTCTGCTGTGGTGCTTGTCCTGACAGTACCCGCGACGCGAACGGGGGAGCCGACCCGCGGCTCCCCCGTCCCTGCGACCCGCGAGCAGCGCTTACTGCGCGGCGTTGATCATGTCGAAGATCGGCAGGTACATCGCGACCACCATGCCGCCGACGACCACGCCGAGGAACACGATCATCATCGGTTCCATGAGGGCGAGGAGTCCGCCCACTGCGGCATCCACTTCCTCGTCATAGAAGTCGGCGATCTTCGAGAGCATCTCGTCGAGTCCGCCCGTCTGCTCGCCCACCGCGATCATCGAGATCACCATCGGAGGGAAGACGCCGGACTTGGCGAGCGGCGCGGAGATGGTGTCGCCACCGGCGATCGAGGCGCGGGAGGCCATGATCGCGTCGGAGATGACGCGGTTGCCGGCCGTCTTGGCCGTGATCTCGAGGCCGTCGAGGATGCTGACGCCCGAGCTGATCAGC